>JAPZAO010000155.1 GCA_027460615.1 Candidatus Methanoperedens sp.
AGGTCGCATTTCTTACCATTGGCCGGGACCCTGTTAAGATTTGCCTCATGGCAACTGGCAAGACATTCTTCGTTGATTCCCCTCCATGTCCCGGTCGGATAAGCCGATAAGACTGATGGAGCTTTCACTTTTACAGGGCAAAGGGTGGGTCTTGCCGTACCGCACAGGTCGCAATCTGCCATTAAAATCACACTCCTAAAACTTTTGCAGCATTCATTGCCATCTGGATAAAAGGCTCAGGATACAATCCTATGCCGATTGTCCCTATCACTGCTATCAGGATAGCCACAACATACGGCGTGGGCTCTTTTATTTTCTCTCCATTCGGAGGCAGGACGTACATGTATCTTATCACGCGGGCATAGTAATAAATGGAGAGGGCGCTGTTTAAAATTGCGATAATTACAACTATCAGCAGCCAGCTGCTTGCCTGAGATACTGCCTCAATGGTGATTGAATAGAAAAGCACAAACTTGCCGACGAATCCTGCCGAAGGCGGGATACCTGCCAGGGCTAAAAAGAATACGAATAACGAAAAAGCGGTTATCGGGGCACGTTTTCCAAGCCCTGCGAAATTCCCAAGGTCATCAGTGTTCTTAGCGTTTTTGTTATCAGAAAGCACCATATATCCTACCAGTGCAACTGCAAGGAACGCGCCGCCTTTCATCAAAGCATGACCAAGGGCAAGAAGAATACCCCCTGCGATTGACATCTGTGTAGTAACCACAAATGCCAGGGAAATGTATCCTGCCTGCGCTATGGATGAATATGCAAGCATCCTTTTTACGCTGCGCTGGGATATCGCCACTATGTTGCCGTAAGTCATCGTGATTATTGCAAGAATTGCAAACGTCATCTGGATATCAATGCGTATCGCAACAAGGGCAAGCACAAGAACCCTGAATGCCGCAACGAATCCCATCTTTTTTGAACCGGCTGCAAGAAGTGATGATACAACGCCAGGTGAACCTTCGTATGTATCGGGCGCCCACATATGGAAGGGGACAAGCGCCATCTTGAATCCGAATCCGGCGACAAGGAATATCATGGCCACTACATCAAGCGAGCTCGTCGCCATCATGGGATTGGATTTGAAGAAATCTATGATCGCAGGAATATTCGTTGTACCTGTTATGCCATATACAAGCGACATGCCAAACAGCATCAATGCCGAGGAGAGCGAACCTATGATGAAATATTTTAATGCAGCCTCAAGTGACGAGGGGTTCTTTTTCTCAAAACCTGCTAATACGTACGTGGACATGCTGGCAAGTTCAAAACCGACAAACAATGCAACCAGGTCATTTGCCGATGCTACTACCATCATCCCGACCGTAGCGAGGAGAAGCAGGGCATAATACTCATCCTGACTGCGGTTATCCCTGAAATATTCGATAGAGGCAATAACTACGATCAATGAAACGATTAAGAATATCAATTTAAATATCTGTGATAGCGGGTCAATGGTCAGGGAATTGTAGAAGAAACTTGCTACTTCGTTCATTCCATTTCCAAGGACATATACGATCGAAGCCAGGAGACCTGCAGCGCTTATATATCCAAGCATATTCTTGGAAACGTCTCTCATCAAGAGACCCAAAATGACAACCAGTAGAGCCAGTAATGTCAGCAGGATTTCAGGGGCGAGTAGATTATAATTCATGTTATCACTCCTCTCAGCACGACAAATTTCAATAGCTGCTCGGCGTTCGTTGTCATCATAGTAAGAACCGGGTTTGGATTTAGACCGAAGAATATTATCAGCAGTATCAGTATGCCCATGGAAGCCATCTCATAGTTCGCCCCGTCATGGATATGCCCTAGTTTTTCATTGTATGTTCCAAATATTGCTCTCTGCATTGCCCAGAGATGATATCCTGCTGTAAACACGATTCCAAAGAGTGCGAGTATCACGAATGTGGGCAGCGTGAAATACGAATTGACCAGCACAAGGAATTCGGCTATGAATCCGCTCATTCCGGGAAGCCCAAGCGAGGCAAGGAACCCGGCAAGCATCAGGAACGTGAGTTTTGGCATGTATTTTGCAATTCCGCCGAGATCACCGATAATCCTGGTACCCGCAGAATGCTGGATGACACCGCACGACATGAACAACACGGCAGTAATGAGCCCGTGCGAGAACTGCTGGTACATCGCACCGCTTACGGAAAGAGGAATAAGGGCGGCGGCGCCGAGGGTCACATAACCCATATGGCTTATGCTTGAGTACGCCACCATTTTCTTAAGGTCGCGCTGGGCAAGGGCGAGGAATGTCCCGTACAGGATGCTCACTACGCCGATTATCGCCATCAGGGTTATTAATTTAGCAGGGGAACCGGAATACGGAAGAAGGGGAAGGATTACCCTGAAAAGACCGTAGCCGCCCATCTTGAGCAGCAAGGCTGCAAGTATGACGCTGCCCGCTGTGGGCGCTTCCACGTGTGCGTCCGGAAGCCATGTATGGAATGGCACTGCCGGCATCTTCACGATAAAACCAAACAACAGCGCCAGGAATATTGCATCCTTAAGCAGCGGTGATTGGATTACCGAGTAATTTTTCAGCAGGAAAAACATATCAAAGCTCGGTGTTCTAGAGATATTCCATGCATTGAAATAGAGAGCAAATATCGCAAGCAGCATCACAAGGCTTGCCACATGGGTGTATATGAAGAACTTGATTGCAGCGTAATCTTTTCGCGGCCCTCCCCAGATGCTTATCAGGAAGTACATGGGTATCAGGACAATTTCCCAGAATATGTAGAACACGAAGAAATCAAGTGAAGTAAAAACGCCAAGCACTCCTACAAGCTCAAGGAGAATCAAGCCATAGAAGCGGTTTGCTTCCTTGGTCTCCCCCCATGCGAATATGACGGTGAGCGGGATAACTATGTTCGAGAGGAGAACAAGAGGCATGCCTATGCCGTCAAGCCCGAATTTCAGGCTTACCCCGAGACTGGCAATCCATGGATATGATTCGCCAAACTGGATAGTGGATATTGAACTGTCGAATCGTGAAAATATTATCAGGGATATGACAAGTGAAATCCCTGAAGCTAGGAGCGCTACCAGGCGCGCCTGTTCACGGGTTCTTGTCAAAAATGTGATGATAGCTCCGATTAAGGGTATTGCGATCATCAATGAAATTAAAGCAGCCATTTATGTCCCTCCGAATTTGATTCTGAGTATAATTATCAGCAAACCAAGCCCCAGCAATGTAACGGATGCATAATTCTGGACAACGCCTGTTTGCAGTTTCCTGACAAATTCGCCAAGTTTGAACAACGTATTGCCGATGATGTTATCAATCACAAGCCCGTCGATGATTTTCCTGTCCACGAATTCACCGGATTGCGCAACAACATTATGAGTCAGTTTCACCCCTATTATATCCGCACCGATTTTAGGTTCGTAATACCTGTTTAATAATAGTTTATACAGGGGATTTTGGGATGATACGAGCTTACTCATATCCAGCATCCTTTTATGGTATATCATATACGATATCAGGAAACCCAGTACCCCGACAATTACAGGCAGCAGTACAATGATTGGAGACATCTGCAACGCTTCGCCTTCAGGAACCGCCGCTTCCCCTGTCAAAAGTTCAAAATTCTTGTTAAGATAATCATAGAATCCAAGGTGCGTGAACCCGAAGAAAAGGGCAAATATTGCAAGTATCATGAGAGGACGCGTCATCACTCCAGGGGATTCATGTGAATGCCGCTCTGAGCGCGGCGTTCCTGTAAAAGTCATGAACCACAGCCTGAAAATATAAATGGATGTAAGAAGGGCTGCTATGATTGCAAAAGCATAGGGAATGAAATCTCCTTTTAATTCCCCGTATTCAAACGCCTTTTCAATTATCATATCTTTGCTGAAGAAACCTGCCGTACCGATATTGATGAAAGGAATACCGATTCCTGCAAGCGCAAGCGCGGCTATCAGCATTGTTGTGCCTGTAATCTTCATCTTGCTAAACAAACCCCCCATCTCGCGAATGTCGTTTGTGCCTACGGCATGAATAACGCTTCCGGCGCAAAGGAAAAGCAGCGCCTTGAAAAAGGCATGGCTTATCAGGTGGAACATGGATATTCCAACAGCCTGGGAGCCTACAACCGCCCCCGCAGTTCCCAGGGCGAGCATCATATACCCGAGCTGGCTTACAGTCGAGTAGGCAAGCACTCTTTTAATGTCGTTCATTACAAGTCCCATTGTTGCAGCGAACAGCGCCGTGAAACCGCCGACATAAGCTACGATGAGGAGGGAATCAGGCACGCCTGGGGAAAGTGTGGAGGGCGTTGCCGCGAACATGGGGAACGTCCGGGCGACAAGATATACGCCTGCAGTAACCATCGTTGCGGCATGGATCAAAGCAGACACCGTTGTGGGGCCTTCCATGGCATCCGGCAGCCACCCGTGAAGCGGGAACTGGCCGCTCTTGCCTATGGCGCCGCCGAAGAATAATAACGTGATATATGTCAGTTGGGTGGGATTGATGAGAGGTATAGCCTCGAACATGGTCTTGAACTGCAGCATATAGTTACCTTGAGCTACGGTGAAGCCGCGGCCTGCAATTATCTCACTCATATTGACGTATAGCAGGACTATCCCTGCAAGGAACAGCACATCGCCTACTCTTGTTACAAGGAAAGCCTTCTTTGCCGCTGCTGCCGCTGACGGCTTATGGTACCAGAATCCGATAAGCAGGAACGAACAGAGACCCACGAGTTCCCATGATATGAAGAACTGGAGGATATTATCAGAGAGGACGACACTCAACATTGCTGCGGTAAAGAGCGACGTTTCTGCAAAATATCTCGGCTTTGCAGGGTCATGCGACATGTATCCCACAGCGTAGATATGGATGAGCAGGCTTACGAACGAAACCATCATCAGCATAACGACCGCAACCGGGTCAATGAGTATGCCGATATTCATGCCTGCAAACCACGCCCATGATTGCTGGACTATGCCATCCTTCGGGTAAATCTCAAGGAAAATCCCGAAAGAGATGATAAAGGAGCCCGCAATGGCTGCAATTGGCAGCAATGCTCCGCCTGAATACAGTTTCTTGCCCAGGAAAAGCGTCAGTACAAATGCAATTACAGGCAATAATACTATAAATGCTGCATAATCACTGAACATATTACCACCTCAGTATATTGATGTCATCGAGATTTATCGTATCCCGCACCCTGAAAAGGGCTACAAGTATGGCAAATCCGATAGCCGCTTCCGCGGCTGCTATTGCGATTGAAAATAAGGCGAAAACCTGGCCTGTGGCATTACCGTTGAAACTTGAAAATGCGACAAGGTTGAGATTTGCAGAATTGAGCAGGAGTTCTATGCACATAAGAATTTTAATTCCACTTCTCTGTGTAATTATTCCATACGAACCGATTGTGAATATGACTGCTGAAATTAATAGATATGTATAAAGGGACATGTTACGCCTCCTTTTTTGCGATATAAAGGGCACCGATTAACGCAGCCAGCAGCAGCAGTGAAAGTAGTTCAAAAGAAAAAATAAAATCACTGAATATGCCACCCCTGGCATCCGGCCCGCCTGCTATATCATTGACACTGATAGAAGTTACATCTTCTTTCCCTGCCCATACCCTGGTACTGTCATCGATTGCCAGGAATAATACTGCAAATAAGAGCAATGCAATTAGTAAATTTAAGAGTTTGCCGGGCATTTATTCTTCCTCTCCTTTCCTTGTTAGCATTATTGTGAACAGTATCAGCGTTACAACTGCGCCCACATAAACGAGCACCTGTATCCATGCGATGAACTCAGCATTGAGCGTAATGAAAAGTCCGGCCGTTCCGATAAGGGCGCCCGCAAGATATACTGCACTGTGGACTAATTTTTTTGCCTGGACCACCATTATGGATGACAAAATCGCGACGATTGAAATAAATATAAAAACAAAGTCTATCACTGTTTCACCTCTTTATTGAACAACAACCGGTCCGGACCATATACAAGGCTTTCCCGTGTATAATCTGCAAGTTCATAGTTGCCCGTCATTTTCATGGCATTCATCGGGCATACATCAACACAAATCCCGCAGAAGAGGCACATTCCGATATTGACCTGCGGATACCATCTTGTATTATGTTTGACTATCCGGATAGTCCCGTTCGGGCAATTCGTTTCACATATCCCGCAGCCGATGCAGGCGTTTTCATCAACTGCATGCAGTCCCCTGAATCTCGGTGAGAGTTTCATCCTTTCGTATGGATACTGTACTGTCACCGTGGGCCTGTTCCCGATGTGTAAAACATGTTTTAACGTGACAATGAGTCCTTTTATTATGCCGCTCATTGCCCAGTTCTTGCTTATCCAGGCCATTAGAACACCCCTGCGGTTACAAGGAATCCTGCAAGCAGCAGGTTTAATAGTGCAAGCGGCACCATTATTTTCCATCCAAGATTAAGAAGCTGGTCTATCCTCATCCTCGGCACGGTGTCACGGAGCCACATTGCAAAGAATATTACCGCGTAAGTTTTAACCAGGAAGACTCCCAGCGATACCAGCGGGACTAACATTGCCGGGACAAAAGGAAGAATGGGGAATGACCATCCTCCGAGGAACAGTGTAACAACGATTCCTGAGACTGCGAACAGATGCGCATATTCTGCAAGGAAGAACATTGCGAATTTCATTCCGCTATATTCTGTGAAAAACCCTGCGACAAGCTCAGATTCGGATTCCTGGAAGTCAAACGGTATTCGCCCCATTTCAGCGATAGAGGCGATAAGGAACAGAATAAATCCAAGCGGTTGTAAGAATATGAACCACTTGGGGATTATCCCGAACCAGGTTCCGCTCTGTGCATTCACGATATCCACCGTGCTGAGAGAACCAGTAAGTAACACAATTGCAATTGCCGCAAGGGCAAGCGGGATGGTATAACTGATATCCTGCGCAACAGCCCTCATTGCGCCCATTAGCGAATACTTGTTATTCGATGCCCATCCTGCGAGCAATAATGCTATGGGCGATACTGCTGAAATCGCAATGATGTAAAGCAACCCTACCCGCAGGTCTGATATTATCAGCGACTGGCCGAATGGAAGAGGAATAAACACAAGGAGCGCGGGGACAAATACGATAAAAGGAGCAAGTGTAAATATCCACCTGTCAGCCTTTGCGGGTATGATATCTTCTTTCCCGATGAGTTTCACGCCATCCATGACCGGCTGGAGCAGGCCGCGCGGCCCTGTGACCATAGGCCCGTACCTTGCCTGCACCATGGCGACGACTTTTCGTTCCATCCATGTAAGGAACATAACAGTGAGAAGCACAAAAACAAATAGAATGGCAATCTCAACCAGTACGATTATGATTTGTAAAACAAACTCTATTCCAAGCATCTGGAATATGTTTTTGATTGGCTCGTAAACCCTGAATAAATTTAATATATATATAATCAGTTCGTAAGCGTTTGCTATCATACATATCACCTGTCCACGTCGCCAAGCACAACATCAATAGTTCCAAAAGCAACAATCAGGTCCGGGATTTTAAGTCCCTGCACCATTTTGGGTATTGCTGTAAGATTGCAGAAAGAAGGAGAACGTATCTTTACACGATACGGTTTTGTGGTGCCATCGCTTGCTATATAAAAACCTAATTCGCCCTTGGGCGCTTCTATCCTGCTGTAAACCTCGCCCGCCGCGGGTGCAAAAATCCTCGGGAAATACGTTGAAACCGCAGAGGGCACTCCTGTCATCGGCGCTATGCCGTATTTTGCGGTGTTTACAATCTTTGCTTCAGGCATGGTATCAACCACCTGCCGTAAAATGTGGAGGCTTTCTTTCATCTCGTCTATCCTGACCATGTACCTTGCATAGCTATCGCATTCATCACGTAAGCATGCCCTGAAATCAAGGTCACGGTATATCGAGTACGGCTCGTATTTGCGAAGGTCGTAATTCACGCCCGAACCCCGAAGCGTGGGGCCTGTCATGCCGTAATTTATGGCATCCTCGGCGCTTATCACGCCGATATTTTTCATTCTCATCAGGAATATTTCATTGCTGTTGATTAATTGTTCATAATCCTCAATGCGTTTTTCCATATCTTTTATGAACTCATTGAGTTGTGGTATGAAGCCTTCGGGGATGTCTTCTCTTACCCCGCCGGGTTTGATATAATTGAACGTCATCCTTGCGCCGCAGAGTTTCTCGAATAGCTGGAGAGCGTTCTCTCGTTCCCTGAATCCCCACATCATCATTGTAGATGCACCCATATCCATAAGCAGGGAACCTATAGCTACAAGATGGTTCACTATCCTGTTAAGCTCCATGACAATAACGCGAATGTATTCTGCACGCAGTGGCACTTCAATGCCTGCAAGTTCTTCCACGGCTTTGACGAATGCATAATTGTTGGGGAAAGCTGACATATAATCGAGCCTGTCGGTATATGGTATAAATTGCAGATACGTTTTCATTTCACCGAGCTTTTCCGTTCCCCTGTGGAGATAACCCAGGACAGGCGTGCATTCCTTGATTATTTCACCATCCATCCTTAATCTAAAGCGTAGTACACCGTGAGTGCTGGGATGCACCGGACCCATGTTTATAATAAGTTCATCGGTCTCCACGTTACTTCCTCCTCAACAGGTTTGACCCATCGGTGCTGACTATGTCTTCCCCGTCTTCCCCCATGGTAACGAATTGCTCTGTGTTCATGTCATAATCTTTTCTGAGGGGATGCCCTATCCATCCTTCGGCTAAAAGGATTCGGACAAGATTGGGATGCCCATTGAATCTGATCCCCACAAGGTCATAGGTTTCCCGCTCAAGCCAGTCCGCCCCTTTCCAGAGCGATGTAAGTGAGTCCACTTCGGGCTTATCGTGGTCTGCAATAACTTTCAATACTATATTCTGCTTGTTGTTGTAAGAAAAGAAGTTATAAACAACCTCAAAATGGTCTTTATAATCGGTGCCGGTAATCACAGAAAGATGGTCAAAACCCATTTCCTTTACTTTCCTTGCGGCGTTTAACAGCTCTTCTTTTTTAATTACTGCCATCGGCTTATTCACCTGCATGCCTGTACTGATAACAGCGGCAGGCAGCTTCTGTTTTAATTCCTCTGCAGGATTCATTTGTTGAGCCCCCATTTTGCGCCGTATCCTTCGTTCTTGATCTTTTCCCTTAGCTGGATAATCCCGTACAACCATGCCTCAGGTCTGGGCGGGCAGCCAGGGATATAGACGTCCACGGGAATGATCAAGTCCACGCCTTTTAAGACCGCATATGACTCGTGATAAGGCCCGCCGGTTGACGCACAGCTTCCTACGGCGATTACCCATTTGGGGTCGGGCATCATTTCATACAGTTGTTTTACCCTTGGCGCCATCTTTTTGGTAACAGTCCCGGCAACAAACATGAGGTCAGCCTGTCTCGGGCTTGCCCTGAAAATCTCCATTCCGAATCGTGCAATATCATGATGCGCCATGGCAGTAGCCATCATTTCGATAGCGCAACAGGCAAGACCCGACGATACGGGCCAGAGTGAGCTCAAACGCGCCCAGTTGAAAACCTGGTCTATTGTTGTAAAGAGAATCAACCCTTCCCTTTCCCTGGCCGCCATGACGGTATTTATCAGCCCCGTATCTTCCAGTTTCTCAAGTGCTGTCACCGGCTTCTTTTTGGCGGGTTTGATTTTTGTAGTATCAATGGTTACTGGATCCACTCTAAAGCCTCCTTCCTCCATGCATAAGCAAGACCGATAATAAGTATTTCAATAAAAATGACCATCTCAAAGAAACCAAGCGGCCCAAGTTTCTTGAATTGTACGGCCCATGGGTACAGGAACAAAACCTCGACATCAAATACCAGGAAAACAATCACTATCAGGTAATATTGTATATTGAAATGTACCCTTGCGTCCCCGATTGGAACTTCAGCGCATTCGTACGTGGATAATTTTTCCTTGGTTTTATTGCTGGGCCTGACCATTCTCGACATGAATAAAGAGATGGATACAAAAACCACGCCTACAATCGTAAGAATCACGACAGGTAAATAATTATCAAAAATTTCATTTGTGACCATTGGACCACCAGTGTTACGACTTAAACAAGGATTATTGATATAAAAAGCTTATGAAATTGTTTTAGCGTTATCTTTTCCTGAAATCAAAAGAGCGTCTCCGCAATCTCGATTGCTTTCTCGCGTCTTGCGGGATACGCTTTGAGCTTCATTCTTGCAGAAATGGTATCGGTTGTTGTCGCAAGCTGAACGGTCCCTTGAAAAGCTGCCTGCTTATCGAACCTCAAATGAAGACAGCACTCATCATCAGTCCTTTCACATACTTCATTTTTCAATTTCTTAAGTTCCGGTTCTGTCAGTTTTGTTTTTAAATGCTCAAGAAATCTTTTACAATCCTTTCCCTTGACCTGCGCCTGAAGGATAGTAATTGGATTCCCGTAATGTCCCTCAGTCCTCGTAGATTCTATTTCAGTATCAAAAAGAAAAAGCGACAGGGCAGTCTTTACCCTGTCCTCACTTTCGGTTGCCGAAACTATGGCGCGAAGTGATATATTATGGATACTACTCATTTACCCTTATTCTGATGCGAACGCAGGCTTGGCCTCGTTTTTTCAGTACCCCTGCCCTTTCGCCTCTGGCCCCTGCCTTTCCTGCCCGAGCTTGTCTTTCCTCTGAAGACGCGCCCTTTCTGGTTGGTATTGCAAATCCATTTCAGGTTTTTATCCTTCCTGATTGCGGGATGGCTTGTATCCACAAGAATGGTTTCATACCATTTGTGCTTGCCGTCCTGCCCAACCCAGTAACTGTTCAATACCTGTAAATTCGGGAATCTCCGTGCTGCGCGCTCTTCCGCAATGCTCTGGATGCTCTTTCCCGGGGTTATCTTGTTCACACCCATGTGCTTTGTCCTTCGCCCGCGCTGCCATCTTGATTTGCGCCTGCCGCCCCGTCTTATTCTTATCCTGGCGACGACAATCCCCTGTTTTGCTTTAAAACCAAGCGACCTTGCCCTGTCAAGTCTTGTTGGGTGGTCTAATCTTGTTACTGCGGGTTCCCGTCTCCACTCCTGGAGTCTTTCCCACATGAGTTCCCCTAAATCGGATTCTCCGGGTTTTTTCCATGCGTCCCTGATGAACGCGTACATTGATTTCATTGTATTCTCCTTTATTGTTTTATGGTTCAGCCTGTAAGGCCACATCCCTGC
>JAPZAO010000156.1 GCA_027460615.1 Candidatus Methanoperedens sp.
CCTTCTCCACGTTCAAGATCTTGCCGCGAAGCGGCAGTATTGCCTGGAACCTGCGGTTGCGTCCCTGCTTAGCGCTATTATGCACAAATACTCCGCTTGCAAGAGCAAAGTTGTGCGTATTTGGAACTTCGATATCATAAACATCCATTCGTTCTTCAAGCCGTTCGATGGATACAATACGATGGTTGAATCTGCCAACTGCTTCACATGCAAGCGCTTCATCTCCATTAAAGTACCGCTTGCAAAAAGTATCAAATCGCAACAACGACTTATAGAACTCACGCCATTTTTCAGCCATGTAAGCTTTATAGGATTCATTTTCCCATTGCGCCCTGGCATTTTTAGAGAGGATTTTTCTTGTCTCAGGATGCTGCATCCTGAGGCTCATCATGGCGCGGAATTCCTTGCTATTTCTGATTTCCCGGCATTTTTCAATAACATCCTCCCGATGCAATGTTTTTCCAACATGTTCGCGATGCAGACCGAGGTGATCTTCCGCGGTCAATCGCCTGATATTTGTGGGGTTGTTGTTTAGCTTGTTAAAATCTACATGGTGGCAGTGTTCACCTTCATCTTCTATATATATGCCCTGCCAGCGATTATACCAGTCAGCCAGCACATGAGTAAAAAGCCAGCAACCAGAAAGCGGGTCGAGCACCATTTCATAGCCATCTATTGTAATACCTGATTCCTTGAAGTCTGAAAATTTGCGATAAAGAGGCATTAATGAATCATTCATGGCAACATCTTCTATAGGTTTGAAACTACCGTCACGCATCATGAACGGATGATCGGGCGTACATGTGATAGTTTCTCCGTTATCGAAAGTAACCTTAATGACTTTCGCATTTGCCTTCGTCTTGCGTGGATTTATTATTCGCTCTAACCCGATTTTACCATCATTTCGAATAGTATAGCAAAAATGCTCTTTACCAGCAGCCTGCTCTGCCATGATTTCTTTGAAACTTAGCGTTCGTCCATCCGCAAGGGCAATAAGTGTATCTCCTGAAAAACATCCACCAGCCGAATCTCCTTCCACGATATAAATCTCGCTAAGCTTCGGGTCTTTCTCCGAGCAGTCCGCCAATTTTCCAGGCAGCGAGCTTATTTCAAGCGCATTCTTCCGGCGCGTGAGTTCACGCGCTTTCCTCGCGGCTTCCCTTGCCTCGGCTGCTTCAAGAGCCTTTGAAAGAATGCTTTTTCCGGCAGCCGGGTTTTCTTCGAAGAACTCAGACAACCCGTCAGAGACGAGCGTCTCCACTATTCCTTTAATATCGCTGTTGCCCAGTTTCGTCTTGGTCTGACCCTCGAATTGCGGGTTTGTGAGCTTTACATTGATTATTGCGGTCAGCCCTTCCCTGACATCATCCCCCGATAATTTTTCCTCACCTTTCAGCAGCCCCTTTGCTTTAGCGTAATCGTTGGATACCTTTGTGAGCGCGGCCTTGAATCCGACAAGGTGCGTTCCGCCTTCGTGCGTGTTGATGTTGTTGGCAAAAGCATACACATTTTCAGTATAGCTGTCGTTGTACTGCATGGCGATTTCGACCACAGTGGTGTCTTTTTGCTTCTGGAAATATATCGGCTTCTCGTGGAGAAGATTTTTGTTCTTGTTCAGGAAATCAACAAACGATACGATGCCCCCCTCGTACTGGAATACCTCTTCTTTTTGCGTGAATTCGTCCTTAATCGATATTTTGACGCCTTTATTGAGGAAAGCAAGTTCCCGCAGCCTGGCAGCCAGCATATCGAGGTTGAACTCAAGCGTTTCGAAAATAGTTTTGTCAGGCTTGAAAGTAACCGTCGTGCCTGCCGCCTGCGTTGATTCGCCTATGAGGGTTACGGCGGTAACGGGTTTCCCGCATTCGTACCTCTGTTTGTACAGCTTACCCTCGCGCCTGACTTCCACTTCAAGCCATTCAGATAAGGCGTTGACTGCGGAAACTCCTACGCCGTGCAAGCCTCCTGAGACCTTGTAGGCGTTGTTGTCGAATTTCCCTCCCGCATGGAGCATTGTCATGACAACCTCAAGTGCGGATTTCTGGTATTTCGGCATGACTTCAACCGGGATGCCCCTGCCGTTATCCACTACCCTGACGCTGTGGTCGGGCCTGATAGTCACCTCGATATTGTTGCAGTAACCTGCGAGCGCCTCGTCTATGCTGTTATCCACGACTTCATACACAAGATGGTGAAGCCCGCGTGCATCTGTACTTCCTATATACATGCTTGGGCGCTTGCGTACTGCTTCGAGCCCCTCAAGTACCTGTATCTGCTCAGCGCCGTATCCATTATTGACATCGTTCATATCGAGTACCTTTTTTAATAGTTAAAATATATTGTTATAAAAATTTCTTTTTGTAACAATATCCAATCCTAATTTCATGCCTTCAGTAGTTAATTCCTTCGGGGTCTAATTGTTTTCAAGGCATATATACCTTATCACAGCAACGCATAGCGATTTTAATTTTTATTAAAAATTCAAAAATAAAACAAAAAAATGTACAGGATAAAGACCAAAAACCAGCAAAAAAAGTCTGGATTTTTAACAATTTTTTGATTTTTCTGTCCTGATGATAAAAGTCTCCTAGTTATCCATCCGAAACGTTTCCGGTTTTGTCGAATAATATTTAACAAAAGCGCGAGAATTAATAATCATGGTGTATGTTACAGGTTTTAAGTGCTTCAGGTGCGGGAGAACCCATAAACCGCAGGAAATAGAACGGCTCCCTATACCGAGATGCGAATGCGGCTCAGCGGTCGATGCTGAATATGATTACAAATCGATACAGAAAGTCATCCTCCGAGATGAATTCATGAGAAGCCAGCCCACTCACTGGAAATACTGGGCTTTCATGCCTGTAAAAGACATCTCAAAGAGAATCACAATGGGAGAAGGGGGTACGCCGCTTCTTGAAAATAAAAGACTTTCAAAAGCGGGACGATTACTCATAAAATACGAAGCCGTAAATCCCACAGGTTCATTTAAGGACCGTGGTTCCTCACTTGAAATAGCAAAAGCGCTTGAGTTCAAAAAACACAAGGTTGCGCTCGCATCCACGGGCAACATGGGCGCGTCCATGGCTGCTTATGCGGCTTTTGCCGGGCTTGAATGCAAAGTGTTCATTCCTGACATAGTTGGCAGGGAAAAGATCACGCAGATAAAAGCCTACGGCGCCGAGACAATACTTGTGGAAGGGGATTATTCAGTTGCGATGAAGCGGGCCGAGGAGTATGTTCTTTCCAACAGCGACTCGTTTTTAACAGGCGATTATCCGTGGCGCAGCGAAGGTACAAAAACCGTTGGTTTTGAGATAGCGGACCAGCTTTACTGGCGCGTCCCCGATTACGTGGTGGTGCCTGTGGGCAACGGTACCCTGATATGGAGTATTTATGAAGCTTTCCGGGAGCTTTCGTTGGTAGGGATTACTGACAAAATACCACGTATTATTGGGGTACAGGTTGAGAACTGCGCCCCTGTGGTGCATGCGTGGGAGAACGGGCTTTCTGAGATAATACCTGTGCGAAACCCGGATACAATAGCAACTGCAATCGCATGCGGCGACCCGATAGACGGTCTTGCAGCGCTTCGGGCAATCCGGGATTCGGGCGGTCTTGCCATCAAGGTCAGTGATGACGAGGCGCTCTCCGCACGGGATACGCTTGCAAGGAACGGTATTTTTGTAGAACCCAGCGGCGCAGTCGCTTATGCAGGATTCTTGAAGAAAGAGTTGCCCGGGACAGTGGTCTGCCTTGCGACAGGGCACGGGTTAAAGGATATGTACGGGCTGGCTTGATAATCGTCTTTCTTATGATTGTCGTCAAGATGCCTTCAGATATTGCCAATCGTATTCTTTAGTCAATGGCATTTCAAGATCGGAATGACCGTTTTGGGCTGGATTTAGATATTTTGTTCTTTTCCGATTTTTGCTTGGCATCTTCTATTTTTTTAATGGAATCTTCTATTTGCTTAGATATTTCTGCATTGCTTTGTTTTACTCGTTTTTGTATGTCTCCAAGATATGAAATTGCATAATCTCCGATATATTCAAGTTCTTTCTGGTTACACACAGCTATTCCAACTTTTTCAAGAGATTCTATCGCCTGCCATAAAGCTTCATTAAGTTTTTCTTTTTGTGCTGTCTTTAATCCAACCCATCTTATGTAATCTACTGCCAACAATGATGCAATCCTAAGTTCGTGTTCTGCCGCTGCATCTCCAACTTCTCCTAAAGATTTTGCTATCTGCCGTGTTAAATCGTCATTGACTTTTTCTATCGTAATTTCTACTATCTTTCTAAGAGAAAATACAGACTCCCATGCGGCATCTTTGAATTCATGCTCTGATGTGCTCAATCCAAGATTTTCAAGAGATTTCACTACCTGCCTCGTTGCGTTGAATTGATTGTTGTTAGTTGCAGCAATGCCAACTTCTCCTAAAGACTCTGCTGCTTGTTCTGCAGCTTTTTTCATTTTCTGATTTACCGATGCTATCCCAACTTCTCCTATGGACTCTGCTACTTGCTCTGTTATATATTCAAGTTCTGGTTGTTCTGCTGTAACCACTCCAATCCATTTGAAGGATAAATAAGCCGTTTTTGCCGCATATTCGAGGTTTTGTTTAATCGCCATTTTTCCAATTTCTGATGAAGACACTACTGCCCACAGTGCTGCTCCGCCGTATTTGTTTTTAGCAGCTTCTCTTCCAACAAACCCAAGTTTAGATAACACCTTTTTTGTTGCATCTTCAAGTTTATTTTCAGCCGCAACACCACCGACTCTTCTTAGCGTATCTACTGCAAGCCATGTCATAGATTTAAATTTTTTTGCTCCTGTTATTCCATTTTCACTTATATTGACTATTACTTCTATAGCGGAATCTTCATCTTTCGTATTTGCAGCCAGTATTCCAACTCTCTTCATGTGATCGAAAAGAAGTCGTGATATTTTTTCTTCTTCTCCATCGTTTAAATCTTCATTTTCAAATATATGGTTAGAATTCTCTCCAATTGCTCTTAACCCGATTTTTACAGTCTCGTAGTCGTATTTCAACATCGACCCGCACACAATATCTATAATGGGTTGAATCGGTTCCTTGTCGGAAATTTTTTCCGAGTTCTGATATGATATTTTAAAATCGTCATTCTCCTTCTCGATATGCAGATAATATTGTTGATCATCATAACTGATTTCTGCTGTTGTTAAATAATTTCTATCAAGGATTATCTCAATAGACTTTTCCTCTGTAAAAACCCGAATAATTCGATCATTGTCTATTTTGATGATATTTGCATTTCCAACCCAATTTATACCCTCAAAATACTTCCGTAGAAAACTCCGAAGTTTATCATTGTCGTTTCCTGGGATATTGCCCCAGCTAAATGAATGTGTTTTTTCGTACGCTGAGAGAATATTTTGTTTATTTATTTTTTCTGCCAACATTTTAATCATGGTCGAAGGTTTTAGAATGTTTAGAGTATTCCATACATAAGGCACTAAAGCTAAAAATGCAAAAATACTAAGGTAAAAATAAGCTGATAAAATATAAGGATAAAAGTTAGATAGATCATTGTTTTTGATTAGCTTTAGTAATATCAATCCAAATATAATTGCCCCTATGTAAGTCTCTAAAATAAACCAGAAATCCGGGGTATTCTTAAATAAATTTATAACTCTCACTGAATACGATGAAGCTGCAAGCTCCACAGCAACCAGACTCAAAGATATGACTATTGCAAACATTGCAACTTCACTTTCTACTAAGATGCGTAGCAAATCCAAATCAATGCCCGGAGAGCCGAAATAATAAAAAATTATAGGGAAAGCTATCATCACTATTGCCAATAAGATTAAATAGATTTTACATAACCCAAACAACTCGCCCAGTATAACAATACTTGATTTCAGACAAAAACGGATATTTTTTACTAAAGATTTTAGGAAATCTATTTTCGCCATATTAGAGAGTAAGATGTTGTTAGATTTATAAAAAGTTATTTAAAAAGTGAAGTTTGGAATATTAGTAAATCAATGTAGAAGATACAGGCTGCGCAGGCCCCATAGCATCTGTAATAATTTATCTGCGTTCATCTGCGTTTATCTGCGGTTTTTAATATTGCTCATTCCGAAAGCCTAAGCAGTATCCCCGACCGCCTCGCCATGATAATCGCCCTCTCCAGTGCAATTAGCCCGATGGCGAAATAGAAAATCCCAAGCCCAAAGCCAATCATCACATTTGCCTCTCCAAAGCCGTAGAATGAGCGCATATATTCAAGGAAATACGTAAGAGGAATCGCACGCGCTACAATCCGGGCGCTTTCAGGCAGCACGGAAACCGGATAGTAAATGCCGCAAATGAACATCATTATCCCTGTTATCGTCCACGCAGCCACCTCTGCGCGCTGCCCGAACCTGAGAATCGAGATGCAGACCAGAATCCCGACCGATGCTGAGGTCAGGAACAGTCCCGCCATGAAAACCAGCACGGGAATAGCGCCTGCTACCAGGAAATTAAAACCAAAAGCGTAGAAGCTGAGAAACATCAGGATAATAAAAACAAGACTGCTTCGCAGGATACCGAAAAGAAGAGAGCCGATAATCAGGTGGTGGCCCCTGACAGGCGCCATGAAAGTATGTTTTATGCTTTTGCTCCACATATCAAACAGCATCACGTATGCAATATCTATCTGGCATACCTGGATGATGCTAAACGCTATCGCACCAATAAGGATAAAGGAGATGGTATTCGGGCTCAACGAAAAAAAAGTACCCATAAGACCGATAGACATTAGACCGATAAACGGCCAGAATATCACTTCAAAAATGGTGAAGAAATTCCGTTTCGCCATTATCCAGCTTTTGTAAAATGAAGCGGCTATCCTTCCTGCTTCAAGATTCGGGTCTAACATTGCTAACTCCCATTTCTTGATGTCAATTTGGGTAACAAAATATGAAACGTGCTTCCGTTCCCATCGCTCTCGGCCCATATCGAACCATAATGCTTTTCAATTACGTTCTTGCATATGGAAAGCCCTATTCCGGTACCGCCATATTTTCTTTTCGTTGAGCTGTCTATCTGGTAGAACCTTTCAAAAATACGTGAAAGCCGGTCACCGGGGATTCCCATTCCCGTATCTCTTACGCTTATTTTAATCTGTTCTGTTAAATCACGTGATATCACGGTTATTTTCCCATCATTGGGAGTGAATTTTATTGCATTTCCAAGTAAGTTTATTATAACCTGGGTAAGTCTTTCCTCATCCCCCCATATCACGGGAAGCGGCCGGGCATCCTGGAATAAGGAGATTTGTTTTTCTTTTGCCATGGGCTGCATATCCAGGATGCATTTTGACAGGATATCGTTTATCGAAACCAATCCGAAATGCAGTCCCAGCGTATTTTTTTCAAGATGGGAAATATCCAGTAACTCTTTAATAAGATGTATTAACCTCTCCGAGTTGCGATGAATTATTCCAAGGCTCTTTTTCTGTTCTTCATTTATCGTGCCTATTGCCTCGTCGTTAAGCAGTTCAACAAATCCCTTAATGGAGGTAAGGGGGGTCATCAGTTCATGTGTCAAATTTGAAATGAACTCTGTTTTTATCCTGTCTGCTTCTTTGAGTTCTTCGCAGGATTTCTCTAATTTTTCATGGTATTCCTTAAGCTGTTGTTCTAATTTTTTATTCTCCGTAACGTTCTTGATAACCACAATATATTTTCTTTTTCCTTTGATTACGCCGTGCGAATGGGATACATACAGGTATTTTGTCTCATTACTTTTTGTAATTATCCTGGTTTCATATGGCGTTTCATTTCCTTTTTGAATATCGTGGAAGCGGTCAAGCATGAATTCTTCCAAATCCGGGGGGATAACTTTCATGAAAAATTGTCCGATTAATTCTTCCCCCGGCCAGCCCAGTATATTGAAAGCCGAATCATTCCCGAACTCAAACCTGCAATTTTCATCCACTACAAGTATTCCGTCAAGGGATGACTCGATTATCGTCCTGAGATACCTTTCGGAATCATATAATTTCTTATGCGTCTCCTTTATTTTATCTTCAAGGTTCTCTTTATACTGTTTAAGTTCCTGGACATTGTTTTCCAGCCTGCCGCACAACCTGGCATTTTGAACCACGGATGATGCCTGCGATGCTGCGATGGTTACAAAATTAATCTCTTCATCCGTAAACCGGCGCGGCTCTGCCCAATAGACATTCAGCAGACCTATTACCTTCAATCCTTTTTTCATGGGAGTGAATATCTGGGATGAAAATCCAAGTTCCTTTGATAAATCATACCAGGGCTTATCTTTGGGTTCTTCTAAGATGTTTGGAACAAGATAGTATTTATCTGTCTCCAATACCGTGCCTGAAGGACTTGATGCTAAATCCACCCCTGCCTTTTTTGCCGCATCATATACCCGTTCGATGTAGTCTTGCGGCAGCCCGTATGATGCCACCATCCTGATGTTATTATCCAATTCATCGACCAGCATTATTGTTCCGGATTTTGCACCTGTCGCTTCGCATGTGATTTTAAGGATGCTTTGTAAGATATCGTTAAATTCAAGAGTTATATCTATCGATGCTATGTCCGTTAATGCTTTGAGTTTTGGTTTTTCAATATTTTCCATTTTTTAAAGTTCCGGGTTTTGAGGACATGAAACAGCGCTCGCCCCGTGCAGGAAGAATAAACATGTACCGCAGTCAATACATTCCACGAATGGTTCTTTGTTCATTGATTTTTTAACAAAGAACGGATCTGCCAGCTGCGGCCTGCATATCGCGACAAGGTCTGCAATCTTTTCCGAAACAACGTTGTTTGCATATTCAAGACTTCGTATATTTCCAGCGCATATTACAGGCACGTCAACAGAATCACGTATAGCTTTAGCCAGGTGCACATGTACGCCTTCGCCCATATCCATGGTTGGCGCCATGTGTTTCATGCTCGCATACGTTCCCGCGCCGACGCTGATGACATCTGCCCCGGCTTTAACAAGGCGGGGAGCGATTTTTCCGGTTTCATCGAGGATAAGCCCGCCATCAACGAATTCATCTGCGCTGATGCGGCACGATATCGGCGTATCCCCGACTTTTCTTTTTACTTTTTCTATTATCTCGGTAAAGAAGAGCGCTTTATCCGCGCCGTATTCATCCTTGCGCTTATTCGAATACGGTGAGAGGAATGCGCCAATAAGGTATCCGAAGGCGCCGTGAAGTTCAATCAGCCCTGCGCCGGCTTTTTTCGCCCTGCCCGCAGCATCCGCAAAATCATCCTGTATCCTTTTTATCCCGTTCCTGTCAAGTTCAAGCGGGGTCTCTTTCATAACAGGGCATGGTATGGCTGATGGGGCGACAAGAGGGTGCCCCGTCATCACCGAAAGGGTCTGCCTTCCGGCGTGTAACAACTGGACTGCAGGTACTGCGCCGTTTTCCCTGATGAGTGAAAAAAGTTCTTTTAGCCCGCTTACATATTTGTCATGGTTGATTTTCAAAGCATTTGTGTTCGGGGTTCCGTTATCCGATACCGCCACGCCCCCGACAATTAAAAGACCGCTTCCACCCTTTGCGAGCTTTCCATACATCCGAAGCAATCTTTCGGTGACAAACCCGTCGGATGTTGCATAATTTGTCTGGCACGCCGGAAAAACAATACGGTTAGGCAGGGTAATTTTATTAATCCCCAGAGGTTCAAATACACTATTTAAGCTCATATATTAAGATATTGCAGTTGGTTTATTTGAAGATTTCTAAAAAATCCGAATTTTGCTTTTATGCGGCGGTTTGTAATTACGAAATTACAGGGTCTCTTTTGTTTTCTTTATCATTAAAGCCAATTTAATTAACCTGTTTATTGTCTTGCGCATGCTTTTCAATCCTTCCTCGTCTTCTTTTGCCCCATCCGCGCCCATGTCTTTTGACCAGAAAGTCCCGCCAAGGTTTGCGCCGAAAGACCCGCCCCCGACAGGGAGCGCTTCGTTTATGACATAAAAACCAAGTATTGCCTGTATCGAGGGTTCCTGCCCGCCGATGCGGTCACCGCCCACGGCAAGAGCCGCGCCGGGCTTGTTCCGGATAAAATGAGGGTCATGCGCTGCAACCGCCCTGCACCTGTCCATTATGACCTTCGTCTGGCCGCTCACCATTCCCTGGTACACGGGTGTGCCGATTACGAGCGCATCAGCCCATTTGAGTTTTGAATAGACCTCCTGCACATCGTCGTTGTGGATGCATCCTTTTTTCTCGCGTATGCAGTAATCGCAGTGAATGCAGAAGTTTAATTCTTTTCCCATCGCAGAGAAGTATCCGGTTTCTGCATCGTACTTCTCTTTTGCATATTTCAACGCTTCCTGCACGATGTAATCAGTGGCTCCTTTTCTGGGGCTGCCGCAAATGCCGAAGAGTTTGATTTTTTCATCTCCCACAATGTTCACCTTTTGGATTATAGATGATTCTGGTTTGTCAAATAACTTTTGTGTTATAGTCAAGTTCATAAATAACCAAATCTGACAGGATTAACAGGATGAACTGGATTTTGTAATATTTTATCCAGTCAATCCTGTTATCCCGTCCGAAAAATTTCTAAAGTGACATACATAAAATTATGTGAATTTAAGAACCATGCTATAGCATTAAATTTAAGTACAATCGTTTACCAGAGAATATTGGAGGTAGTTAGTAATGGTAGAACAATGGGATGATTTCAGAAGATTTGAAGAAATGATGAACCGTATGTTTGACGAATTCTTGGGAAGATCAGGCCGGCGGCGTTTGCTGCCCGCGGGAGAACCGGGAGCTGTCGTACCTGCCGAATACCGGGAACCATTCATCGACGTAATCGAGACCGATAAAGAAGTTATTGCAACTGCAGAAATGCC
>JAPZAO010000157.1 GCA_027460615.1 Candidatus Methanoperedens sp.
GATGGACTGCACCTTCGAGTTATCGGAATTTCAAATGCGGCAATAAATCCTGATGTTTACGATTTTATCTATTCAAATGGAACTCTGATGCGCACAGGATATCTACTTGAGGCGCTACAGCCGCATGATAGAGATGCAGCAATAGCAGCGGCGATGCAGAACAAGGAGGTCATGGGAAAAGGCGTTCCTGGCGTTCCAACCGTGCGGCGTATACTGCCTGACACATCAAAGAAATATTATGCAGCAAAGACCTTGTTAAGCGTAACATGGACTGGAATATCAGTACTTGTAGATCCTGATGAGTGGAAAGGGGTGAAGGTTTGGAATGAAAATGCGGGAGTGATTAGTTAGAGATGAATAAAATGAAAAATAAAACTGCATATTTTTTACTTGGATTGGCAGTTTTGAGCATATTTCAGGCAGTTGTAATCGCGCAGCCTGCGAAGGGACAATGCATAGAGCCAGCACAGCAGCAGGAACGTACATCCACTGCTGCCATCGAAACTATTATTACAGATAATTCTTACCACCATTTAGGCAACGATTTCAAAGAAGAATTGACTCTAAAAGAACCTGAAGGGGTAATATATTCAAAAACTTTCTTGCTGGACTCTGAATTTGATGCACCAGAACTCGGTTTAATGGCAAACTCTGTCAGTCCATACGAGATCAACGCCACTGAATACATGGACAGGATTTACATTAATGACGTTGAAGTTGCCCTGCTCAACTGCTATTTTAAACCGCCTTCGGTGTCTTTGTTTTATATGGATACAAAATTAGAAGAAGATTTGAACAAAGGCATTGTTCCGGAAAATTTGAAGAGCGTATTCAAAACCAACGGATTTCCATTATCTAATGATGCTTTTATTATTCCCTCGAAAGGAAAAGAGAACATATGGACAATATCCGATCCCTCAAGTTCACAAAAGTTTATTATCAGCAAAGAAGGAGGGAAATTAAACGTTTACCCTCCTGCATATAGTCCGGAGCCGCCTGGACCTGCCGAAGTTGATATTTCACTCGACCCGGGTCTGCTAAAGATAGGCAATAACACGATCAAAATAACCTCTGGCAGCAATAGGGACGGCAGCAATTACGATGACTTCGGGTTTTCTCAACTTACGCTCAAAGGAATCAGGAAAACGGGATGGGTCCTTTCAGGAAAGGTTCAAGTCGGTGATGAACCCATATTCCCTGCAAAAGTTTACGTTTATCGTCATGGAACCGATGAACTTATAAGTTCTTTTGAAACAACAAGACCTAACGGGTTGTATTCCCTGGTACTTCCCAAGGGCGAATATGATGTCAAAGTGGAAGCTTGGTCTGAATTTTCAAATCCGCAATATGACACAAAAACTATTGTAATTAATAACTCAAATGTTACCCTTGATTTCAAAGCGTCTAAATTTATTGCCTTGCTCCCAACTATTTTTGGTTTGGGGATTATTCCTTTTCTTATTCCCTCTATTATGGCAGGATTCATTGTAGCATTATCTGTATACGTGTTCACTAAAAAAAGAAATATAGCAGTATTGGGATTCGTCTCAGGAACTGTGAGCAATTGCATAATAATTCTGTTGATGATAATTGGAGGATTAGTTGATACCGTAACTCTGTCATTGCTGCTATCAGCAGCTATCACTTTCATTTTAAATGCAGTTCCGATTATTCTGTTAAACAGGAGGAAAGTATCATGAAAATAATACAAAAATCAAAAGTAAAATCAGGAGTGAGATGAATGGATGAAGGATTAGGATTTGCGCTGGTACCAATAATTATAATAGTGCTGCCGATTGTTATTTCATCTATTATTCTTTATTCCATGTTAAGAAATAAAAAGATGAGTATCATCGGATCGATTACTGGATTTATAGGGGCTTTTGTGATTGGATTTGCCATTCCTGTCTGGGATGGACAGGGCATTATCTGGCTTCTTATACGTACAGATATATTGGCACAGTCGTCTTCCGCCCCTTTTGCAATGGTTATTTTCTTTGGTTTGCTAACAGCGTTCACAGGGTTAATTGTCATTAAGATATTTCGGAGATGACCTATGATTGAAGTAAGTGTCAGCAATAAGGATGCTTCCGGCAGTATATACAGCCGGGCGGAAGAGATGAAAAACATGGAGATTTTAAAATTTGATATGGGTGGTTTATGTCTGTAATGTACTATATCTATGGATTAATAGTTGCGGCGATATTGGTAACGGCAGTCCTGATCAAATACAGGAACAAGGGAATTCGGGGAGAATGGATATTAGCCGGCTTTCTCATAGCCATTATATCTCTCCCGCTCGGGTTGGTATTAACACCTGTTATGGAAATTATGACACGCCTGTTTCTTCCTGAAGGACCATTCAACCAGATATTTTCCGTTCTCTCGATGTTCATTATATTGTCTATATGTTACACTTATCTGAGAAAAGGCTCTGCAATCTTGTTTGTTAAAGTATTGGGCGTTTCTTTTCTTGTTCTGGTTCTTGTCATAGTAGCCTGGTTTTCTTTAAGCATGAGCGAAGGCGGGATGTTCATGGTTATTCAGGAGGTAAATATTCCGGCAGGTCAAAAGGTCAGGTTTGTTGAGATAACCCGGGAAGAACTGGAAAAAAACCCGCCGCTTGAAAAAGCAATGAATGCATACACAGAATCCAATAGCCGCGAATTTAAAGTTGGTGTTGAAGATCAGGGGAAAGTGAATGATTTTTTCAATAAGAAGCGGTATGCTGCCAGGTTTTTATTCAGTATTCAGGATGGGAAATCAGAAGAATACCTGAATAAAGGCGTTGTTTCGCAGGAATTGAATAACCTGTTCATTTCAAACAATTTTTCACTCCCCGGAAATGCCACTATCAATCACGTAAGTGAGACCAGGTGGCATGTAATGGAAAAGCAGTATTTGTTTAGCATCGTGGATGAAGAATTGGATAAGGACTTGAATAATATTGATATAACGATGGGCGGGGAGATACAAGAGGTGAATGTACCAAAGTTAAAGAATATTTTTGAGTCCCATGGATATTCGCTTTCTGAGAATTATAATATCTGGAGAATCCCTGAAAAATGGAATATAATGGATGAGAGGGGAAACTATGAAATATGGAATCAGGATGGAAAGCTGAACGTTTACACACAGGAGGAACTAACCTATGAGATTTTGAAAGAGGATGGGGCGTTGAACGTTTATGATGAATATCCAGGTGACATATATTTCAAGATTGGTGGAAAATATTACAGGATTTCTTCCTTATTTGCGGATTGAAAATGAATTCAAGTGGTCGTAATATCAAAATATTGACTGGAATCGCGATACTGTTACTTTTTTTGCTCGCTAGCAGCGCAAGCGCAGATCCACCTCCGGCAATCCTAAGTATAGACGGGAATGAACAGACTTCAGGAATCGGAACCAATTGCTGGAAGGTAGAAAACGAGACATATTCAGTATGTTCAGATTATGCAGGATTCATAACACCAGCAGAGCCTTTGCTTACCAGGTCACCGTTTACAGCACATTTACGTATGCCCCTTCCGGAACCCCCTGAAGAGTTAGGATTTAGCGTCACCCGGGTCATGGACAATGATGAACTTAATAAGGCTGCAAATGGTGTGCGAGTCTGGAGTTTAAAATATGAAAATGCGACGAATAGGTACAAGCGGCCTTTAGAGCGCGAGCCGGATATCTATCTCTCCCTTAAACCCGGGCTTTATGTTTTGCGTGTGGATGCAAATTGGAAAGATAATGGTTCTGTATCCTACGGTTTCCTGGTAAAGGTATACGAACCGGCAGCCGAAGCTACAACACAGGCAGCTGCTGCAACCGAATCCGAAAAATCTACAACATCAAGCCCGAATGGGACACATAATAAAATCCCCACCGAAAAGGCTGCGGGGTTTCAGTTTGCTCTGGCAATAACAATACTTCTGGTGGTATATGCATCCTGGCGGAAGAGAAGGTGAATGAAACTGATAATTATGGACCTGAAAGAAAGAATTAAATATTTCAAAGAAAGTGATAATTTCTGGATAGGGCTTTCACAGGACTTCCTTTCCGTTCTTATCGTTTTTGTGATGATTTCATCGATCTTCTACATTACAATGGGACGATTTTCACCAGTTGTCGCTGTGGAGAGCGGCAGTATGACGCCTCATATCCAGATCGGGGATATCATTTTTGTTGAAAGTGCTGATCGCACGAAAATAATCACATATAATGAAGGAAAAGAAAAGGGTTATTCAACTTTTGATGAATATGGCGATGTTATTTTATACAAACCGCAAGGTATAGAAGGCGTAACGCCAATTATCCACCGTGCCATGTTTTTTGTCAGGGAAGGAGAACCAATGTGGCCCGGGGGACCGCCAGCGCCTTTTGCCGGATATATCACAAAAGGAGATAATCCAAAAACCAATCCCGCATATGACCAGCAGGGAAGTGTAAGCCCGCACATTCCAGTCAAACCTGAATGGGTGATAGGAGTGGCCAGATTCGACAGCATACCATTGCTTGGGTGCGTTCCAATGGCTTTACGCGGAACTTTTACGTGCTTTGAGAACAGGTGACTACACTTCTAGCCATATATTCAGGCAGGCGAAAGAGAAAATAAACATGAGGAGAATAAATGGATAAAGAATCAGGATTTACGCTCGTATCGATATTTGTAATAGTGTTTCTGGCATTCGGCGCCCAGGCAGCCGCACCTGTCAGTCCGCCTGAATCCCGCTTTGTTTGGGAGCCCGGAGAAAACCTGACATTCACATGGACGAACGAGAATTTTGACGGATTCTATTACGATGCGCAAACAAGAACAGGTAAAGAATCCCTTACTATAAAGCTTAATAAAATAGAGGACAGGTCTATACCAGACGGCGGTATAGTTTATTCAACAAAGGTTGAAACAACCACTGCCAGATACAGGCCATTCGGGGAATATGCAGTTATCTGGTTCATGGGAGGAAAATACCTGACAGGATTTCCTGAGGGCAAGAGCAATATTTCAGCCTGGAGAGGGATAAACCTGAACAGGCTGTATTCCTTAATGATCGATGACGACACCAGTCATACGTTGATCAATGGAAGCAACCTGACTCTGGATGGGGGTTATGTCCTTGTAGTCAGGGATGTGGATGCAGCGGGCTCCCGGGTTACTCTTTCACTCATTCGGGAAGGTGTCGGGATAGATACAAAAACCATTGATACCGGGAAAAATTATATTTATGAGATACGGGGCAGACCTGTCATCGCAGTACATATTGATTCCATTCTTAAAGAAAACGAAACTGTTTCTGTAGCAATAAATGGTATATTCCAGGCATCGGAACAGTACACTCCGGTTAATGATGGAGATATATTCGGAAGGATGAAAATAACAAAAGTCTCTGATACAGGCATTACAATGAGTAATAATCTTCCTGTAAATTTAAAGAATGGCAGCATTATCGATATTGGCGAATTAGAATTAAAAGTAGCGGATTCGAATACTCTCAGGGTTCATTTATATAAAAATTGGCTATATGTAAAAGGTGAACATAGGGGAGCAACAGGCGGAAACAACCTTACCGCATGGGACGGGTTAAACTATGCAGGGTTCTCGTACGATGCGGATTCAGGTAATTATTCAGAGTCGCTTGTAATAACGAATTTGACCGGCAGGAGAATACCCGAAGGCGGTCTCACATATACAAGTTACAGGCTGAGAAAGGTGCCTTATGCTGTTACAAATATAACAGGTATAAAACCTGAAGGAACAGACGGATCGTATGTCACATTCAGCCTGGGCGGGAAAAAATATACTGCAAGAAACAACGGGTTTAGGGAATTATTAATAGCGCATGGTGATAGTATCTCTGAAAAAAAGGTACTTCTTGGGAGGCCGCCATGGTTTGAAGGGGACGATAAGTTGGCACCTGGACTGGACACATTTAAATGGGGAATGGACATATGGGAACTGGGCGAAGGATACACCCTGACGGTTAAGTCCATTGATACAGTGTCTGATCCAAGAAAAGCACAGCTTGTCCTTAACAGGAGTGGTGTTGAACTTGATGATGTATGGCTGCCAGATGAAAATGCTTATAGATATTTCCAGCCGGGGGAAACCGGAACACCAAAGCTTATCACGTACCTTGATGCCGTTTTTTCAGGCGCCACGGTCGATGCGATACAGCTGCGATACACCTGGTTCGTATCGGATAACGTCACCCAAATAAAAGAGGGCGACAGGTTTGGTGTATTCAATGTCACAGTCGTAGATCCTGATAGGATTGTATTGAAGAACAGTGTGCCTGTCGAACTGAGAGCAGGGAGCAGCATAAACCTCTTAGGGAATCTCAGCTTTTTTGTGGAAAATTCTGATGAACTCAGGTTCTATCCGACAAATATGGCGGGTACACTGGTGATGCCTGAGGAAGTTACTGGAAATGCCATGCTGGAGACACCTGACGTAACCACTTCGGCTGGGACATTCCCGGTTGCGGGCGGGACAGAAAAGACCCCCGGATTTGAGGCAGTTATTTCAATTATGATAATCCTGGCAGTGTATATAGCAGGACGGAAAAGATGAAAAAAGGGAAAAATGATAAGGTATCAAGGAACAAAATCGTAACAACCTTCATAATATTGTTACTATTATCGGTTCTGTTCAGCGGATGCATCGGAGAAAAAAATATCGCTCCGGTACCTGATTCAATCCAGAAAGAGGCAGTTAATGTCTCATCTCAAAACTTGACACAATCATCGAAGGACGAAAATATGCCTGAAATCAAAATAACTGCCTTCTCAAGCATATATTTGCATGATAACAATGAAGATATTTATTTATTCAGTTGGGAAAATGTGCCTGGAAATGAAAGTCACGGTTTGCTGAATTATCTCAAGAATGATCTCCATGTTTCCTGGGTGGAAAATGCGCAAATCACCAAAGATGAGGAAAATAAAACTATCCGTGTTTTTACTAATGAAAACTCAATCGAGATAATGCTGGATAATGCGAGCGTACTCCTGAAAAGGGATAGCGGCTTCGAAAGATATGACTTGTGGGTAAAAGAGGAAAATGGCTTTCATGACGTATATAATAAAAAACGCGGAAATAAATATAATATTTCTGAAAGATATTATGCAGTGTATAATCTTTCAATAAAGAATAATGGCCCAGATCCATTATATTTTAAACTAAACGGTCTGCGCCTGCATGAAGGTGACCGGATATTCGATGCTGCGGCCCTTGAACCGAATGGCGGTTCAAGTCTATTAGAAGTATTGCAGGGACTCGAAAAAGAAAGTAAATTACAGGATGCAACCCTGCTCCCCGGTCAAAGTTTAAATGGAACAGTGGCTTTTCGCGTTAATTCCCTGTACAATAAATCATTTTTACTGAAGTACAACACAATGACTGTAACCTCAGCATCTTTTGAGAAAAGCATCGAAGCCCTCGCAGAAGCAGAACATTTCAATTATTCAGTAGCACTGGGTATACCTCCATACCGTAATTGTCACTTTGGCGATGGAACGAGAGGCTCCTATGAACCAATATTTGATGATTTGAATGAAATCTCATGTGAAACCTGGGCGAACTGGGTGAACAGAAGTATTTTCGAAGTCTATAAAAAGTCTGACCCTGAACGAATGCAAAAGTCGCAGCTTATACCCACTACAGAGATGGTCTATGCATTAAAGGTCATACCTGAAAGGAATATAACAATGTCTCCTGTTACAAAACGGTTCGATAGGTCACATCTTCTTGTTACCGATGATAAAGGAGAGGAAATCATCAATACATCCAGCATTCAAGGAATGGCAGTTCTTAGCAACCAGACCTATACATTCAAGCCCGATTGGATGTTAAATTTTCCAGGGATGAATATTTCCAACGCATCTGTAGTGCAGATCTCATTCAAAGCCAGTTATATTACCAAGTTCCCTTTTTCGGGGATTATCGGGGAAACCGGCAGATTGAGCTTTGTAAATCAAGATGTTATATTAGATGATGAATTAAATATAATTTTGGTAAGATATTATACAAGCCAGATGCATTTAGGATAATACAGGAGAAATGATATGGCATCAAGGAACAAAATTGTAACAACCGTAATAATATTGCTATTACTATCGGTTCTGTTCAGCGGATGTACCGGGGAAAATAATATCGCCCCGGCGCCGGAATCAACACAGAAAGAAGCAGTGGATGTCTTATCCCAAAAAGTAACCCAATCCTCAAAAGAAGAAAATATACCTGAAATCAGCATAGCATCCTTCTCAAGCATATATTTGCATGATAATTTGGACAATAAAGACCAGACTACATACAACATTTCAGAAAAATATTACGCAGCGTATAATCTTTCAATAAAAAATAATGGTTCAAATGGCCTTGAGTTCAAACTGAACGACCTGCGCCTGCATGACGGGGACAGAATAAATACCACGGCTCTTGAACCATATGGTATATTAGATGTATTGCGAGACCTCGAAAATGAAAATAAATTACAGGATACAACCCTGCTCCCCGGTCAAAGTTTAAATGGAACAGTGGCTTTTCGCGTTAATTCCCTGTATAACGAATCATTTTTACTGATGTACAACAAAACTCCCGTAACTTCAGCGTCTTTTGAGAAAAGCATTGAAGCCCTCAGGACTGCAGAAAAGTTCAATTACTCGGTAGCGTTAGGCGTACCACCATACACCAATTGCAACGAACGCGGCGGAGAAAATGGTTCTTATGAACCAAAATTTGATGACAATTGCAATGCCTTTGCAAACTGGGTTAATAGAAGTATTTTCGAAACATTTCAAAAATCAGATGTGGAGCGAATGCGAAGGTCGCCGCCCGATAATATACCCCAGACAAAAATGGTCTATGCATTAAGGGTCATACCTGAAAAAAATATATCAATGTTTCCTGTAACAACACGGGAATTCTCCTCCAATCTTCTTGTTATCGATGATACAGGAAAGGAAATGATAAATACATTCAGAATTGCAGGAGTGGCAGTTCTCTCCAACCAGACATATACATTATTCAAACCGCGGTGGAAACTAATCATGCCCAGGATGAATTTTTCCAGTGTTTCTGTAGTGAAGATTTCATTTGAGGGTACTTATGGATGGCCCATGGGACAACGTTTGAGTTTTGTCAACCAGGACGTCATATTAGATGATAATTTAAATATAATCGCAGTTAGATATAATCCCGACCAATTTGTGAGTTGATGATGACCAGTCCAACGACCTTATGCAAACTGTCCAGCCACAAAACCGGACGCCCACGCCCAGTGTAAATTATATCCCCCAAGCTGCCCGGTCACATCGATAACTTCACCTGTAAAATAGAGGCCTTTGACCCTTCTTGATTCCATTGTTTTGGATGAGAGTTCATCCGTATCGATTCCGCCAAGGGTGACCTCTGCGATTTTAAAATCTTCGGTAGAATCAGGTTTAACCTCCCAATTATGAACAAGGTTAGCTATGCCTTTAAGTTCCTTTTCATTATATTGATTGACCGGTTTTGACTGGATATGTGAATCGCACCAGAATTTTGCAAAACGTGACGGCAGATACTGCGAAAGCAGGTTATGAATTTCTATTTTACTTTTGCCCTGCTGCTTTTCAATGAGAAAACCGTATATATCAATATCAGGAGATAAATCAATGACAATGGCATCGTCCTTTTTCCAATATGAGGAAATCTGGAGTATTGCGGGGCCGCTAAGTCCCTTGTGAGTGAAAAGGATACTTCCCCGAAACTCCATTTTGTTGCATTTGATAGCGGCGTCAATTGAAATACCGCTTAATTCGCCAAATATTGACAGGTCTTTCCTGGAAAAAATGAAGGGAACAAGCGCCGGTTTTAGCTCCGTAATTTTAAGACCGAACTGCTTTGCGATTTTGTAACCTATGCCTGAGGCCCCTATCAGGGGATAAGACGCTCCGCCCGTAGCAATAACAAGCGACTCAGACTCAAAAATACCATGATTGGTCGATACCATGAAACACTCTTCTTTTTTCACGTCCTGAATCTGGCAATTTAAAATTATGTTTACACCTGAATCATTACTTTCCTTCTCCAGCATCCGGATTATTTCTTCAGAACTTTTGGCGCAGAATAATTGCCCATCTTCTCTTTCCTCATATTTCACGCCATGTTTTTTAAGCATGGAAATGAAATCATCAGGTCTAAAACGGGAAAGCGCGGATTTACAAAAGTGAGAATTATTTGATATAAAATTTATGGGGCTCATATTGGTATTCGTAAAATTACAGCATCCTCCCCCGGAAATACGAATTTTTCTCCCGATTTTTAAAGCTTTGTCAAGAACAAGAACCGAGCGACCTCTTTTTCCGCATTCAATAGCGCACATCATGCCCGATGCGCCTGCCCCGATGACGATGACATCATTTTTAATCATAATATTCAAATCTCTTCCTTCTGCTATAGGAGAATAGCCGGATAAGAAAAAGGGGGCTTGCGGAAACATCGGAGGGGATGGATGCGATGCCGCTACCCCAGTTCTATAATAAATGTCTTTACATATAAATATTTTCCATAATTTAAGCCCACTTTAACCCTTACATTCCGAATTTCTTCATCATTTTTTGGACATTGAACTTGCCGCCGCCACCCAGATTCTTGATTGTTTTCTGCATCGTTTTATGATACTTCAGGAGTTCGCGCACCTCTTCATATTTCGTCCCTGAGCCCCGAGCAATTCTTGTTATCCTCGGGCTGTTGATATGCTTCGGGTCTTCAAGTTCCTTATCATTCATCGAATCCATGATGAACTTGTATTTTTTCATTTTTTCCTGGGTCACGGCGAACATTTCATCAGAAACATTCATTCCGACTTTGCCAAGCGGTATCAT
>JAPZAO010000158.1 GCA_027460615.1 Candidatus Methanoperedens sp.
TGTGCAGAATCTCATCATCGTACTGGCGATCAATGGATGGATGGTCTATGCGCGGATCACACGCGGCATCATGCTTTCCCTGCGCGAGTTGCCTTACATAGATGCAGCACGCGTCATTGGATGCAGAATGCCGATATATTCCAGTTTTACAGCCAGGAACTTGACATCGAAACTGAGGCTGCTCAGTTCAAAGACATAGCCCGCCGTCCACCAGGTTGCGAAAAGGCACATGGCGATAAACGGCACGGCGGCAGGGTTTTTGCGATGGCGCAGGGCGTAAACTGCGGCGGAAAGCGTCAGTGTTGGTCTCAAGGCGCAGGAGACATTACTTAAGTCATTGCAGCGCCCGCCTGTTATTAAGCCCATGCTTAGCGAGTTTGAAAAACTCACCACGCCCGGCATTGATATTCATAAGCAGCAAGTGGCTTCACCCCTTGCGCATTCCTAAAGGTGATACAAATGGTCAAAATAAGATTTTCATCTGCATTGAGCAATGTTACCCATGCTCGCGAAACGACCCTGGAACTTGGCGATACAACAGTTAAAACCGTGCTTGATAAACTGGTTGAACAATTCGGCCCGGATTTTGAGCGCCGTATCCTCGACAAAGGCGAAGTAAGGCGGTTTGTCAACCTGTACGTGAACGGCGAGGATATAAGGCATTTGAATGGTCTCGCAAGCCAGGTGAAGGATGCAGACGAGATATCCATACTCCCTGCCGTGAGCGGCGGATAAGACTAATCTTTTCATTTATTTTCATTTTTTATTCAAACGTCTTACAATCAATACAGCCGCTATCGCAGCAATAGCTTCAAATGCCGGAACTGCTCTTGTTTTTTGTGTCTTTGCAGTTGTTGTCGGCGTGGGCACTACAAGCTCAGGTACATAAGGGGTAATGGTGGGTTTTGCAGGTTTTTTATCCGACGCTACGGCATGGGAATATAGAACAACCGAGGTTTTTGCCACCATTTTCGCATATGAATACTGGGCAATTTTATCGAAAGGATCAGTCATGGTTTCGGCATATTCATATGCGCTTACCGCAAGCGTGGGCTCCACACCGTTCATCCTTGCTTCGTTTATTGCAGCTTCCGCATCACTGGCGCTCTGTTCTATTTTTTTGTTCGCGTCCTGGACCCCCAATAAGCCTATGGCTGTACTTGATTTCACTGTAATCTGAAGGGAGTCGAAGATGGCACCCGAATAATACCCGTGCCGCATCTCCTGCTGGGCGAGGTTTATATCATTATCGCCTGTAACGACCGGATGCCCGCTGCTTTCAGACAACAGCGCCTGCACGTAGGTATTGATTGATTGTGCCTGGCTCAGATACCAGCCCGCGCGGTCTTTCAATGTATTTTCAGGTATGATTTTTCCAGTAGGCACTGCAAGCGTCAGCCACCACTGTGCCGTTCGCGCCCTTTCATTTGCAAAAGCAAGCGATTGGATTTTTTCTGCCGAATCATTAAGGCTTTTTGCCTCTTCCAGTTTTGCCTTTGCAGCCGTTATCCTGGATTCAGCCGCTCCTACGGCTCCTACATCGCTCACTCCAAACAGTTTAAAGTTATCAAGGTCTTTCTCTGAACTCTGTATCTGGTTTTCAACACTATTAACAAGCCCGGTAAGATATTGTTCTTTATTTGGGGCTTTGGCGTATCCGTAATTCCATTGTGCGATTCGCATATCTATCATGGAATTAAAGTAAAGAGAAGTCGCCGCATAATATTTCTTTTCGTCATACATATTATTCGCATTCACCTGGATTTCCTTTGCCTGCTTCAGGAAAATGTCCTCCTGAACCAGGGATACCGTTCCATTATACATATTGCCGGATTCATTTTTCAACCTGGTGGCAAGAGGTTTGAGCAAATCAAGATAATCAGATGTAAGGATGGTACCATTGAATGTTGGCGTATTGATTTCATGACCTGTAAAAGCAAGAACAGCTTCCTGGATTGTGCCCACTTCCTTTACAGTAACATTTAATTTTTTCCCAACAAAAACCACATCAACGTTTTCTGTGTTTACCTGGTTGATAATAAAAGGACCGTTTGTTCTGCTGGTAGTATTCTGGATGGTAACGTTGCCCTGCCCCTGCGGTATGAGGAAAAGTGTTGCATTTTTAGCTGCCGCAGCCTCAAGTTTGTAAGGAATACCGCCCACCGGTCCAATCGACCCATCCGGGTTTATCATGCCGGTCATGACGATGCCAGGTTTCACGGTCCAGTTGTTTATGGCCGCAATTGTGGCTACGGTCAGCGCCCCGCCCGCTGACGGTCCTCCAATGATGGGAGAGCTGATATCAATAATATAATAAAAATCATACGCTCTTTCGTCTATGCCTAATACGTCAGAAGCCACCATCGCTGCAAGCCTTGCCGACCCCTGGAGGTCAACCTGCGTGTATGGGTTCGTGTCCACAAAAACATGACCTGTGCCGTTGGTGACTATCACCTGGGCGCCGAGAAGTATCCCCTCATCACCGCTATCTGTGCTTCTATCTGCCACAAGCGGAATTGTTACCCCATCTGCAAGTGCATGAACTCCATTTAAACTAACCAGAAACACTAAAAATAGCAACAAGAATTTATTGGACATATTTATTTCCCAAATACTCATATATTAGATAAAATACTTAAAACCATGTTATGCACCTCCAAGACCCTTATAATATCCAATACAAAGGTATTTACGCAGTAGCAGACCGCAAAAACGAACATGTGGAAATAATGGAACATTCCAGCTGCTATGGGGGTTCGGCGTGGGCTTTGTACCATTATTCCAAAAGCCCGCTCGTCATTAAAAGCCGCGCAGTTGGGGATATGATGCGCTACCTTGTAAAAACCGGGACTTCATCTCTTGCACTGCGCTCATCAACAGCCGCCGCCGGTATTGAATCTGTCCTTGTAAATGATGACGAGATAGAAATAACATACAGCGGTCTTGGAGGCGGCGGCGTGGGCGCAACGACATGCAGGGCCTATGCTAAAGGCGTTTTGCGATGCGATATTACAGAGTCAGGCGGAGGAAAACGCGCAAGCGGCACGATCGTTGTCCCGCGAAGGGAGAGGGTGCTTGTAGGGATTGATAATACCGACTCAAAAGAGGTCGGAGCGACGTGGACGCTGGCGCACAATATCGCAGACGCTGCTGATTCAAACGAGCATAAATACATCTCACATACCCTTGTCCAGCTTTACCCGGTCCCTGATAAGACCCAGAACTGTGTGGCTACAGTACTTGAATTTGCCTGCACATCCGGTGCGAGGGAAGAATTGCTTGGTATGATAAAAGAAGGTCTTCTGGAATACAGCGTGTCGCAAGAGACGGGCATGGTGGCATTATCGGATTTTGATGCTTCCGCGCTTATGGAATACAGCAGGCTTTGCAGAAGTAAAATGATTTCAAAAGAACTTACTTTAAAGACAGCACAGGAGAACAATGTTGAGATTTGTATCGGGGGCAAAGGCATCATAGGCGCTTTAGCGGCTTTGCCATGGTTTTCAAGAAATGATGAATCGGTGGTTTTGTGAACGGCCTGTTTGCAGTGGTTTCTGCGCTTGCAGATAGCGGCGTTAAAAATGTGACAGGCGTCCCTGGTTTTCCGATAACTGAGCTCATGGAAGCGCTACCGGGAAAAATCAATCACGAATGGTCTATCAATGAAAAGGTTGCGCTTGAAATAGCGCTTGGTTCATCGGTATGCGGGGAACGCAGCGCCGTCATTACAAAACATGTGGGGATGAATATACTTGCAGACCCGCTTGTGACTTCGGCAACGCATACGATAGGGGCAGGCGTGGTTATAATTGCCGGCGACGACCCTGGAGTTCAGAAATCCCAGAACGAGCAGGATTCAAGATTTTACGGGCTGGTTGCCGAGGCCCCTGTATTTGACCCTTCGACCCCCGAGACCGCCTATATTTGCATTAAAGAGGCATTTCTCTTATCGGAAAAAGTGAGAACTCCTGTAATTATCAGGCTTACAGACCGGTTACTGAAAGAAGAGGGTAAAATCACGAGGAAGAAAAGCGAAACGAATACCGCGCTGCCTCTTGATAAGAAAATCTGGAAGCTGACGATGCGGGGCAAACACCAGCGATTCCACAGGGAGTCGTTCCCTGAAATGTGTAAGTATGCCGAAAACTCAAAACTGAATACATGTACAAAAAAAGGCGATTTCGGAATAATCTCATCCGGGTTTCTCGCATCTTTGGTTGATTCCATAGTGTCACCCAATTTTTCCCACCTTTCTCTCACAACTGTTAATCCCCTGCCTCTTGATTTGATAAACAGCTTCATAGCCGAACATAAGCACGTCCTGGTTGTGGAAGAAACTGAACCTGTTATTGAAAAACAGCTTTCAGGAAAGGTATTGGGGAAACTGACCGGGCACCTGCCATACGGAATGGTTGAAATAGAGGATATACAAGAAGCGATTGAAAATATTAATAAAAGGAATGTGACGCGCAAAATAACCCCGGAAACCATAAAAAAGAGGGGAGCCCGTCCTTTATGTGAAGACTGCCCGTACCTGCCGCTGTATAAAGCTGTAAAAGAGCAAAACGTGCCGGTTGCGGGCGACCTCGGCTGTTCTGTATTAACCTCATCACCGCCGCTATCACTTCTTGACGCCGCTTTCTCCCTCGGCTCATCAATCGGCACTGCCTGCGGTTTTAACCGGAAGGGGATTGCGATTATCGGTGATTTTGGCCTTGCGCATTCGGGAATCCAGGGGCTTATCAACGCGGTTCATAACGGGCATGACGTGGTGGTAATTATCCTCCAGAACGAGGTGGCTGCCATGACTGGTGGGCAGGCAGCTCCGGATTTGACAGAACTGGTCAGGTCTTATATCAATGATACTGAGATAATAGACCTCCAGTCTGATACTGATATGAAAGCCCTGCTTGAGAAAAAACTTAAAAGCAAAGGGGTTTCGGTGCTCCTTGCAAGAGCGAGATGCCCGAGATTCTAAAGACTGGATTTCACTGGCATTTCGTTCAGCGAAAAAAATGTCAGGACTCTACACACAGTTTGGAATGGGAGCTTTGCACCTCAAGTACCGTTTTTAAGCGACTTTAGATGCAGACAAGGGACTTTAGGTGCAAGTTAAAATGCTTACATCTAAATATCTCTTAAACATGTAATCATCCAATGAAGTGCCATGAAGAAGTTTTAAAGGCTACAAAAAAAATCGTTAAATCGAAAGGTGTGAATGAATTTACACCAGAAGAAGTTATAAACTATATGACAGATTCAGAATATGAAAAATCGACTATTAGAGCAGAAATTGTTTCAAGATGCTGTATTAATGCGCCTGCCAATCATCTTGTGCGATACAAATACTTTGAACGAATCGGTCATGGATTGTATAAAATAAGATAGCCCCGCAAGAGACCAGTTCAGAATTATTTTCAGATTAAAAAAACCCCTGCCAGATTCCAAAGATAAGCCGATATTGGAGATAGAATGGCACGAGCAATAGAGTACAGCCCCGAAGAGAAGCGCATCATTAATACATTATATATAGCCCATAAACCACTTACTACAAAGAATATCTCCGAGAGGGCAGAAATGGCTTGGAAGACGGCGAAAAAATATCTGGTGCAGTTGTATGGGAAAGGCATTGTTGATTACGGAAGGTCGGCAAATCTGTCTATTGGTGGGCTGAGAACATAAGAGTGATTTGATGGCTCAAAAAAAGAAACAAGAGGCATTAGGAGTTACAAGGTTTATCCAAGAAGTTCTTGTTAATCAGCTTAGCATACCACCAAATCAAATTGTTAATGATACTACATTTCCTCAATACACCATTTCCAAAAGACCCGACCTCTTGATTTCTGAGTTTGAATATGACCGAGAAAAGAAAAACGACAGAGAGTTTATCGAGAATCTTGTAGCGTATGCAGAAGCTAAAGATGATTGTTCTGTAGGAGACAGCGATTGGAAAAACGCAATTAAACAAGGAAAGGTGAAATCGGGCAAATTGAAACTCCCATATTTTATTGTGACAAACTTTAAAACTACGATATTTTATAATGCAAAGACAGGAAAAGAAATCAAGCTTAATAAAAATCCAATACGAGAGTTCCAAACAATTGATATCCTGCGCCTTATAAAGAACCGCCTTACGAAGAACTCGAACTTAGATAATATTCTTACAAATGTGGATTCTTTGTCAGTTATTTCCGAAGCAGTATTTAACAAAAAACTTTGGGAATTGGCTAAGAGTTATAGGAATATAAAATTTGATAACAATAGCCAAAAAATTGATTTCACTATTGGTTTTATTTCTTTAGAATATTTTGAAGAAAAAGAAGAAATTGTTGGTAAGAAGGACAAAAATAAAATATATTGGTCGAATTGTTCCAATGGAACGGAAAATTACCCAGCAGAGAAAATAGTTGCAAATTTGTCAATGTATATAGAACGATTGGAAAAAGTTTCTCAATTTAGCGAGTTTGTAGACCTTATGGAAAAAGTAAGAATCGCTATAGTAGGAACAAAGACTGAGAAGCCTTTAGTTAATGAAGATGAAGTAAAGCAAATTTACGACGTAATAAATTCTATGAGACCACTCCATGGTTGTGGTTTCGATTTATTTGGAGCGGTTTACGAAATGTTTGCGAGTAGCAAAGAAAAGAAGGAGTTTGGCGAATATTTTACACGTAGGCATTATGCACATATATTAGCTAAATTACTTCTTTTAAATAAAACTTATTTTGATAAAGATAGTAAATTTAGAATATTAGACCCCGCTTGTGGCACTGGTGGTTTTTTGACAGAAAGTTTCAAAATATTACATGCGGCTTATACCAAAACAAAAACACTTAATAAAGAGGCTATAAAATTCTTGGAAAAAGATTGTTTTTGGGGTATAGATGTTAAAAAAGAGAACATATCTCGAACCAAACTCAACATGTTCCTTGTTGGTGATGGGCACACCAATATGATAGATGACAATTCACTCATAAAAGATTTTGATGGTGAGATGTGGGATTACATCATAACTAATCCCCCATACGGTGCAGGTACAATAAAAGCAGGAGCAACTAAAATATCATCAAATCGTACAGAAATAGCATTCTTATGTAAAGTAATTGATTTGCTCAAGGATGGGGGGATGGCATGTATTATACTTCCTGATGGCATTCTTGAGAATCCAAGTTTATCTGGTCTTCGGGAAGAACTATTGGAAAAATGTGAAGTTTATGGCATTGTATCTTTACCTAAATTTGCTTTTGCGCCATACACCAAAGAAAAGACATATGCTGTATATCTAAGAAAGAAAAATAAAGCGATAACAAAAATCCAGAAAAACCCAATCTGGATGTATATTATAGATAATGATGGTTTAGCCAATTCAGACAAACGTTTCCCTACGAAGCTTCGGAATAACCGCAATGGTTGGATGCATGACGAGATTTCTGGCTGGGTGAGCACAGACGGTGAAGAAATGTATGGTCTATTAGAAGAACGATGGTTGAATTTTGACGATTCGGCTACTAATGGAACTGAATGGATAACTGAAAAAGGAGAGAAAATGAAACTTAGAAAAGGAGGCTATATAGAAATGTCGAAAATTGTTAATCCTAAAACATACTATTGTCTTTTGCCTGAGTACTATCTCCGTCCATTTGAACCAAACTTCATAACAGAGAAACAGTTGTTTAAAGAAGCGCATAAAGTTGAAAAGGAATTAGAGGTTTTACTTGATGGTAAAGTTCCTTGATTTATTCGACCCTATAAAAAAGGGTGATTTTGGACTCACGGAAGAAGCAATTTACAAATCAATTCAACATGGTGGGGTGTTCATACCTGTTTGGGGAGGGAATCAAGACCATATAGTAGCAGATAGATTTGTCTCAAAAAATGGTAGAACAAAACACAATCAACCCATTACAATATTTAAAGGGGAAGGAATAATAATAAGTCTCGATGGGAGTGCGGGGAGTATGACGTTTAAGAAAAACGAAAGATTTGCTTTGAATCATCACGCAGGGTTTTTTAAAGTGAAAAAAGGTGCAAAAAATATGATTATTCCTGAGTTTTTTGCTCTCTTTTATCAGAAACAGCTCCAAGAAGCAAGTATTAGCGAAGGTTCAAAAACCCTAACATTAGACCAAATTTATTCAATGGATTTCGAGATACCCCCTTATACAGTTCAACAAAGGATTATGTCTAAAATTAAACCTCTTTTAGAGAAAAAGAAAAAATTAGCGGGTATCAATTCTAAAATTGAATCGTTGTTTGCTAAAAAAATTGTACAATAACTTCGACTTTAGGTGCAATTGCGATTTAAGTGCAAAGCTTGGAGCGGGGAAAGGTATATGAATAAACGGAATTATTGTGGAGCCAAACAAATACTTTGGAGGATATAAATTACATGGGAAAAACAGGTACAACAAAATGGGGCAGAGTTAAAGGAAGGAAAGGGAATGTAATAATGGTTCCCGAGTCCGAACTCGCATACAAGCGCCCCGGCCCTGCGCAGCGATACACATCAGCTGGTGCTAAGCGCAAGAAGATAGCACGCTCGCCAAAAGCGCTAGTCAAAGCATAACTTTTTGATATTAGATGGATTGCCCCTGAGGCATCTATCTATTTTCGGTTTCTGACATGATGTTAGAACCTACCCGATTCTTTTTCAGCGAAAACATTATCATATATCTCCAGGGCTTTGGAAGTCCATTTCTTGATAAAATATTCATAGCCATTACAACTGCGGGCAGCGAGCCTGCGTATATCTTTTTAGCATCGCTTATTTTCTGGTGTTTCAGTAAGAAAACAGGCATAAGAGCAATGTATGTTATTCTTTTTTCAGCATTTGCCGCAATTTTATTGAAAAACCTGTTCAGTATGCCAAGACCGCCTGAATATCTTCATAAAATAGGGGAGAATGGATTCGGGTTCCCCAGCGGCCATGCGCAGGTCTCATCAGGGTTCTGGGGATACCTGGGATGCAAAATTCAAAACAGGTGGATATTATTTACGGGTACTGTGGCGGTTTTATCGATTTCATTATCAAGAATTTATCTGGGTGTCCACTATGCCGGCGATGTGATAGGCGGAATCATATTCGGTTTAATGGTGGCATTAATATCCTTTAAAGTGGAACCCGAAGTTACAAATAAATTAGGGACACTGAATCGCAGTTCGAAATATTTTATTGTCGTGGCGCTGCCCATGATACTGGTTGTAACAGGATACATGCAGCACATTCTTTTAATGGAACAGCTTGAGATAGGACTGGTAATGGGAAGTATCGGCGTTGGCTACCTTCTTGAAGAGGAATATGTGAAACTTCAGGATGCGGAAAATAATGTGCAGAGGATGAGAAGAGCTGTTATGGGAATTGTGGTGCTGGGAATTATTTATATCATCTCAAGCGAATTGCTGTTAACAAACCAGAATTTTATCTTTATTAAGTACATCGCACTTGGTATTTCTTCGACCTTCCTCGTCCCATGGATATTTAAAAAGATTGAATCTTAAAAATCAAAAATCGACCTGAAAACCAGGAGAATATTTCGTTTCCTTTCCCGTATCCGCCGTAAAGAATATGGGAACCAGTTCTTTCCATAAGGAATATAATCGACAACGGTAACACCTTTTTTCACAAGCTCTTTCTTTAACTCTTCCCTTACTCCCAGAAGCATCTGGAACTCAATCCTCTTGTGATGAGTCTCATTAACGACAAGCGCCTCGTTTATCAAAAGGTCGTCATGTGTTGCGATTGCAAAAAACGGGCTCTTATAGAACAGGTATCCCATGAGCTTTGAGTAATTGATGGTTATATCTTTCCGGCTTGTGTATGCAATATCACTTTTTTCACTGTAAGCGCCTTTCACCAGGCGGATTATACCGCCTGATACAGCAATTCTTCTGACATCGCTATCGCTTCTTTTCAGGTTGGACTGGATAGCCAACCCAACGTTTTTGAATTTTTTGAAAACTTCAAGGTAAATGTAAATGGTATCTTCAGTATAGGGCGAGTTCTCCATGTCAATCCAGACAAAGATATTTTTTGGAGCAGCGCTGCCTGCAATCTTTTCCACATTTGATAAACAAAAGTTTTTTTCAATCTCAAGCCCCAGTTGTGTGAGTTTTATCGATAGGGATGCATTGAGCTTTGAGTCTTCGATGGCTTTCAGGATTCTCTGGTTTTCTTCTATATTCTTTTTTGCCTCGTCTTCATCCCTGACATGTTCACCGAGGAAATTGATGATGCCGCCTATCCCGGAATTGTTTGCTTTTCGGGTGCGTGAAATGGCGTCATCTAAGGTCTCTCCTGCAATCCACTGGCGCGCGAACCTGATTAGGAAGCTCATATCTACCTAAAGCCATTTTGAATTACTATTGCATCTTGGAGGCATGAGTTTTTCCTTCATCAGTAACTACGGGATAAAACGTATTTTGGGGGCGTGACAAATTGAATTTTTGACCTATTTATGAAACAAAATGTTATTTACTATAATCGAAATCAAAAAAGACATTGCCTCCGATTAGTTTTACATTTTTTACTTTATATTCTCTAATTATTTTGTCTGGTCCCTTTTGTTTAAGATAAGTTACATTACCATCTTTTCTAGAATTAGCATCGAAATATGGTTTTGAACGGAATTCTGTTGCGTCTCCTATATCGTTTGGGATATTGTTGCTTTCACCTGCCTGGATTTCTATGGCCAATTGTAAGGCATTTTCCCAACCTTTTGAATTAACATCTGGTTTAAATGCCTGTAAATTACCCCCTTCCCCCTTCAAACATGAATATTTACTTGCTGTTAACACACTCCTGAAATTACCTTTAGATTTATTAATAATATTCCATGCAACTGCATTTTGTCCTTTCAAATTAGTTGCTTGTTCGGCATAAATAACCCTTGCCATAAGTTCCACATCTGAAAGTTTCATTAATTCATCTTGACTATTCACCGCCTTACCAAACTCCAAATTATTAACTTTTTCAAGTTGATTTTTATATTCATCCAGGATTTGATCGATTTTATCCTGATATTCTTTTTTAATATCGTCAAGAGTCTTTAAAGTTTCAGGATTACTAAAATCATACTCTACTTTTTTAACTTTTTCAAATTGGTCTTTATATTCATCCAGGATTTGGTCGATTTTGTCCTGATACTCTTTTTTAATGCCGTCCAAATTCTTTTCTATTTCAGAAACACTAAAATCAGCGTCTTTATCATTAGCTTTTTCGAGTAAAACTTTATTATCATCATGGATTTGATTGATTTTGTCCTGAGACTCTTTTTTAATAACCTCAAAATTCTTTACTATATCAGAATTACTGAGATCACTATCTTCCTGGTTTTCTGGGAGGTTCTCCATCTCTTCGGTAAATGCCTCAATATCATCAAGCTGATCTTTATGCTTATCCATTATTTTGTTGATTTTCTTTTCTAAATTCTTATAAGTGGCAGGATTACTGAAATCAACATTTCCAAAGTTTTTTTGATATTCCATGTTTGCCGAAATAATCTCATCAAAAAAAGAGGCCATTTCTTTATAGTTTTTCGGAAGTTTTTTATTTGCAAAAGCATTTGCAGAAAAAGTAGAAGAAAAGCCTATATTTTTATAGTTTTCCAGAACTTTTTTATAGGCATCTGCAGAAGCTGCTTGTAAGGTGCCGATTTTTTTATAGTTTTCTTGGACTTCTTTCTGTGCATTTGCAGCAGCTTCATCAAATGTACCGATTTTTTTATAGTTTTCTTGGACTTCTTTTTGTGCATTTGCAGCAGCTGCTTGTAAGGTGCCGATTTTTTTATAGTTTTCTTGGATTTCTTTTTGTGCATTTGCAGTTACTTCATCTAAAGTAGCAATATTATGTTTTCTTTGATTTTTTACATCCTTAGATTTATTTTTTTTAGGCATACCATATCTCCCATTCAATAGGATGAGATTCTTTATTATATAATTTTGTATTTGGATTTCATGGGGCGCCGAAATTTTGCGTTTTTGAGGTTGTTTTACACTTCATTACTTTTTGAAGAGCATGAGAATGAGCTATGATACAGCCACTCGCCACATTATTCGAAAAAAAAACGGGGAATCAAGCGCGGATGCTTCTCTTTTTAGTGACCCCCCTCACCCATTTTGACTTCCTGCACGCTGACCGCTGCATCTTTACGCTTCGGTTCGCTTCCTGCCTTGGTATCCTTTTTCAATTTAATGGCAATATCTTTTCCAAGCCTCTTACATTCGTCAAGATCCTTTTCAACCGGCTGATATTGAATACGTAATACCGGATCTATTACCTCCATGCCGAGGTTTCGCATTTTTTCCGCGATCATTACAGGCGCTTCGCCGCTCCAGCCATAAGAGCCGAAAGCTGCCCCCAATTTTGCTTTTATTTTTGCTTTTTCGAGGCTTTCAATAAATTTCTCCATGGGTGGCAGCATTTTATAGTAAAAAGTGGAAGATCCGATTGCAATTGCATCTGCATCTTTCAATTCTTCTATCCTGGCCTCATTGAAATTCACGGCTTTAGCGTCAACATTTCTTGATTGAGCCCCTTCTACGATGGCATCTGCCATCGCTTTTGTATTACCTGATGTACTGAGATATACAACTACTAATTTTGGCATATTTTTCTCTCCCTTATCTTATTGAATAAATGATTTTCCCCCTCAAACATTAATGTTATATGTTTCTATAATAAAATAAAACCAATAGATACATGGAAAAGGACAGGGTACTTTATCCTCTTCCATTCTATTGGCTAACTTCTTGAACTGGCCTCTTTTTTAGTCATACTGTGCACCTGTTGGCTGTTCTGCGGTGCGTGCTCTCAGTTTTGCATAGAACTCTTTCTGTCTCTGTTTCTCTGCAGGATCTTCCTTTGCAACCTTGATTTTCTGTGCATTTGTTGCATTGTCCATTGAGCTTTCAAGTCCAACCATTTTTTCACCTCCCGTTTTTTTGATTCGAATAAATTTTGAGTTGTAATTAGCATCAGAAACTTGCTCGCTTATGCCTCCAATAGATTATAATTATTATTCATTATGTACCTGTATATATACTTATCCCGATACGTGTTATTATATTTTAAAAGAACTTTTTCTTTAAAGACAAGGTCAATCGGATCAGGGTTAATTTGGGTATAATACTGGGAAATCCATTTAAATTGTAATGTAAAAAATACTATGTTTGTCCGGGGTCCGAAAAGGTGATTCGATGAAAAAAACAGATGAAAGCGCAAAAAACAGGCTGTCAAAATTTCTCATGCATGATAAGAAAGGTATCAGGAAATCTCTTCTTAATCTCTTTTTACAGGCGAAGAGCTGTACTACTGTTGAAATTTATGATTTTCTCGTTAAGCAGGGTTTTAATGTCAATTACAGGGCAGTCTCATCAACCGTTGGACAGATGCATAGCAGACTTGGGATTCTGCGGTTCTATTTGACTAACGAACATAATGTCTATACCCTTAAGGAAGACTATCAGGACATTGTAAAGATAGTTTTGACTCCTGTTTCGACCCGGGATTCAATACCCGTGTGATATTCCCAAAAAATACGCAGGCGGAAAACTGCCTGGTTGGAATATAAATATATATGGAGGGACTAAACATGAAAAAACAATATAGAATAATATTTGCGCTATGTGTAACAGCTTTATTCGCTGCAGGAGCAGGAGTAGCAATGCCTAATCCCGCTTCTAAGTATTGCGTTGATCAAGGATATAATGATACCATTCGGACAAATCCTGATGGTTCCCAAACAGGGTATTGCATTTTCCCTAACGGAAGGGAATGTGAAGAATGGGCATACTTTAGAGGAGAATGCAAATTTGGAACTGCAAATCTGACGAAAAATTTCACAGATGTAAATGAATCAAATGAAAACGAAACAAATGCAACGGAAATTGCACTTGAAGCAGGAAATGCCTCCGTTATGCCTGTAAATACTACTGTCAAACCTGCTACCCCTTTAGAGACGACGATTGAGCCTGCAGCATCTACTCCTAAACCATCTCCTGGATTTGGAATAGTAGTGAGTATAGCGGTCGTTCTATCTGCAATATATATAATCGGAAAGAAAAGATAGAAAGACTACAAATGCTCATTCGATAGTACTCTTCTGGATAATACCAAACAATACATATCCATTAAAATCCTTAAAGCATAGGAATGGCATTATTTGAATTATTTATATCCTATGGAATGATTGGTCTTTTTGTCCTTAGTATTATTTCATCCATCATACCAATACCTACAGAACCTGTGGTATTTGGATTGCTTGGTATCGGAGGAAATCCCGGATTAATATTTTTATCTTTGACATCAGGTTCAGTGATTGGAGCATCTGTAGGCTATTTCATGGGAAAACATGGCCTTACAAAAATTATCCACTCTCATGATAAGGAAAATGAAAAAACGACCTCTATGTATTTTCGGAAATATGGTGTATTGTTCCTCTTGATTTCACCATGGATTCCTATCGTGGTCGACCTTGCTCCTATAATAGCTGGAATAGGAAATTATGACTCAAAAAGGTTCTTGATTGTGATTTCAATTGCAAATATTATTAAGAGTGTAGGAATTGTTTATCTGTCTATCACAATAATTTCTTGGTGGACGCTGTTCGTGAAATATGGTGGATGTTTTTGGTGGTGTAATTGAACAAATCAAGAGCCAGGGATATTAAATTAAGCATAATTTTATTAATAGACAGGTTATTGAAGTAATTGGTGACACTCATGAATATACTTGAAGTTACAGAGGATAAAATCTTCCAAACATTAGGTAAAGGCAAAGACGCAAAATTTAAACCCATAGATAAAGCCAACCTCAAAAAACCCACTGAGCCTTTTGATTTTACCCGTCTCCTGAAGTGAAAACATATTGTAATAGCCGTTATATTCTTTGTAGGGACATATAACGATGCAGGGACTTTCAGGCAACAACAATTTTCTTAAAGTCGCATACCCCGTACGATGCACAGCCTGTATATAGCGTTTTTCAGGAACATACAGGCTTAAATACCATTGCCCTGCACACCCGATAACATGCAAGCTCAACCATTTCCTTAAATCAGGGTGCGCCCCGCTTACAAGCTGGAGTTTGTCCTGCCCGTCATTACAGCCGGATTACGATTTGTCCGATGCAATACAATGGAATTATTCCTTTTCCGTAATCACATCCACACGCTGGTGAAGCTCAGCAACACTTTCCGCAAGGTTCTTGAGTATTTCAGCGCACCTGTCAGTAAAACTTACAGACGCAATGACATCAAGATTGTCTTTCGAATCTGCAATATCCTTCATCAAACGGTCAGCCATTTCTATTATTTCTTCCGGATATACAACCATATTAAAATCCTCCCTTATCTAATCAATATTCACAATACATCTTTAATATTTCTGCATTTTTTTTATATTTGTTAATCTCTCCCGCACAATTCTCAAATCTGCCTTATTTTGGGCTCGATGACCATCTCACAGTAATTGGCGCCGCTGCACATGTTCGCATTCAACTTGTGGGTATAAAATGGATTCAGGGTTTCAACAGCCGATTTATCAAAGGTCATGCACGCCTTAAGAGCAACAATTTCAGGATCAAGTCCCATCTCCCTTGCCCTGTTAAGCATGGGGCATTCAACCACTTTCCCAACCGCCCTGTCCTCTGTCTCTTCTACCATCTCGAACCTGAATTCGGGTCCATAGAGGGTCGCTCCTTCAATCCTGAATATATCGCTGAGTTCCTTCGCATTGCTTGAGGGGAGACCAAAAGCTTTTGCGAAGTTCTTCGATTCCTTACCTATTTCGTTCCATATCTGCCGCTCGATATCGTCATATTTTTCACCGAGGACTTTTCTTAAGTGCATGTCGTAAATAAAAGGCATGGCGCTTGCTGATTTTGCCGCTATTTCCCATCTCTTCTCTGCGGGAATATCTTCTATACTTACCATCTTTCTAACCTCCACTTATTAAGGCTCTTATTAATGCCTCGATAGAATATGATTTTTAATCATACAAATAACTTATGGTGCAGCAGCGTCGCTAAAAGCGCCTTATGATTTCCAGTTAGAATTAATCTCGCCCAGGCCCCAGCCCAGGTATTCCTTGATAATAACGTACGCCATTTCAGGAGGTATCGCCCCGACTTCGGTGCATATCAAATCAATATACTCGCGAGGTGTGATATCAAACGCCGGGTTTTTCACCCTTACATTTGGAAATTCACTGAGTTTTTCTTTGCTTATCACTTCATCGCTGTCGCGTTCCTCTATTTCCACAAGTTCGCCGAGCAGTGTTCTCGGGCTGAATTTATATGTCTCGGCAGCGATTATTACGTTTTTCCTGGCTTCATGGGCGGCGAGAGCAACCTGTGACGTCCCGATTTTGTTGATTACCGAACCATTTGCTGTAACCGCATCAGCGCCCATAATCACAAGGTCTATATCTTTCATGAAATATCGCACCGCAGAGTCCACGATCAACGATGTCTCTATCCCGAGAGAGTCAAGCTGCTTAATGGTAAGGTGACCCTGCATTCTCGGGCGTGATTCCGTGGCAATGACGTTAATCTTTTTCCCGCTGGCATGCGCCTGTGCCATAATCGAAATGGCGGCTGAGGAATTGCAGTGCGTCATTATGGTATCCCCGTCTCTCACTCTCCGGGCTCCTATTTCCCCTATCATTCTCACTGCATTTTCGGAACCGGCGATGAATTCATCAGCCAGTTTTCTAACGCTGGCTTTTGCTTCTGCCGGATTATCCCCAACATATCTCATCACGGCCCTGACCGCATTCGGAAGCGATACCGCAGTCGGCCGCGTGCTGATAAGCAATTCGGCAGCATATTTCATCTTTTTATTGAAATCATCAAGGTCCCTCGTTGTGATGCGTCCTGCATAATCGCGTAGTTCCCCTGCCGCAGCACGCGCAATCCTTCCCGCCCCCCGGATTTCCATGCTTTTTATTTTCGCTGCCGTTTCCTTAAGCTGTTTCATTGTCCCTCCAGAATACTATATATCAGGTTCATATTAATATGAGCTTCAACATATCTTGCAAGTTCTTCTATGCCATCGCTCCAGTTTCCTTCTGTATAGGTAAACCCTTTGCGATTATATAAGTATCCAAGGAAAGATTTCCGTAATTTTTCATTTTCAAATATCCCATGAAGATATGTCCCGATGACAAGCCCGTTCTCGCTTTCGCATCCATCATCACCGAAAGCGGCTTTTCCCCCGTCAGTTTCACCCATGTGTATCTCGTAACCTTTTATTTTCTCGCCTCTGATTGGTGAAAGTATCATGCCGTTCCCCGTAACAATTTTCTCGGTCTGCTTTGTTTGCTTTTCATATTTTCCAAAACGCGTGGAAACCCCAAGAAGCCCAAGCCCTTTTATTGAACATGCGCCGTTTGTTCCCTCTATCCCGCTGTCAGTTATTAAATCGCCAAGCATCTGGTAACCGCCGCAGATTCCGATAACAGGCGTCCCTTTATTTGCTTCCCTAATTATTTTTTTATCCATTCCGCTTGCGATTAATTCTTTCAGGTCGTCAATGGTATTTTTTGTCCCCGGCAATATGATGGCATCGGGCTCATCGAGTTCCTCATCAGGATTCGTATATTTGACAAAAGCATAATGTTCAAGCGGTTCAAAATCCGTAAAATTCGATATGTGTGATAACCGTATCACTGCAATTTTTATTGGCTGGCCATTTTGAACTTGTGCCTTATCTTTTATGGAAACAGAATCCTCTGACGGTATTCTCATATCCGTGTACGGTATAACGCCAAGCACCGGAAGAGCCGTCAGCTCTTCAAGCTGTTTTATTGCAGGTTCAAGCAATCTCATGTCTCCCCTGAATTTGTTTATCACAAGCCCGCGTACAAGTTTTTTTACATCAGGAGGCAGCAGTTGCAGGGTTCCGTATATGCTTGCAAACACCCCGCCGCGCTCGATATCACCGACAAGGATTACCGGCGGCCTGACCAGGCGCGCCATCCCGATATTCACAATATCGCGGGAATAAAGGTTTATCTCGGCTGCGCCTCCAGCTCCCTCGATTACTATTAAATCATGCAAGCCTGACAGGCGGTTATATGCCCCGGCAACGGTTGACCTTATTTCATCCATTGAATCATAGTATTCACCCGCTTCCTTATCTGCATACGGTTTTCCAAGGATTACCACCTGCGAGATATGATTGCCTTTGGGCTTCAGGAGAACAGGGTTCATATCCGCGCTGGGTTCAAGTCCTGCCGCTTTTGCCTGGATAGCCTGTGCAATCCCTATTTCTTTGCCGTCCTCTGTCACCCAGGAATTGAGGCTCATATTCTGCGCCTTAAAAGGAGAGACGTTATATTTTCTTGAAAAAATCCTGCAAAGCGCGGTCACAAGTATGCTTTTTCCAACATGGGAACCTGTCCCCATAACCATGAGGTTCTTTGTCATCGTGCTTCCCTCAAGCGCCTGTAAGCTGCACAAACACACGCTGCCAGAACAAACACCATTGCGCCCGTGCCTGTGCTGTCTGAAATATAACCGTATGCAGTCTTCCATCCCACGGCGTATGGCCTGAAGCCGTAATCAAATGTCCAGAGTAAATTATTAGTCTGGCTCATCATGAGGCTTGCATCCACAAACGCCATCCCGTTGTATACCGGATAAAAAAGAACGACTCCGCCGGTGAACATATCCAGCAGCACATGGGATGTGATATAGGCAGAAGCGATCAGGAAAATCGCCCTGTATTTCATGATTAATAACCCGGACAGGGCAAGGATTAAGGGAATAAACATATTGTGTAAAAGCGCCCTGTGCTGGATGGCAAAGGTATCAAAATCAGGAAGCAGGGCAAGCGGGAGCAGGAGAAAGACATACTTTAGATCCTCTTTCCTGCTGACAATCAACAGGGCAAGCAGAGGGACAATTAAGTGTACCGGCCAATCAGGCATGTTATTCGATTTTATCCACTCTTGTTACCCGCAATAGGGCATTCAGGGGAACACCTGAAATATCATCAATACCTTTTTTATCTATCAATACGCCAATCGCAACCGGTTTGGCTCCCAATCCTTCAAGCACGGCCACGGCTTCTTTGAGTGTCGTCCCTGATGTGACCACATCGTCTATCAAAATACAGTTCTTGCCCTCAACACTTGCGAAGTTCTGGCTGATAGTGCCTTTAGTTTCTTTTGATTCAGGCTCCCAGCGCTGTTTGTTGGGATGAAACGTAGTAAATTCGCATCCGAGTTCATCCGCTGCCAGGTTTGCAAGCGGTATTCCCGAAAGTGCAACCCCGACAACCACGTCTATTCCTTCTTCGGTCTCCCCGAGGCAGTCAAGTATCATGTCCACAAGCGCGCCTGCTATCAGCCTCTGCCTGTAAGAGCTTCTTCCGATGTTGCTCCAATCAATGTAAATATCCTTGGGTGCTGCAGTGGAGTCTCCTTTTTTCGCATGTACAAGGAGCCATGTGGCGGTTTCGCGCGAAACATTGAGTTCGTCAGCAATCTGACCTGTTAAAAGCCCTGCTGCCTGCAGTTCAATGGCTTTTCGGGTTAGTTCATCGATTGTTTTCATAAGAATCACCGGGATAGCAATACTTCTTTTTCTTTGTATTTAATACGTTACGATAAAACCGCAATAGTTATAACATAAAAACTTTATTAAAAAAACTAATGGCAAAAAAGAAGAAGCAAAAGCTCCCTGAGAAAAAATCAAACCTGACTCTGGTATATGCAGGAGTGGCAGTGGTTGTTGTTGCGGTGGTGGTATTATTTTTCCTCTCCACCTCGCCAGCGGAGAACCCTCTAACAACCCGAGAACGTGCGACGCTAAACTTTTCCACTACATATGAGCCCGGCAAGGTTAAAATCACCGAGTTCATGAAATTCGACTGCCCTCATTGCTATGACCTGCACAACGAACTGCCTCAACTTCTGGAAAAATATGGCAATAATGTCACGATAACATATGTTCCGATAATATTCCCGGGGCAATCAACCAAGAGCATAGAAGCTTATATCATCGCGGAGCAGATGGGGAAAGGCAAGGAGATGCAGGATGCCTTGTTTAATGAGGCTCATGTTGAAATGTTAAATAGAGAGGTAATTGGATCAAATTTGAAGGTGATGGAGAGCGTGCCGACTCTGGAAAGCGTAGCAGCGAGCATAGGACTTGGGGCAGACTTCAACGCGGCACTTGAGAAAAATGATGCGAGGGGAGCTGCCCTCGTAAATCTTGAATTCATGAATAAATACGGCATACAGTCGACTCCAACGATTATAATTAATGGCAATCGTTCTGTCGATCCCCCGACAGCAGCTAATCTGGACGCGGTTCTCAGTTCGCTTCTTGGCTAAATTATCCCTGCATACATAAAAACCGCAACTGCGAGCAAAGTAACTCCTGTTACCAGCCGCATCGCAGCCCTCTTTTCTTTCCTGAACTTTTCGACCTTTTCAGGGTTCAATCCGAAAGCAATCGCGGCGCCGAGCACAAGCACAGGCAGCACCACGCCGAGGTTGTATGCTGCAAGATATACGTACCCTGCACCTTTGCCGCTTCTGACCATATCAAGAATCACAAAATAAACAGCGCCAACGCACGGGGCTTTAATGAGGGAGAACAGCGCGCCCATGAAAAACGATGCCGGAAGACTAACTTTTTTCGTTATGCTCTCGGTCAGCCTGATGAAAGCCTTCGGGGTATAAAATGTTGATTCTGTATTTTTCCTCAAATGCCAGGCGTCATACACATGCCACAATCCCAGAAAGGCTATCAGGATAGCAAGAAAATTCCTTATTGTTATCTGCAATGAAGGTGACTGTTCAAAAATACGAAGGATGCCGATGCCGACTATCAGGTAAGTTGTGAAAATGCCAAGGCTGAAAACAATGACAATGAGCAGGACATTTCGCCTCCTGCCTGTGGTTGCAAGGGTGACCGATGCGATAAAAGCAAGTATCGCAAGAAGGCAGGGGTTAAAACCTGCAAGGAAGCCCACGACGAGAACAGATGGCACTGAAAGCTGGATGGCTTTACCGGTTGAGATATTCGCGGCCAGGGGCGCTGTGGAGGCACTGTCAATTGCAAATCTCAGGAGCATCATAAGCTTTGCAGTATCGCCGTTATAATTTTCATATGAAATCAGCCTCTCTTTATCCCCGTTAATAACCACGGAAGGCGTTCCCGGAATCCCGTACTTTATGGCAAGCCCGCGTCCTTCTTCGTTGGCATTATATTCTGTGAAATTCACCCTGCCGCCATAGTTTTTTATGACAGCCTCGATCACAGGCGTCGCCTTTTCGCATTTTGAGCATCCCGGGATGTAGAAATACTCAACGGTCACAGCACCACCATGTGTATTGTTTACAGGGAGAAGTCTAATCGTATCATTAGCTGATACTTCCGGCTGTTCAACCTGAGCCGTCAGGTTTTCCCTTTCAAGCGTGATATTCCTGAAAGTCTCGAAATTCTTGCCACCGATGTTGATTGTAGCATTGACGGCATATACCCCGGGTGAAAGGGCTGAACACGCCTCGCAAGACGGCGTTGTGAAATTGAAATTGAAAAAATTGGCTCCTTTAATAAAAGCTGCATCTCTTGTTTCAATTATTAACGCCCTGCCAAATGCGTTCTTTATTCCAGATACCTGGATTTTCCCATCGCCGTTTTCAGGAGAATTAAAAAATACCCGGATTCTAAGCGTTTCATTCGACTGGTAAACATCCTTTTCTGTAAATATGGTAAGAGTATTATTGATGGAAACTGGTGCCAGCGACCCGTTTTTAAATGTACCGCATACGAGCGCAAGAGTCCCGTTTGTCTCGTCTTCTGAAATAACCAGGTTTTTTCCTATCGGGATACCGGAAATGGCATTGTCATTTAAGATCCCGTTGATACAGACCTCTTTTCCCTCAAAGGCAGCCGGATTTGACAGCAACTGCGATGGGGGAACTTCTTTATCAGGGGATGGCGCCAGGCATCCGATTGCCAGGAAAAAGGATATTACAAGGATTATCGGTAAATATTTCATGATTGCCCATTTTGTCTTTGCCATTTTCTATTTTTCGAAAAAATTCCTGAGGAACTTCCTGAACTCATTGTCTTTGATACTTAATATCTCTTCATCTTCAAGAACATGAAATTCTTTTTTGATGCTTAATGCAAGATGTTTTCCTAGCGCGCAATTTAAAATCTCTGATTCAACAAGCGTCTTTGCCCTGTCATACTTTCTCGGGATTTCGACCATGTATCTCCCGTCCCTGATAAATACATTGGAAAACGTATCGGAACCTGTGTATTTGGATTTGAAAGCCAGGGCATGTTCTTTTGCCCATACCTGCGGACCCGCGTGTATTCTTGCATGAGGTAGCTTTGAAGACTCAAGTTCGAAAAGAATAAGTGCAGACTTTTCCGCCCACACGCTTTTGTTATACACATGAAAATCATATCTCTCAAACATTTCATGAATGGATTCCCTGACTTTATAGAGCTGGGGAAACAATACATCATCGACTAAATCCGGGGCAGCGAATTCAATGGCAAGCAACGAAGTGCCCCTGGCTTTAAGGATTTTATTAAAACTTTTATCGTCAAGAGGTTCCGCAAGTTTGGCGCTAAAATATGCTTCATCCGGGTCTTTCAGGAATTCGCATGCCCTATCTATAAAAACACACATGTTATCAAGTGAGAGCGCCGCTGCGACATTTCGCGCCGGGTCGGTGGGGTCAACCACTACTGTCGGGTCTTTATGAACAAGGGTTCCGTGTTTTTCTATGTCAATGGTTATCCCGCTTTTCCACTCGCATGCGGCTTCAAGAACTTTTATGAAAGAGCCGTAATTGATTATCAGAAGTTCCACGAGATAGCCTGAAAATCCCTGTGTTTTTAACTCCGAGCCATAGACGCCTATCCCTTTCAGGAATTGCTTTAAAACCAGTACCTCATCTTCAAGCCCCCTGATCATCGAGGAGACGTATATGTTATGGAACGGCGTCCTGTCCACAGCCGACTTTATTTCAGATGCTCGCTCCACTTTAAAAGCCGGGACAAGGTCAACCTCGAAACCATCGAATATCGCATGAATATACGGGTGCTCTGCATATCGCTCTTCAAAACTTTGTGATTCCCCTGCAATTTTGCGGGCGATGTAAAGCCCGTTTTCTTCAAGCTCCTTGCGTTCAACATCGGGCTGGAACATGATGAAAATATCAAGGTCGTGTTCGCCTGATATCCATGTCCCGCGCGCGGAAGAGCCCACAAGTTCCCCTTTGATATTAAGCCCTTCGGCTTCGCCGGTGGCGTTAATCCGGGAGATTATGCTTTCAGCAAGGGCTTTGAGCCGGGCTCTCTCTGCTTCTGTGGGTTTTATACGTGAAAGGACTGATGCGAAGATTTTGGTGATGGAAGTCATTTTGGTTTTCTTTCTCAATTATTAGGTAATTACGATATAATGATTGTTATATACCATCTATTCATTCACCTGCGAAAGTGTTGTGCCCCTGAACTGCTTTGAGTGGAATAAGTTTGGCGAGGAAATTACCTCTCAGATTTTTCCTTAGATTCCTTTGGTTGCATCATCGCAATTATAGGGTACATATTGAGATACATCTTGGGAAAATCATTATTCCTATACTTCTCTACAAGTTTAAAATTGTGTTTTTCATAAAAACCTATAGATTCAGGCTTTGAGTCCACAGTGATATAACGGCATCCGATTTTATTTGACACTTCTATAGCCATGCCTATTGCCACAAGGAGCAAGAATCTCCCGACGCCCCTATTCATAAAATTTCTATCCACAGCCAGCCGCGCTATCCTGACAGCCGGATATTTATGATAAAGATAATTTTTAATTCCATCTTTTTCATCCACTGCATGAACCTCAAGGGTATCTGTAACCAATGCGACATATCCCGTTATGCTTCGTTCCCACATGCACAAGTATGTCCTGCTTACTCTTTCATTCTGGTCATTTAATGCACAATTGTTCAAAAAATCATTCAAATCGGAATTGGTAGAATTAAAGGAAGTAAGGTCGTGCTTTTTTGTCAGCGTTACGATTTGCAGTTTATTATACGGAATTTGATTCATCACTTCTTAAAACAAGTCTTATAGATGTGCATAGCTTCCTTAAACATCTCTATTTGTTCTTTGGTAACTTTTGGATTTTTTTCATTTTTCCAAAATTCCTCGGCGTCCTTACCTTCCAAAACCAATCCCAGTTCAATAGGTTTAGCCATTTATGTGTCTCCGAAATTCCTTTTCAATAATATGAATTTATTATGATATCATTTGGTAAATACCTATCCATTAATAGCTCTTCAGCTTAATTTCCCTCAAGGTCTCATATATCGGTCCCTGCGGCGTAAGCGTGCTTTTTTTAAGACTGATTGATTCAACATTGATCGTACCTAGGTCAATATTCTCAAGCTGTTTTAACTTTTCAAAGAGATCTGCCTTATCCCTGAGCTGCTTTACGCGCGCAAGCGTTGCATGGGGAGAGAACTGGTGGTCTTTCTCGAATTTGAATGGAGTAAGTACACGTTCGACTTCATCATGCAGTGCCTCGAAATTCCCCTCAGCCCCGAGCCAGATAACCTTGATATAAGCAGGTTTCGGGAATACGCCCACCCCTTTTATCATGGCTTCAAACGGTTTGCAGCCGACCTGTGACAGCGCTGATGCGATTGTTTCCACGTCATTTTCCTGGATATCACCGAGGAATTTAAGGGTTATATGCACCTGTTTGGGTTCAACGAGTTTGATACCCGGGGTGTTAAGAACGGATTCGATTTTTTCTATTTCCGGCACTAACCTTTCAGGCAACTCGACAGCTATGAATGCGCGCAACATAATCGTATTAACACTTTATAACCTTAAAAAATATTCTGATTCGATAACTTGATAATAAAAAGAGTGTCTTAAGTAACAAAGGTGCAAATAAAATGAAAAGAGACCTGATGGATATCCTGTGCTGCCCCATGTGCAAGGGCGACCTCGTGCTTGAAGTGACAGAAGAGAACGGCAAAGAAATAGTAAAAGGGACACTTTATTGCGGAAAATGCAAGGAGTATTATCCCATCGACGACGGAATCCCCAATATGCTGCCGCCGGAACTCAGGGAATAGCAGATTCCCTTTTATATCAATGATTTCAGATTACGAGGACATCGCGGAATTTATCCTCAATAATTACAGGAATAAAGTAGTGGAAATCGGAGTAGGCAATTTACCTCAAGTGGCTTTATTATTAAAAGATAAACTGGATGTTGTTGTGACCGATATCAATGAGCAGACATATGCCGGGGTCAGGTTTTGCAGGGATGATATATTTGCGCCGGACATGGGGATATACAGGAATGCTTCCCTCCTGTATTCGATAAGACCGCCGATAGACCTTCAGGATGCAATGGCAAAGACTGCAACAGAAGCCGGGGCTGATCTCATTATCAGGCCTTTCGGGAATGAAAAAGCAGACTTAAGGAAATATTATAAAGATTATAAGCTTGTGAATTATAAGAAAGCGCGGTTTTATTTATACAGGTTTACCGATATTGCTTCTTCCTGACCTTAAAGACGTATATCAGCAGAATTATTACTAACCCTGCAGCCAGAATGCCTGCATTCCGAATCGCCGATGCAACTTTTTTAACCGGTTGTGTTACGGCAGCATTTGTAACATTTGTAGCATTTAACGTCGGCTCGGCATGGCTCGTGGTATTTTTGATGAAATTAATGGTGATTTCGCCCCTGTCTCCTGATACCGGGCTAAAAAATCCTGCAAGTTCGGTTTGCGTATCGATTTTTTTTGTGAGATTATTGATGCCGCTGATATTGAATACATCCATCCCGGGCGGCAGGATTATTGTTACCGGGGAGTTTGACTGCCCCAGGAACCAGATGCTGCTTGCGTTAAAAATACTATCCTTCCGCCTGTACGAGACATTGTATCTGTTAACAACCGCATCGGTGCTGTGTATATTTCCGATAATCCCTGGCGATAACATTGAATCTATATCGACCACCTGAATTCCCGTGGACTCGTTATTTATCCTTACATCAAATTCCTTGTCGATTGACCTCTGGAACTGCATTCGTATTTCCTTATCTGCTTTGAGGAGTTCCCAGGCATTTACAAAATTGTCGTTATTGCCGAATTCCCTGTCGATATCTGCCCTGAAAATTATTGAATCATTCCCTGAAAATGATTCGGTGTAATCCCAGGCCATATTGTATTCCCCAACTGTGATCCTATTGGTCCATTGGCTATCTGCCGCCCCGGCGCCCACAGTCAGGAGCATAAGAACAAGAGCACCAAAAATCCCCATTCGGAATTTCATCTCGTAATTACCTCGCATCCGTCTTCTGTAACGATGATAGTATGTTCAGCCTGTGAGATAAGCCCTCCCTGGACTTCTTTCAGGATGGGATAAGGCTGGATAATCTGCGCCTTGGTAAGCTGGATAATTGCAAAATCAACACGTTCCCCGAGCCATCTTTTTGCAAAAGGGAGCGTCTTATATTTCTCTAAATCATGCATTAATGCTCTTGCTGAAGGGTGCCTCACCGGCCTGTCTGATACTATGTGATAAATTTCGGCACTCCCTGCATTCCGTATCCTTCCAGCCCCGTTGGTGGCAAAAGGTTCAATAGCAACTATATCCCCGGTTTCAAGTATAACACCGCCGGGCATCCTTTTATTGGGGATTGCAGGAGGAGCATGCTGTATGTATTGAGCAAGCCCGTGCCCCGTAAGGTTGCTAATCGGTTTAAAACCGAATGAGCCGATTGTATCCTCGATTACGCCGCCTATATCCGAAGTATTCACACCCGCATGGATGAATTTGATTGCTTCTTCAAGGGCTGCGTTGGCGGCTTCCACAAGTTTTGGATTGCCCGAAAGGTCAACAGTAATTGCAGTATCAGCGATATAACCATCAATATGCACCCCGATATCAAGCTTGACCATATCGTTGCCGAAAACAGCCTTATCATTGAATGACGGGGTTGAATGGGCAGCTTCGTCATTTCGGGATATGTTCACAGGAAATGCAGGCTCTCCGCCTTTTTCACGTATCAGGTTCTCGGTGAATTCCGCAACCTTAAGCAGGCTTTCGCCCACAGTTACCATTTTTGCAGCTTCAGCCCGCACTTCGGATAATATTCTTCCTGCCAGCCTGTATTTTTCAAATATCTCTTCGTTTTCGCTCATTCCATTCACTCTTTATAGCACCAGTTTCTTTTCAAACATAGTTAAATTCTTGCTTCCATTTTGCGTCACGACAACCACATCCTCAAGCCTGACGCCGCCGATTTTCCTGTAATACAGGCCTGGCTCTACTGTAACCACGCATCCTGCTTTTAATTTTTTCCCATTTTCGCTCAGGCTGGGACCCTCATGAATGTCAAGCCCCACGCCGTGACCGGTTGAATGGATAAAACCTTCAGTGAACTCGCTACTTTTTCCTCTTGCAGTTTCGTATCCCCGCTCTTCGAGGATATCGCATACGATACCGTGGATTTCACTGCCTGTAACGCCTGCTTTTATTTTTTTTATCGCAGCTTCCTGTGAATCAAGCACAGCCGAATACATATCTTTTAATTCGCCGTCCGTCTCGCCTCGCGTTACCGTCCTTGTCATATCCGAATAATATCTCTCTTTTTTTGACATGGGAACCATGTCGATAACGATGGGTTCTCCGGCGAGTAATCCGCCTTCGCCTTTCCAGTGCGGGTCGCTGCTTCCCCTCCCGCATGCGATAATGATATCAGGCGCCTCGCATCCGTGTGAAAGAAGCGCCCTCTCAATTATAGTCCTTACATTTTCCGTTGTGAGCGGCGCATTATCCTGCCAGAGTGCACCGTTCCTGATTGATGCATTTCTTATAGCGCCAAGCGCTTCGGAAAGAGCTTTCTCGCCTGCTCTCTGCGCGGTTTCAATGGCTTTTATTTCTTTTTCATTTTTGATATCTCGCATTTCACGGAAAGGGCTTTTGATTGGAATAACCTCAAAACCCGCTTTCCGCAGGCAATCGGCAAGCTGCACAGGGAAATTATAAGGTACCGAGATACGCTTGATTTTTTCTGAGTGCAGGAATTCGATAATCATTTCGCAGTACGCGGCATCAGCATCTTTGTTTTTTCGTATCTTATCCATTATGTTGTATCTGGATGTAGGAATCACATCATGGACTTTTGATTCTTTTCTTGCCCTCCCAAGTTCCATATCCGATATGAGGATTTTGTCACTTCCAGAATTCAGGTATATGAAGGAATCATAAGCCAAAAATCCAGTGGCGTAGTACATGTCTGCGTTGTGCTCGCTTTCGCTGACCATAAGGTAAGCTTCGGCGCCGGGAAGTTCTAGTTTCATACCATCTCATGAGGGAAATGATTCTACATATTACCTTCGGAAAGTCGCATAAGCTGGACATTGAACACATTTTCGCACCCTCGTATCTTATGCATTCATTTATTTTACGGATTAATTCTTTCAGCTTTATAGAACCCCAATGTTGTAGACTTTTCCGGGGTATCAAAATTTATATTTTTTAGCGAGAGCTGCCAGACGGTTTCACCGTCTTTTGTAACTTCAACCAACTTTGTTGCCCCGGTAATCAGGGTATTACCGTTTGGCAATCTATCAGCATCTCTAACAGGCCAGATATCTTTGCCTGGTTCGGAGTAACGCGGTATCGAGTGCTTCCAGACAATTTCATTCGTTTTAGTATCTATTTCGACTACCATAGGAGGGTCAAACGAAGTAGCCAGTATATTGCCGTTGGTTTGAATTTCCGGGTCGTGCTGGTCCACGAAAATTCCTTTCCCATAAGTATTAACAACTGAACCCTGCGGATCGACTTCAGCCACGAAGCCGAAATTCCTGAGGCTGATTAGCGTGTTGCCATTCGAAAGTCTTGTGACTGCATTAGTATGCGTCCACCCCTCATTAAAAATATCCTTATAGGGCGCGGTGTAGAAGTGGTCTTTTGCATACCATGTCCAAACGATTTTTCCTCCCGGATTTACTTCCTTCACCTGGGGTTCATCAGGCTTATCTCCCCCGCCCCATACCATGATAGTATTTCCATTCGGCAGACGGTCTGCATCATGGGATACTTTGCTGTCCAGATACGACCAGACGATTGTACCGTTGCGATTAACCTCATACACGCCTTTACGGGGCAATACAAACAGGATATTATTGTTCGGCAATCTTTCCGTGTCAAATCCCGGATTGGTATATTGCTTTAAATTTTCCGGAATCCTGTATTCCCAAACAATCTCCCCTTTCATGTTTACTTCGATTATTCTGGGTCTGTCGCTTTTATGCAGGTCTGCGAATAGCGTTGTTCCGGTCCATGCCTTATCCGGAATATAAATGTCAACTATAATATCAGGATCTGGAGTTCCTTTTGGTAGTTCTGGCGGTTGAATAGTAATTTGTGTTTGGGCTGTTTGTTCAGGGGTCGCTAAAGACGTTGCAGGTGCGGGAGTTATGCTTTCATTTGGTTGTGCTGGGGCTTCTTGTACGCAGCCGCTTATAAAAACAATTCCGATTGTCAATAAACCCAAAATTATAAACATTGTCAATTTATTAATCATTTTACCACCATGTACCAAAAATAACTATATGATATAAATATCTTCGGAAAGGGTTAAAAGGCGCAGATTTTCCAGATGCGCCCGAATTTTCAGCATTTCAGGAAGAGTTCTATCATCCTATCGCTTTTCAAGAGCATGATAACGAGCGCGTGTTGCAGCCACTATCCTCCTTAAAAATATTTTTTTACGTAAAATTGTTTGATTTAGTTTTCAATTTACCACCTAACCATGTACAGGGCAGCCCGGTGATGATAAGTGCAATCGGATACCAATGTTGCGACAGATTCCACCCTGCCGCCGCACCGAGTGTAGCGGCTATAATCCCGATTATTCCGAGAATGATGGCATGGCGCATCGGTCGATCAGGTGCTAGACTTGCAGTAATGTAACCACCTAACACTGTGTACGCGCATCGATATACGAGCGCGAGCATTAGCATCCATGGAGTGAATAGTCCTGTGCCCGGAGGTGGAAAAATTCCGAGTGATTCTAACATGGAATCAGTGCCGATAGATAAGACAACAACCGTGATAAATCCTGCCAGGATAGCACCGATGCTTTTGAAAATTGTTTTGTTCACAATTTTTACCCCATATTACATTTTTTTTCTTTGTATTTATAAGTGTAATTGTTTGCAGTATTTTTTGTTATATGTCAGTTGCGGTAAAAAATATGTTTGCAACCTCTGAATTATAAAAATTAAAAATCCTACTTCCTCCAATCGCAGGCAATCAAAGATTGTTTATAGTTTTAAAAATGTAACAAAAAGATTTATAAATTAAAAAAGAAAATTACAGATATTGAACAGAAAATGAAAGAGAAAAAAGGAAATAATTTTTTGACTAAACAATTCTACAAAGACGCTTTTGGCTGGGGATTCATTCTTTGGTTCATCGGCTACATACTTGGGATAATGCTTTTTACCGTTGTGCCGCTTTCTGTTGTTGGCTGGATCATTATGCCGATCGGTACAATTATCACGATTTGGGTATTGTTTAAGAAAGTCAAAGCTGATTCGTTTCAGTATTACGCTTTGCTGGCTGTTATTTGGGCGCTCATTGCCGTTGTTTTTGATTATTTTTTCCTCGTCAAAGCATTCAAACCGGCGGACGGATATTATAAACTGGATGTGTACCTGTATTACACATTGACCTTTGTTCTACCTCTTATTGTTGGGTGGCACAAAAAATGGACCATAGCTAATTTTAATGAGGATAAGATAAAATAATATGAATAAAATCATAAGAAATCCATCCTAAACCCTCGTCGCTTTCAAGCGGGTCTATATTTAAGCAAAACGATTCCATTTTTAAATGCTCTTGCTCCGAGAAGATTCAGGTTCATCTTTTTAACATCTTTGAATAGGGATTTGCCAGCGCCTAAAATAATGGGGACAACCACAAAGTGGTATTCATCGATGAGACCGAGGTTTGCAAACTGTTGCACGATGGAACCGCTACCCAATATTGTGAAATCTTCGCCCTCCTGCTTTTTCAGCTTGATTATTTCTTCCGGCTTTATTTCATGAAAGAGCTTGATGTTTTTCCAATTGGGCCCTTCTTCCACATTCCGCAGTGTTTTTGAAAAAACTATCTTCGTGCTATTATTCATAACCCGGGCCATACCCGGGTCATTCTTGATCGCATCCGGGGTGGGCCAGTAGCTTTTCATCATCTCATAGGTCGTATGGCCAAAGATCAGCGTATTTCCTGATCTGGACGACTGCTCATGGGTATAAACCTCATATTCATCATCTTTTTTAATTACCTTGAACCAATCTATCTCATCGTGTGGTCCGGCAAAGAAGCCATCGACTGTCACGTGAATAAATACGCTTATTTTTCTCATTTTAATCCTTCTCCCAATTTCATCTTTTCCAAAAGCTCGGTTATCATCCGCGCAGAAATTACTGCAATCCAACCGAAGGCAACGATTCCTACGATGGCAAAGAAAATGCTAGTTTCACTCATGATGGTCATGCCCAGGAAGATGAGTACGGGAGTAACCACACCAGTTGCAATACAGTAGAACCCCCATCCCCGGTGTCCAAGAGAGATAAATCTGCGGGCATATACGAAACAGGCTGCTGTTAGCGAAATAAATGCCACAAAAAAGCCGACACCATGCATTACAGCATGTTGGCTCATGGTTTCAGGTATGGGGGCTCCGGGAGGAAAACCGAGCGATGGGTCAGGAGGAAAGAGTCCTGCCGTGATCATGCCCAGTCCATAGGTACCGATTAGTAACGGCCCCCATGTTCCTCCAAGGCCACCACGCAATAACCGCCTCATCCCAACAGCACATAAAATAGCCAGTAGCCCTGCAACTATGAAGTTTGTTATCTGGATCCAGCCAGCATCGCCAAGACTTAGCAAGCTAAGTGGGTGGCGTCTGATGTCAAACCCAGAGCGAGTAAGCATCTGGATCAGAACCACGAGATAGAACAGAGGACCAAATACAACACCGCAGGCAAGCAGCGCCTTTGTCAATTTTTGAGAATTATTAGTTAGTTTTTGTATATTTTCTTGCATATTGCTTGACACCTCACTTGCTCTGCGGTTGATAGGTAAGAATCACAACACCAGAATCTGTTGTTTTGCTGTCTACCAGTTTCAGATTCATCGGACCGACCCCGTTATCGAACAGGCGCTTGCCGCTGCCCAAAACGAGGGGATGGATCATAAGAAAATATTCGTCAACCAGCCCGGCCTTCATCAGGTACTGCGCCAGCTTTCCGCTGCCGATGACTTGAAGGAACCCGGAACCTGGCTTCTGTTTAAGTTTGGCTACCTCTTCCTCGACATTCTTTTTGATCAGCATTGAATTGTTCCATTCCACTCTTTCCAGGGTCGTAGATACCACATATTTTGGCATACTATTCAGTTTATTAACTATTGGGTCATCTTCAGGCGCGTTTGGAAAGTACGCTGCAAAGATCTGATATGTCACCCGACCCAGGAGCAAAGCATCAACACCTGCGATAAATTCTCCGATAATTTTACCCCCTTCAGCATCGCCATATTGGATTTGCCAGCCGCCGTACTTGAACCCTCCTTCCGTATCCTCTTCCGGATAACCCGGCGCCTGCATGACACCATCCAAAGTCAGAAATTCTCCTACAACTAATTTTTTCATGTTAATTCACTCCATTTTAATTTTTTCTTTATCTGCAAATTACATTCCGTTATCGTCCGTCGTAGGCTTTCTTCAAACCTTCTATATCAATTTTCTTCATTTGGAGCATTGCTTTCATGGCCCTTTGCGATTTTTCAGAGGCGGGGTCGCCGACTAGTTTGCTCAATGCTTCGGGGACGATTTGCCACGAGACGCCGTACTTATCCTTGAGCCAGCCGCATTGCTGCGCTCTTTTATCTCCGCCCTCGGATAGTTTCTCCCAATAATAGTCCACTTCTTTCTGCGTCTTGCAATGCACCACAAACGATATAGCTTCGTTGAATTTGAATACCGGACCGCCGTTGAGGGCTGTAAATTTTTGCCCTTCGATTTCAAAATCTACGGTCATTACCGTTCCCGCCTCTCTTCCGTGAATCTCATACCCTTCTTTTCCATAGCGGGTAATTTTGCCTATTCTTGAGTTCTTGAATATAGAGGTGTAAAAATTCGCGGCCTCCTCGGCCTGGTTATCAAACCACAAACATTGGGTGATTTTTTGCATATAGTTTCCTCCTTTAATCAAAATTCTTTTTGTTTCATCTTCTCCAGAAGCTCGTCGAGACGATCATAAGAATCATTGACGCCCCTTTCCATACCAGACTGGAGCATACCATCACGGTCTGCAACCGACTGGAAAACAGATTGAGATGTTAATTTTGTCCTGCCACCTGGTAAGCTTTCAAATCTCGCCGTTTGGAGAATGACATGCCCTTTTTCAGGAAGCCCTTCAAATTCAAATGTGCCGATAATTCTCTCGGGGGATGTGACCTCATGATTCACACCATGAAATGCATATTCGTTGCCATCTTTATCTTTATGGATATATCGCCAGGACCCGCCGTTTCTGGGTTCAAATTTCTCAAGGGTCATCTTGAGTTCTCGCGGCCCAAGCCACTGTATGTAAAGCTTCGGATCTGTGAATGCCTTAAAAACGAGCTCACGGGGTGCGTCAAACTCCCTTGTAATGACGATTTCTTGTTTGCCAGGTTCTGCTGTAATTCTTGTCTGATTATTTTTTGTCATTTATTTATTTCCTCCTTTTGTTTCAGGCTGATAGAGAAGCAGAACGACCCCATTCTTAAATGTCTCAGCGTTTACAAGTTTCAGACTAAGCCTGTCCTTGATGTTTTTAAATAAAGGTTTTCCGCTCCCCAGAACAACGGGATGAACTAATAGATGATACTCATCAATTAACCCGAGATTTGTGAGTTGCTGCACGATACTGGCACTTCCAATGACCAGTATATTCTTACCCTTCTCTTTCTTTAGCTTTACAATTTCTTCAGGGTTGATCTCTTTAAGAAGTTTGGAATTTTTCCATTCAACGCCTTCCATAGAATGAGAAAAAACAATTTTGGTTATATTGTTCATCTTATGCGCCATTTCGATATCGCCCTGTGAGGTTGCTGGATTTGAAGCAGCTGTGGGCCAATAGCCCTCAAAAATCTTGTACGTTGTTCTTCCAAGAAGCAGGGTGTCAGCGCTGTCATATAGACCGCCTTCATATTTTCCCATTTCTTCGTTAAAAGTACCTGTGATCCACTCCATTTTATCTTCCGGATCGGACATGAGGCCGTCTAACGAGTAGAATTCCGATACGATTATTTTTCTCATAAAACCTCCGTTTAATTTTCCGGCAATGTGAGGCGATCCTGTGTCATAAAAGCGTTCTCACTTTCAGGTAACCTTTTCACTAAGTTCTTCCCCCTGATAAGGTAATTATACGTTCAATGATATAAAGATTTTTTGCAGCAGCAATACCTCGCCATTTCTACGGCCTTGTAACCGTGGTCGTAAGGCTTTTCGGCCCCTGCGGTGTTACTATTGCTTCCCGTATAGAGAATATTATTACAACAGATAGTGATTTTAAAAGAATCGACGAATTGGAAGTTTATACCTGCAATGAATAAAAATTCGTTTTTTATGTGATGAAGTTTATAAGATGCCTTATTAATCTATCTTCTCATTTTTTGAGCCTTCTGCATTATTTTCTCCTGAAATACTCCCTTCCACAATTTTTATTTCTTCTCCGGTCAGCCCATACAGCCTATAAACGATTGCATCGATAAGCCCGTCGGTCGCCTCAATCCTCTTCAATCGTGGCGCAAGCTTTTCCACAGAAGCATTAAACTCACCCTGCAACTTCTCTTTCGGTTCGCGCCTTGTTGGGTCGTATCCTTCTTTCAGCTTTTTCTTATTCTTCACAAGCGCGCCTGCAAACGCTTCAAAATCATGAGCATAATATTCCTTGAGCGCAGTCTTGTTCGCCAGTTCCTCCACAGGCGCGCCTATCTCTCCTTCAAGCCAGCGCAGGAATCCTTTGATTTCCTCGTTTTTCTTTTTGTTCATCTCTATCATGCGCTCAGCCAGATGCGCGAGCAGGTCATGCACAACATCGCTCTCCTCAGTCTTCGCGGACAGGCGCGCGCCCACGAAATCCAAAATCTTTTGACTGTCCGGCGCCGCGCTATAAGAATTTGCATCCATCTGGACAGGATGAACAGGATTTACAGGATTCGTGGTTGGGTTTATCCTGTCCATCCTGTTAATCCTGTCAAAATCCTTCCTGTCCGGCGCTTCCGCAGAGTACAGCGCCTTCGCTTCCTCTACAAGGGCGGCGCGGCGGGCGGGTGGGGTGGTGAAGGAGATGCGGCGGATGGGGAGAACACGCAACTGTGGTGCTTGGAATTGGAAATAACCACCGCTCATTATTAATGAGCCAAAGTATCCACAGTATAGAACCGCCATTAGGTTGCTGTTGAGAACTGACAGCAGATACCGCAAGTCGTATTCCGAATCATAGGAGAAGTTTGTATTTGCAGAAGCAAAATCTCCCTTTTCGTCAAGAAATGCTTCAACCCGTTTAGCCATTTTTGCGAAAACAATCTTCGGTTTGCCATATTGAGATTTTCGCTCATCCGTAACTGCCGGGTTCGACATATCGAGATAAGGGGTAGTAAAGATAACACCTTTATGCGTAAGAGAGTCAACGCCCCAAAGAGTATCATAGCGATCAATTAACCCTGTATTTATGAACTTCTTTCGATTCACTCCTTCAATATCAGTTAGGGCATCTTCGTATGTGTCAGACTCGGCTGCGGTGCTAGATGCGCGTACTGTGCTACATCGTTGTAGTTGCACTGAGATTTGCTCCGCCTTCAGAATTAAGGGCAAATTTTCAGAAATAAGAAAACCCCAAATATTTTCTGGCAACTTGGTTAGGTTTTCGCTGTTTTGTATCAAAATTGTTGTATCAGAAGGGCTGTGAGTATCTGTAGGTATCTCTATGCTAATCTCATAATTGCCTGTTGGCGAAGCATTTTCAACAACAGTTATGATAGGGTACACCGAAGGGTCTTCAAAAACATGAACACGCGACAAATTTAGCACCCGCAGTAATTTTGCAGTCTGGCAGAAGTATTCACGGAAGGCGACAGCATATGGTGCCGACAGGAATTTGTTTGGAGTAATTAACGATAACAGGCGTTGCTTGCGTGTCAGTTTAATTGCAAGTTCAATAAACAAGATATAAAGGTCATATGCACCAGACGCAGATTTAAAGACCTGTTTCCAAAATGGTTTCTCATATTCTGAGAGAGTCTTATTGAGACCAATCGCATTCACATACGGCGGATTTCCCACCACAGCATCCCACCCTGGATTCTCTTTCGGCGCGCCGCCCTCGAAGAAAATTTCAGGGAACTCAAGCTCCCAGTGAAAGAAGGATTTTTCCTGTGCTATCTTCTCCGCTCCCACGAACCAATCTCTATTCGTCTTCTTGCGCCACTCGTTCTCATCGCCCATGATAGCCCAGAAAAGGTCATAATAAACATTCGCTGAATCCTTATTTTCGGTTGGTTTGACTTCATTTCCGAAATAAACTCCTGTATATACGTTTGCCAGTGCCTTTGCTTTGCGATATTCAGGCAGTTGCCTGAACTCCGCGAATACTTTTTCTTTCCTCTTAATGTCTTCAAGGCGCTCGTCTTTGATTTTATCAAGTTCTGCGATCTTGCCGATAAGGTGCGTTATAAAGAGCGGGGAAATAAAAGACGGCAGCATGGTCTGGTCTTTATCCTTCTTTTTTGCGCCAGGATAGGTCTTCAAATCCGAAAGGCGCGCCCCTATCAAACTGTTCCCCTGCTTCAGCCTGTGGTCAAGGAAAGAAAGCGGCTTCTCCTTGCTTATCGTGGTCAGCCACAGCCCAACCTTCGCAAGCTCCACAGCCATTAGATTAAGGTCAACCCCATAAATGCAATGCGCCACCACCTCGCGCCGCGCCCAGTCAGAGGTTAGATGGGATTCATCAGAGAATCTGCTGTTGTCGATATCTTTTTTCACAGCCAAAAGAAGTTTCTCTGAAAGGAATTCGATCGAGCCTACAAGGAAATGACCGCTCCCCATCGCAGGGTCAAGCACCTTCACTGAAAGAGTGGCATCCACAAGACTTTTCTTATTTGCCTCAGCTTCTTTCCATTTTTCATCAACAACGGGACCGATTGTGTTTTTAACGATGTAATTAACAATATAATCGGGCGTATAATACGAGCCTGTGGCTTTCCTCTCACCTTTATCAGTGGCAAGGTAAATCTGCCCTTTCTTCACTCTGTCAAATTCATTAAAATCTGAAAAGACTTTCTTCTGCTTTCGGTCTTTATTAAATTCCTCAAGCTTTACCCATTCCCCTCCATTTACAATCATTTCATCTTCTGCAACCCGCAGTTTGTACTCAAGAAGTCCTTCATAAATGCTGCCAAGATGCCTTATTTCAAGTGTGGAATAATCAACAAAATCAAGCTTCCCTCCATCAGCCCTGCTTCTGGACAGGAGGTCAATTGCAGCAGCGATGAAAGTATCGCTTATCGTCCACTCTTTATCAAGCTCTTTATTCTTATCTGGATCAAATAGCCCTCCATTATAAGCCGGTACATCAATTTCATTTTTAGGGATGCCTAAAGACTCATTGCCCTGATTAATCAACCTGAAAAGGTCTCTCAGCCGAAACCAGAGTGAGGTGCCGGCTGACATATATCTTTGCTCTATCGGTCCATCCTGTTTATCTTTGACTTCATTTTTCAGCTTGTAAAAGCTGTAAGAATCACGATAACGGCCAGCCCCAAGATTCAGCAATCCCTTTCCTTCCGCATACAGTAAAAACAAGAATCTGTAAAGCAGCAGCATCGTGCTTTTCTGAACTTTCTCGCGCACCGCTTCATTCTGTATATCAAGCCCGTTCTGGCTCCATGAAAAGAACCCCTCCGCAACCTTTTTCATCGCCTTATAGACGTTATCCTTTAAGTCATCCCCGATATCTTTTGCATAATCTGCAGAACCCTTCAAGACTTCATTAAGAAAAATTTTGCCATCTGTTGAACTTAAGAAAGCTTCTCTTCTGAAAAAGTAGTAAAAATATTTGAAATTCTCAATATCATTTGTGGCAAGGAGGGAGGGTAGATCAATTTCATAATAGTCGTCCCGCCGCCTGTCCTTGCAATACAGGCGCCATTTAGCGCCATTGGAAAGGATACCCCATTTTGGAGAAACATCGTGTAGATATATCCATATCTGCAGGCTTGGATTACGTTTTCTGTCTTTTTCGTCTTTTCCAAAGCGGTCAAGCTCAATTCCCCACCGCTTTACCTCGCCTATCGCAAAGGCATTGTCATAAAACGAATTACCCATTTTCTTGTGAGCATCATCAAGAGAGGCTCTATCCGGGAAAAAGGCATAATCCGGGAATTCCCCCTGCTCTGTTCCCTCATTTACTTCAAAAGTATGGTTGAGTATTTTGAAAATCGGCGCAAAGAACCTCTGTTCAAGTTGCTTTTCATTAAGAGTAGGAATAAAATCTTTCTCAATGTCGTATAACTTCTTGATCTCGGAAAAAGCAGCTTTATGCTCCTCTTTTCTCCATTCATTATTATTCTTGATCTGATTATCCAGATAATAATTTGAAAATAGGTTTTTGTTATCCCTCGCCGTTATTGCCAGTTGAACCATTCGACCACCATTTTGAGGACGCGCCTTATTCAAATATTCAATATTTCTTTATATAACATAAAGATTGTTTAATGTTTCCAAGAATGAAAGGCAAACTGATCAGATACTTTGCGCCCCTACAGGAAGCGGTAAGTCTTCAGGTCTGCGAGAAAAAAGCCAATCCCATTATGTTGCTTGAGGAGTTCGGGTCTAATGGAATATTGATGCTTCGGAAACATATCGGCGCGCCGGGGATTAATATTTATAGAGTTATAAATATTCGGCGCAGTAGAAAAATGCTATGAAAAGCGAGACTCTAAATCTGCGTTCATCTGCGGTTTGTCTCTCCCAACCTCTCCCTCACCAAACTCGCCGACCCCTTCGAACTGAACGCCCTGAAGAACACAAGCGCTTCAGCATACACCATAGCCTCTATCGCTCTCTCCGTATCCTCATCCACGCTGTAAATCCTGTCAAAAAACTGTTTGATCGCGAACTTGCAGTTGCTCCCAAAAATCTGGTTATCCTTCTTGCCCGGATTCTTCGGGCGGTAGGTCTCAACAGTCCAGTTCCACATATCCCTGTAAAGTTCAGGCTCATACACCTTCAGCACATTAAAAACGATATCCTGCCAGAACGTAGCCACATTCCCCTTGATAATATCGCCCTTGGGGAACTCAAGATTAATGAGTTCTCTTGGCGTGCCTGTGATGCCGTGCTGCGCAATACCCACTTTCAGATTATTATCCCTCAAAGCCTTTGCCACAGCCTTTGTCTGCGGGATATTGATTGAAACCTGCTCTATCACATTCCCGTGCTCGTCATATACATTCCCGTGAACGCTGCCATTTGCGATAGCAAGCACCTGTGGATGCACGCCGTTCTCATTCAGTGCTTTTATGAACGTGACTGCCTCTTCGGGTCTTGTGAGCACAAGACCGTGCTCGTCCTTTCTCCCTATCTCGCCCACCTCGACCTCAAGCCCGAACTCCTTTCCCTTCATCCTTTTTTCGATGTATTTCGCCAATTCTGTTGTGACCCGGATATTCTTATCAAGCTCCTCGCGCAGGTTCTTCCCTTCAAAATTAAAAAGATGCGAGGCATCGATTGCAAAAGAAGTGTAGCCAGCCTCTATCTGCCCGTCTATCAGTTTTTTTGTGTCATCGATTTCCTGAGATTCGCCTGTCTTTATTGTGATATGGTCTGCATGAAGCGCCCAGATGTCGCACTCTACATCAATAGCGGCTTGCTTTACCCTTTCTGAAAACGACTTCGGCGTAAGCCCTGTGTATCCGCCTTTAAGGTCGCATTCCGAGCGCGCAAGTTCCATGAAAACCGCTGAATCCGTGTCCTTTGCAGCCCTGAAAATCCCGCGTGCGACCGTGGTAACCCGCGTATTTGTCGCCATGACAATCATTTTCCTGCCAGCGATACTGTTTAAAATGGTAGAACCTGGAATCGGTGCGAAGTTGCTCATAATCCTCCCTCCCTGATTGTCATCATTGTGCCATAAACTTTTCAGCCATTTCGATTTCCTTTTTTCCTCCTGCATATATGGGCGTGAGGTCATCGATAGCTTTCGGCTTGATGGACAGGATATTATTTTTCCCGTTGCTAATTGCCCCGCCTGCATCGGTAATTATTTTTCCCATCGGGTTAGCCTCAAACAATAACCTGAGTTTTCCTTTTTCTTTTCCCCGGAATCCCGGATAGGTGAACACGCCGCCTTTGTGGAGAATCTGGTGCATATCAGCGACAAAAGAGCCGGAAAAGCGCAGTTTGTAGCCCTCGGCCTCAAGATTCTCGATAAACTTAGCATGCTGCGGGAGGTAATCCTTCCTGAGGGCGCCGGGTGCGTAGAGCTTGCCGTCCGGGATTTTGATGTCCCGCTGCGTGAGGTTGAACGCGCCCTTTTCATCCATAACAAAATCGTGCACACCGTTGCCGGTGGTCAGCGTCAGCGTGGTAAGTGGTCCGTAAAGGATGTACATTGCAGCAATCATTGTTTCCCCTTTTTCAAGGACATTTCCGGGATAAATTCCAATGATTGTCCCAACGGTAAGGTTCACATCAATCAACGAAGAACCATCGAGAGGGTCGATAACAACACCAAATTCGTTTTTCGGGCTGTCAATCTCGATAATACCGGGCTGTTCTTCAGTTGCTATATACCGCACCAGCCTTGTTTTTTTAAGACCGTTAATTAAAACATCATCTGCCCATTTATCAAGAGCCATCTGCTCTTCGCCATAGATGTTCATCGTCCCGGCTTTATTCTGGCCCCGCAAGAACCCGTTCTTTATTGTTTGTCCCTGGTCGCTGAAGAACAGTATCAATTCTGATAATCCGGCATCGGTATTGGTCTGTAAAAGAAACTCTTTCAGGTTAATGCTCTCATCCTCTTGTTTTTTGATTTCAATTTAAGCAATCAGGCTCTAAATAGTTATCGTTTTGTGCCCTGCGTTTACTTCAAAAACTTTAGGAAAGTTTTATCAAAAACTGTTGCGGCAGTTTACACCGCATACACGTATGGCTTCGCCATACGTGGGTACTGCGCAAGCCGAAGTTTCGGCTTTCAATTAAAAAATGGAAAAAATCCCCATTTTTTCAGGGGAATAGCTGCGTCTGGGTGTATGTTCCGTATGAATTAGGAGCCACTATATCCTCAACTACCATTGTACCTGTTTCGGGGATAATCTGGATAGTGCCTTTCTTGCGCACTTCCAAATCCTGGTTAGTTCCCTTCGATGTGTCCAGATTTATGGTAATGGTACCCAGGTCACCTGCTGCCAGGATCGACATGCCTGTGCCTGATGCATCCCTGACTTTGGTATAGGTGAAGTGGGTAGCATCTGCAGTTACAGCATAACTCAGTGTTGATGTAGTGGTTTCATTTATGTATTTCACAGTTGCATGACTAAAGTCGATTTGGCTTCCGTCTGGTGAGATTACGATTGAAACATTCAGTGAACTGACAGGTGCTTGAGCGTCTGCTCTTATACCTACTACATTTCTAAGTACGATTGTGTTCTGTCCGGATGTTGGAACAGCATTGGGATTTGATGGTTCCGGGCTCTCCGGGTTCTTTGACGCTTCCTTGACAGTTACAGAGTATGTAAGACTCAAGGGCTGGAAAGCGTCCTTGTTATCGTCTGGCCAATACAATCCTGTGAACTGCAGAGTATGAGAGCCGATTCTTGCTGATTTATCGGCTTTAACAACTACTGCTATGGTTCTTGCCGTGCCCGGCGGGACACTAAACATACCGGCTACAACTCCGGCACCTGCCGCCTCTCCGAGACTTTGACCGTAAACGTGTATGCCGCTGGGTACACTGATGCGTACATCCACGTTAAGCGTAACATCGTTCAAAGACGGATTATTCATAAACAATTCCACAATTCCATCCTGGTTGGTATCTATCACATTGGTTACAGGTCTTAGAGTGACAGATGGCCCTACGCGGAATTTTCCAGGCGTTGCTGCGGCTGTTGGAGTTGCTGTTACTGTTGCTGTCGCTCCTGGAACTATGATAATATAACCAGATGTGGTTGCAGTTGCTATTGCAGTAGCTGTCACTGTTGCAGTTCCTGTTGGGGTTGAAGTTGTAGTTTGTAAACTTTCAGTTGATGAACATATTACTATCTTATTTTGAGCATCAATCCACGATACAACTTTTAAATCTCCTTCACTTATTGTTGCTTTATACATAGCGATAGGAGTTATGGATTTATCACATTGTTGGCTAATTTCTTGAGAAGAGTTTGCTACATCATCTTTCGACCAATATGTTACTGTTATTTTAGCGTTTGGATGTTCATTCATAAATTGTTGTACTTCAGGCAAAGCTTTGAAGGCTGAAGTAACATCCTGACCACCTATACAACCCGAAACGATAGCCATTAAGCCAATAGATACTATTAACAACACTTTTAAATTATTTTTTATCATAATACAACTATAGTTTTAATATCTCTCATAATCCCAGCATTGGTGTTAACAAGAAGTTAGGAGTTCACATAAATATAAACAAGGGTGTGAATAATTGAACATTCTGCTTTTATGAAGGCTTATCCATTATATTATCCATGTCCATCAACTCATCTAATTTTCGTCAGAGAATTCTGGCGCAAGATAGGGAGATGCGTTTATACTTTCCTATGCATCAAGAAAAATTTATATACCGTCGATTTTAATAAAGAGATGGTGTTAAAATGGATATTTTTGAAAAATTGAAAATTAAAGATTACAAAGCTTTTGGTTATGGTTTGTTGATAGCAGGCTTGATTATGATAATCTTTTCAGTCTTTTCCATGTACGGCGTTTATACTGGAGCCACACCCCCGCCATCGGTAATCAAGATGAACAGCGTCACGATATCGCTTCCGACAAACCCTGGAATGCCGCCAGTGCAGACCGAGCTTATTTCGGGAAATGATTCAAGCAAGCTTGTAAATATGGGAATCTGGTTTGCACTCATGACCTTTGTGGCCTCAGCAGGGGGGAGGATTGGGAGTCTGGGTGTCCAGTTGATTCGGGAGATAAAGGTAGAAGTAAAGAGAGAAGATTAAAATATCAATCCGATAGCAGGAAATTAAATGAACAACCGGAAAATAGCGATATTGGCTGCAGTACAATAATGAAGACAAATATGAACTGGCCGATAATTTCAGTCTTTTCCTCGGCGATCACTCATTGAAAGCGGGAATCGACTATATCTACGCGCCTTCCGGGACGTCCAGAATGGACCTCTATGTGCCCGGAATGATCGTTTTCACCACGGACGCGCCTTTCAATGCCGGCGATCCCAGCACCTATCCCTATTTGTTCCAATATAACTCGACTCACAAACCGGTCTCGTTAAACATGCCCTACAGCCTGCTGGGAATCTTCGTCCAGGACTCCTGGAAGGCCCATCCGCGATTCACCCTGAATTACGGGCTGCGATGGAATTACTACAACTTGACCGGGCTCAAATTCAAGCCGGGCGATATCCATAATTTTAACCCCCGAATCGGCTTCAGCTGGGACCCGACCGGGCAGGGGACATCCTCCATCCGGGGCGGCATAGGGACATATACCGCCAATCTGAATTCGCAGTGTGCCGTTCCGATCATGTTCTGGAAGCAGTTCAAACTGAGAATCAGGGTCTTTCCGGGTTATCCGGATCCGAATGCCCTGAATCCGTTCATCCCGATCAAAATCGATTTCCCCGCCGACACCGGAGATTATGTATCGTCGACGCTGATCGCCCCCTGGAGCCTTCAAACGTCATTGGGTTATCAGAGAGAGCTTGCCAAGGACATCTCCGTCAGCGCGGATTTGATCTACTCCAAGGGGTATAATCTCTTGCGGGCTGAGAATCTCAATCCCGTCATCCCCGGTACTATCTATGACCACGTGGATCCGACCCGCACGAATGTCATGGCAGTTTCTGACAAGGGGAAGAGCGAATACGAGGGCCTCTACTTAACCTTCAGCAAGCGTTATTCCAACGGCTGGTCTCTGGACGTTTCCTACACGCTCTCCAAATCCATGGCGGATACGGACAGCCAGGGAGGTGATATACGCGTCGATCAAGGCGGGGTCACCACACCGTGGAGCTATGATGCCAATGCCTGGGAACGGGCTTATGGCCGGACCTTTTACGATGCCCGACACAAATTGACCATCACAGGAATTGCGGATCTGCCCCTGGGATTTCAATTGACGGGTCTTTTCTACTATCGGTCGAAAACCCCGTGGAACGCTATATACGCCGAGGATGTTAATCTGGATAGTCTGACCGGAGATTATGTGGACTTCCACCGGAACTCTCGAACGGGTTTTGACGCCATGTGGCTCAATCTGAGACTGTCCAAGTTCATAAGATTTTCCTCGTCGCTCAGAGTCCAGCTCTTTGCCGAGGCTTATAACGTCACCAACCGGGCGAACTTCGCGACGGTCCAAAGTGTCCTGGGAACCGCGCAGTTCGGCAAACCGTTAGCAGCCGACGATCCGCGCCTCATCCAGCTCGGAGTCCGGCTGGATTTTTAATTAGCACCGCTGGGAGGTTGCCAGTTTCTTAGCCCTCTTGAAGTGGGCCTCCGAGGATTGAAGTCCGGAGGCCCACTCCTTCAAAATCGGGGTTCCACGTCATCGCTGGAAATCGAGAGATTAGCAGGATTGGATGGAGAAGAAGGCCGAAAGGGCTTGAGGTAGCTGTCAATGCCGAAAAACTCAAATAGCAAAATCTTTGAGCCAAGCTCTGATATAGCACAAAAAATCGACAGAGTTAAGCGGCTGGCCTGGATCATTTGGTCTGTCGCGATGATCGCTCAACTCTTCAATATGTTCCACCGTATAGCCGTGCCTGCTGCCATCGACAGGATCATGGCCGACATGAACATCACAGGCTC
>JAPZAO010000159.1 GCA_027460615.1 Candidatus Methanoperedens sp.
GTCGTGGCTGTCGCCCGCGCTGACAGGCAGCGCTCTAAAATGGCTGTTCGTCATAGTGTGGCTCATCGCGATGATCGGCTATCTCGCCGCCGGCGTTGGTCTGCTCCAAATGCATAGCTGGTGGAGAACCTTGGCGGTCGCAGCTTCGCTCCATCGCTTTCAGGCCGACAACATCTTTGGGCCGGCCAGGCGTGTGAACTTCGCCGGCTGAAATCATGGTGGTCACGCCGCCGTGCAGGTAACCATCGATCCAGCCGAGTTGATTTTGCCGGGGCGTCCAGTCGCCACACACGGGGTGAACGTGGCTGTCGATAAGTCCGGGGACGAGAGCCGTTCCTTTCGCGTCGATGGTGACTGCGGCGCCGGTAATGTCGACATCTTTTTCTTTGCCGACTGCGGTGATCCGATCGCCGGAGCACACCACGGTGTCGGCGTCGAGGATGGGGCGGCCAAGGTCGCCGCTAAGAAGAACGCCGATGTTGCGGATCACCAGCCGGGCTTGAGTTGCAGTTCTAGCGGATTCGTCGTGCGCCATGAGGGCCTCGAAACCTTGTCATTTGTGCAGCAATGGTGTTACAAGCATGCAGACATTGGAGACCGGAATGTTATCCCGCAACTCGATCTTTTGGTAAGTGGATGTGCAGGCTGATTTCATGCTGCCGGGTGGAAAGTTGTACGTGCAGGGCGCGGAAAAGCTGTTGCCCAACATCCGCAAGCTGACGGACGCTGCCCGGCGCGACCAGGTGTTCCTGGTGTCGCACGGATGCTTTCATTCCGTGGACGACCCGGAGTTCAAACAGTTTCCGCCGCACTGCGTAAAGGGAACGCCAGGCGCAGACCTTGTGCCGGAGGCGCTGGCTGACCGAATCGTTCGGGTTGAAAATCGCTCGACCGACAAGTTACCGGACGATCTCTCGGCGTACCAGCAGGTCCTTCTGGAAAAACAGACGCTCGACATATTTGAGACTCGGCACGCGGACACGCTGGTGGAGCGGCTAGGGACGTCGGCGGAATTCGTAGTGTTCGGCGTGGTGACAGAGTATTGCGTAAGCTGCGCAGTCAAAGGGCTTCTCAGGCGAAAGCGCCGCGTGGCAGTGGTCAGGGACGCAATCGAAACGTTGGCCCCGGAAGTCGGAACCCGGACGATCGAGGAGTTGCAGAGTCTGGGGGCGCGATTGGAGAATCGAAGTGAAGAGGGCATTCTAATATGAGGAAAATATGAGTGATTCACAAATATCATCAGAGTTTGAATATTCAGCATCTTTTCTGAAAATACTGATGCCTGGCATTGCGGTATCGGTTCTATTATCATTCTTATTTGTCATAACTAATATCGAATACATAGATAGTTTCAAGAAATTGATCACTGATTCTGTGTGGGCAGTTCTTCCTTTGGGTGCAGTTTTCATAGTCATATCGATAATTATCGGATTAATGATCAATACTATTATTATCCGTCTAACCATGGTACTTGAAGGGTATTCATTAGAGAAATATAAAGAAAACAGATTTGTGCATCCGATATGGGAGATGTTTCATAAAAGACAGTGGGAAAAATTCGACAGATATAGAATGGATTTTTCGAAATCCAAGGAAGTTAAACGTGCTTTAATATACCGTAATATATATAATTATTTTTCACAGTGTCTTTATGAATCTATAAAAAATCCGGGCATTGATAAAACTACACTGGATGAGAATCTGAAAAAACACATTCTTCCGACAGAATTAGGGAATGTATTCAAATCAGTAGAAGTTTATCCTCTATGGAAATATGGAATGGATGGCGTTTTTTTCTGGACCCGAATTGAATTGTTGACGTCTGAGGAAAACAGAAAAATTTTGGAAAAATTGCGTGCGGTGGTTGATATGTCAGTCGGATTGACATGGATTTTCTTTTTTTCCGCATTTGCCTATATTTTAGTTTTATCAAGTGATGGAAAATACATTCTTTCCATGGCATTTTTCATCTTATTTCTGCTGCTTTCTTTATTCTCATACAATATGGCTGTTGAGTCAGCTCTGAAATTCGGGGTTTATAGCCGATCGATATTCGATCTTTATCGAGAAGAACTCTGGAAAAAGATGAAAATGGGAAAATTTGAGAGTATTAAGGATTTGCCTGAGAAAGAGAGATGGGGAAACGTATTCAGATACCTCTGGTTTTTTGACACGATTCAATGCCCTGAATGTGGAATATTCTATGAACGAACGAAAGGGCATAAATGCAGCAAGTCCCCCGGTCAAAAATAGAAAGCGACAAAATTTTGGGACCAGTATGAATTTTGGGTGGATAATTATATTAAAAGTATATAATTTAATATATTCTTAGAAAATTCACGCGGAATGTATAGCTCAGAAAGTCAGATGGTCAATATTGAGATCTAAAAACCGAACAAACATTATAAAAAAGATAATAGTGCTTATAGATACGTTTTTCTTCTATTATTAAGCTAAATTTAATAATATATAATTAGAAAAGATATAATAATACGCTGAAATAGCAACTATAACAACTATGGATATTAAATTATATTTTAAAATTTTATAGCGATGAAGCCCAATATTTATGCGATAAGCCTAGATGCGTTTGGGGGGGGTGGGTTGCGTGCGTGTGCGAAGCATATGAGAGAGAGAAGCAGGAAACCTTATTTACAGCTAAGTGAAAGTAATATCACTTTATGAAAGACCTCTTATCCTGGGACCAGACTTTATTCAAAGACAGCGAGCTTTTCGAGCTTGACCATATCCCTGAGCATTTTAACCACAGGGATACGCAGATGCAATCACTGATGTACGGCATACGCCCTGCCTTAAGCGGCGGGCGGTCTCTTAATAGCCTGTGCGTCGGCGCGCCTGGCACGGGAAAAACCACGGCTGTGCTTAAGATTTTTGAGGAAATAGAGAAACATGCGCCCGGAATTGTTCCGATACTTGTGAACTGCCAGGTAAATTCCACAAGGTATGCGGTTTTCTCACAGATTTTCAAAAAACTCATCGGATACGCCCCGCCCACGTCCGGCGTATCCTTCAAAAAAATATTCGGCGAAGTTGCAAAACATCTTGCCGAACGCGAAAAAGTGCTTGTGGTGGCTCTTGACGATATGAATTATCTTTTCTACGAGAACGAGGTAAATGAGGTGCTTTATTCACTCCTGCGTGCGCATGAAACGCATCCGGGGGCGCGGATGGGTGTTATCGCAATACTGAGCGATACCGGGGTTCCGCATATTCTTGACCCGAAGGTTGAATCGGTTTTCCTGCCTGAAGAGGTGAAATTCCCCAGGTATTCACACGATGAAATAAAGGATATTCTTTCAAACCGTGCAAATCTTGGATTTTATCCCAACGTACTTGGTGATAGCGTTCTTGAGAATATTGCAGAACATACATTTACGCTCGGTGACCTTCGTGTGGGGATTGATCTCTTAAAACGTGCAGGTCTTAATGCAGAGCGGCGGGCAAGCAAAACAATCGCCATCGAAGACGTGGAATCCGCATATGAAAAATCGCGGCTTGTACATCTTTCCTATGTCATGCGGGCATTGAAAAAAGAGGAAAAATTACTCCTCGGCTTGATAATAAATTCACCGCTTACCAATTCGGGCGAGCTTTATGAGAAGTTCCATGAAAAAACCGCCCTCGGATACACGCGTTTCTATGAACTCCTGAACAAGCTTGGTTCTATCAAGCTCATAGACGCTGATTTTACTGGCAAGGGCGCGCGCGGGAGAAGCAGGGTGGTTACGCTTCGTTATTCGCCTGAAGAAATCAAATCAAGGCTTTAAAATTTCGATTTCCTGTCTTAAAAAACTATATATACTGTTATTCCAGTTTAAATGCTTGTAAATTTTAATTCATAGGTGAAAATAAATGACTGTACAGATACAACCATTACTTCCACTTGCGCCTGTTGAGCGCATTATCAGGAAAGCAGGAGCAGACAGGGTAGCAGAAGACGCAGGCGTTGAACTTGCAAAGGTTCTTGAAGAGTATGGGATTGAAATATCCCGCGAAGCCATAACACTGGCAAAACATGCAAAGCGGACGACGGTGAAGGAAGAGGACATAAGGCTTGCAGTTACGAGGATAAAGAAATCGGCTTAAGCTATTAAATCCGGGCAATTCCGTATAGCGCGAAACCCAAAACACACTACGATTTTCAAAAACAGCGCGGATAGAATGACAATTGAAGAGGCTCTCGGCTATACTTTTTCTAATAAAAGTTTATTAGAGCGCGCCCTGACGCGAAAAGCCTATGCAAATGAGCTAAAGCAGCAAAATCAGGAATGCGAAGACCAGGAAATTTACCGGACCCTGGGCGACGCTGTCCTGAAAACAATATTGGTTGACCGGCTAATAGAATCAGGATATAAAACGAGGGAAGATATCACGAACAGGAAAATGGAGCTTGAGAGCGAAGAGGGGCTTGCTAAGATCAGCCGGACACTCGGGATTGGCTCTTCTATCAGGCTGGGTATCGGGGAGAAAAAACAGAAAGCGAATGAAAAGCAGTACGTTCTTGCCGAAACGCTTGAAGCCATAATCGGCGCTATTTTTCTCGACGGCGGTTATGATGCTTCCAAAAAAACCATTATCAAATGGTTTAAGATTTAATGGTTTTATTACGCAACAGGATAAAATATCATCATGCAATTGCGAAAGATAATCCATATCGGCGGGGTCTTAATACCGGTAATCGCCACCGTCATCGGAAAGAACCAGACGATGGCTCTTTTATTATCGGGTTTTGCTGTTTATCTTATAATCGAAGTTTTTAAACAAAAAATTCCTCAGCATATTCTTTCCATGGTTTACAGGGAAAATGAATTAAAAGGTTTTTCCATTGAGCCCCTGTCGTATTTCATATCCGTTCTTTCGCTTCTCTATATTTCATATTTCATCTCTGAAAAGATATGCTTCGCTGCAATTGCAATTCTTGCTGCGGGTGATGGGTTTGCAGGTGTCATTGGCAGGAAATACGGGCGGCACAGGTTCTCATTTAATAAGAATAAATCATGGGAAGGCACGCTCTCAGGTTTTATTGCCGCATCGTTATCCGGTTTTTATTTTGCAGGCGGAATCGCGCTTATCGGGGGCGCTTTCGGAATGCTGGCAGGGGCGGTTAATAAGCATGATAATATCGCAGTCCCGTATGCGGCACTGGCGGCGATGTATCTGGCTCAGTACGCAATTTAAGCAGTATTCAAAAATAGATGCAACAGCCGGAAAATGAATGAAGTGTGCATCAAAACAATCTTAAAATAATTTATAAAAACAGACTACAAGAAAAAACAAAAAAATAAGAAAAATGTAAGTGCTCAGCCAAACAAGGCGCCGAGCCCTTCCATTCCGCTTTCTTCAGCTTTTTCTTTTGCTTTCTCGTCTTTCTTGGGTGTCTCTGCTGCCGCCGCTGCTGGAGCTGCCGCTGCCGGAGCCGCTGCTGCCGGGGCTGCGAATGCTGCCTTTGAAATCGCTTCTTCTATGTTGACACCATCAAGGGCCGAAACAAGAGCTTTTGCCCTGACTGCATCTACATCTGCACCTGCTGCTTTGACAACAGCGGTGATTCCTTCTTCTGTAATTTTCTTTCCTGAGCTGTGTAATAACAGCGCTGCATATACGTATTCCATTTTAATCACCTTTTATAAATTAACCGAATAACGAGCCTAAGCCCGCTTGAATATCTGTTTCTTTTGGAGCTTCTTTCTTCTTCTCTGCTTTTGCCTCTGCCGGAGCAGCCTCAGGTTTCTTTTCTGCCTTTGGCGCAGAAGCAAGCTTTTCTTTTAACTTACCGCCGATTGCATTTGCGTCTTTCTGGGATGCAATCACGGCAAGCGATATCATCTGGGCGTTTGCCTTTGAAAGCAGCACATCGATAATATCGGGTATTATCAGTTCGGCATTAATGGCAAGGTTCCTCGACTGGGATGCCGCTTTGGTAAGCAATGTGCCAATCGTTGGTTTCGCCGGGTATGCCGAATTGATGGATAAATTAAATGCTCTCTGGACTGCTGTGGTCAGGTTGGCTATATATTGTGTTTCGTCAACTGCGAGGAGCTTTGATTCATATATCATGCCATTTTCATAAACGGCACGAAGTTCAAGTCCCAGATCAACTGGACGGATATCAAGACGGGCGAGTATGGATGCGAGCTTCGCATCAACCACGTCACCTTTTCTGGCAACCGTCTTTGTCTCGCGGATAACTACTTTACCGCCTTCAATACCTGCCGGGATTCCTGCGCCGGTCAATTCTCCGACGATTGGTCCTGGGGGGAATGAGGTCGGCCCCTTCTCGATAATTATATCCTTTGGAGAGACCGCACCAGCTTTTATGGGTGCCTGTGTCTTTCCCTGATCTAAAATCTTGTAGAGTTTGAATGGGTTCTCGTTGGTGAATAACAAAGCCGTCTGGGACTCAACATAGTTGCCAATCTTTTTGACATCTTCAGATGACCCTTCGAGGGCACGGTCGATAAGGGAGTTCCTGCACATCTTGATATCAGCAAGACCGCGCAGGTTCTTTCGCATTACCTGAAGCTGGTTTGAAGGTATCCCGTGAACTCCGACAATTCCTACGGATGAATGGGTTGTAATCAGGTTTTTTATATCCTCTATCTCATCTTTCTTCCATTTGGGAATATGAATACTGTGGTGCGCAACTTCTGTCGTCATTTATACCACCCTCACTGAAGGGCCCATAGTGGATTTGACATAAATGGATTTTACATTATACAAACCGCGTTCGTACCTGTGTTCGATACGGTTTATTATGGTTTCAATATTCTGTGCAAGTTTCTGCGGATCCATTTCTTTTTTCCCCACTGATATATGAAAGGTCATTTTGTCCTTGGACCTCAATTTGATGGAGTTCCTTGATTTGTTGATTATCTGCACAACGTCTTTATCGGGCGTGAGTGGGATTGGCATTTTTCCACGAGGACCGAGCACCTGCCCAAGGGTTTTACCGATTGCAGGCATGAAGGCGGCTTCTGCTATGAAGAAATTGACTTCTTCTGCCAGGGCTTTTGTGCGTGGTTTATCGTCTCCGAGAACAGCGATTTCATCCGGGTCGAAAACATAATCAGCACCTGCGCCTTTTGCCCTCTGTGCGGTCTCACCTTTTGCGAACACCGCGATTTTTATAGGCCGTCCAAGGCCATTTGGCAGGATTATTTCTTCATCAAGCCTGTTCGTAGGCTGATTCATGTCAAGATTTTTGAGGTTGATAGCAATGTCAACGCTTTCAGAAAATTTACGTTCAGGCGATTTTTCGAGCGCCTGTTTTACAGCTTCTAATATCTTTTCTTGTTCCAATGAGTATTCCTCCCGTAGTAATCGACTAGTGTCTCCTACGGATGATAGGGAAGTCCTAATTTTGATGAGATAGTACTTTAAGCTATCGGTTGGATTGCGGTGCAAAGATTACGATTCTATTGTTTCTCTCCCCGTATCGTTATCACAGTTTGTCTGACCGGCATGACCTTTCCCGACCTCGCCACAGCTTCCTCGACTATCCTTTGCAGACCGAAACAGCACGGCACTTCCATATTCACAAGTGTGATGTTCTTGATGTTATTCTTCTTCAATATCTCCGTAAGCTTATCCACATAAAACTCCGCATCATCCAGCTTTGGGCATCCTATTATCACCGATTTCCCTGCAAGGAAGTCCGAATGGAAATTAGGATATGCAAACGGTACGCAGTCGGCAGCTACGAGGAGTTCACTGTCCTTGAAATATGACGCTTCCGGGGAAACGAGCGTGAGCTGCACAGGCCACTGCCTCAATTCGGAGTTCTGCCGCGCTGATTTTCCTACCGCAACTTTCGTTTCGTTCCTGAAATCCATCGCCATGCTGCCAGGGCATCCGCAAGGCAGGCTGTTCTCCACTTTTTTCTCAGTAGTTTTTGGTTTCAGGTGTATTTTTACGGCCGCCTCATCGAAATCCGGCGCATCCCGTTCAATTATCGTGATTGCATCCTGCGGGCAGTGCCCGAGACATGCCCCAAGACCGTCGCAGAACCGCTCGTCCACAAGCTTTGCCTTCCCGTTAATGATCTTTATTGCCCCCTCGGCGCAGTTAGGGATGCACATGCCGCAGCCGTTACACTTTTCTTCATCTATGGATACTATGCTTCGTTTCATGTATTATCATAACTCTATTTGCATTATAATTTATAAACTTAATGGTTTTAGTATATAGGAAAATCTTATAGTTTGATTGTAAATAATAGAAAACTATTTAATAATCCAGCGAATATCAGGATATATGCGAGAATTTCTTGACCTTGATAAAAGAGACAGGGAGATATTATCCCTGCTTGAACTCAATCCCGAAATGTCACAGAACGACATGGCAGAAAAACTCAAAATATCCCAGCCTTCGGTGAGCGCCAGGGTTCACAAGCTCAAACAGAAAGGGGCGCTGTCCCATGTTGTGGGCATGAATCTCAAAAAAGTGAATCTCTACATGGCTAAGGTGGATGTGATTGCAAACAACACCTCATCCGTGCTTGAGATTTTCAAGGACTGCCCGTATTTCCTGAACGGTCTTATCGTATCGGGAAAGTATAACCTCTGTCTTTTTTTCATTGGCGAGGACATAGCCACGCTTGAGGCTATTGTGGACGGGCATTTAAGAAGCAATCCTCTGGTCAAAGGGGCAGAGGTCAGCATTGTCATAACCACCATGAAAGACCTCGTCATGCCCGTGAAAATGAGCTTTGATATCAGCAGCACGCCGCCTTGCGGAAACGGGTGCAACTGCAAGGAATGCCCACATCACATATCGAACCGGTGTCTCGGGTGTCCGGTAACCAATAGCTATAACGGGAATATATGGAAATAGGCTCAATGCATTGAATTATGCCTAAACGAACAGGAATTTCTCCTCTTTTTGTATCATTTCATCTATCTTTTCCGCATACTGCCGCTTCAAACTGTCAAGTTTCTCCAAAGGCAGTTTATTCACAATCGGACACCGCTCATCCACCGCATCCACATCAATAACCGGATATAATTCACAAAGAGCCGGGCGGCATTTGTAAATGCGGCATCGGTTCTCCTTATTCAGGAAGATGCACCTCTTTTTAATCATCTTCATCGCATAGTAAATTCCGTGCTCGCCTTTTGCCGGCCTGAAATATTTGCGGGGATCAAGTTCCAGGGCGTACTCATTCCTGATATTTGCAATCAGTTCTGAAACTTCATCCCGTGTAAGGACAGCGCAGTTGCGGCAGCAGAGGGATTTGCAGAGTTTAATATCGCAATCAAGGGCGCCATTCTGCATTCTCATGAAATTTGGCTACCAGTTCTCAGCCAGCACCTCATAATATGATTGCGGGTGTTTGCATGCGGGGCATTCTTTTGGCGCTTCTGTACCCTCATGGATATATCCGCAGTTGCGGCAGTGCCATTTTACAGTTTTATTCCTTTTAAAGAAATTTCCGGCTATTGCGAGCTTCAATAGCTCCCTGTACCGCCGATCGTGAAACTGCTCAACTTCGCCAATTTCTGTAAAAGATTCGGCGACTTCAGGAAAACCCTCTTCTTTTGCGGTCTTTGCAAATCCGGGATAAAGAGTCCCCCATTCAAGTTTTTCCCCTTCTGCTGCCGCAAGAAGGTTATCTGCGGTCTTCCCTATGACCCCGGCCGGGTACATGGCCATTATCTCAACGTTCCCTCCCTGAAGATGTTTAAAGAATATCTTTGCATGCTCCTTTTCATTATCAGCGGTCTCAAGGAAAATCGCGGAAATCTGTTCAAGTCCTTCGGTCTTTGCAGCGCTTGCAAAATAAGTATAACGGTTCCTTGCCTGCGACTCACCGGCAAAGGCTGCAAGAAGGTTCTTTTCTGTTCGGCTGCCTTTAAAATTCATTTGTGTGTTTCTCCCTTTGTATACATGCCTTTACTTGTACCATAAGCTTTTGGGATTTATAATCTTTAATACTGTCAGGAGATTGTTCCGAAATCATCCGTTAGATTTAAATATAATAATGATATTATTGGGCTCGATGGACGGGTTAACTATTTTTAAATACACTAACCCCCACTCCCCAATCCGTCCATCATTCTAATATTAAATTCAGCATTCAAGTTAATTTTAGCAATCAACTTTTAAGATTGGATTTGAAGGTAAATCCTTTTTTGTTATTTGATCGCCCCGACATCGGCAAAACCCTGCCTTTGTCCGGTTCCAGCTTCACGCAAAAGTTGTTCCTTATTAAATAACAGCTTGAGGACGTTCCTGGCATGCTCACGCGTGCGGTTCTCCATGAGCCATGCAAGCTCGGTCCCGTCTTTTGCCTCATCCTCGTGCACAAAGACCTCTATGATATGCCTGTTCGTCATCAACTGCGCCTGGATTATCCCCTGCGATGCTTCATGGGCGCACATCTTGTCAATGGCTTCCTTTCCGGGCATGCCCAGCGCCATCACGATATTGCACCCTTTTTCCTCTATCAATATTTTACATGCCACGGGAAGGTCTTTTACTCCCGGGACCGTGTAGCGTTCTATCTCCACCGATGCGCCTTTTTTTAGCTCATCGATTGCGATTTTTCCCATGTTGATTCGTGAGAATGTAGTATCAGCTATTCCGACTTTGTGCATAT
>JAPZAO010000160.1 GCA_027460615.1 Candidatus Methanoperedens sp.
TAGCGCTTTTTGGCTATGAATATCGCCCTGCGCCCGAATGAGTCAAAAACAAGTTCCATTGGTTTCTGGAGCGAGGAGGTCACGATTTTAGCAATCTTTCGCCCCACAAGTTCAGCATCATCAAGCGTGATTTCCTTATCGAGAAGGTTTACAAAAACACTGTCGGTATCCCCGTACACCACTGATAAACAAATGTTCCTTCCCACTTTTGCCTCATCCTTCGTGAAAGCCGCGCCATCTTTGAGAACTATCTCCTTAATTTCATCCTCGATAAGGCTCTTTGTCTTCAGGATGTTCTCCCGCCCGAAGCTTGTGACCGCGCTTGCGAGGGTTAAACTGTAAAGCCGCGCCCTTGCATATCCCGAATAGCCGTAGAAACTGTTAAGGAGGATTTTAAGCGCCTGCTGTGTGGCATCAAGCACCCGCGCATCTTCTTCACTTGCACCCTTCATTTTTTCCCGGGTCGCCTGCCTCCTTGCAAGGAGGTCTTCAAGTATTGAAGGCACGATACCTTTTGCCACTTTCTGGGAAACAAATACACCGCCAGACGGCGCCCTGACCACCTCATCCGGTCTTTCTCCCACCACCTCGGTGGTATAGCAGAGATTGTGCGCCATCATTATAGTCGGGTAAAGCGATTTGTAATCAAGTATTACGATATTCTCAAGCAGTCCCTTCTTTGGCGGCAGCACTTCCCCGCCCGCCAGTCCCTCGCCCTCATCGAACCGTTCATCCGACATCTCTCCCGTAGGCCGCGCAGGCAGCACCCTGTCGTGCTTTTTGTACTCCCGGAGGATGAGATTCTCCACCATCTGCGTCTGCCCGCCGTCGAGGATATCCTGAAGAAGCGTTCCGCTCACCCTGGCAAGAGCTATGTATTTGTCTATAAGCCGCAGTTTCAGGAGGAACGCAAGGGCAAGCTCCGAGTCGCGCCTTGCATATTCGATGAATTTCGAAAGCTTCTCCCCGTTATCATTCCAGTATGATTCCATTTCAAGGAAAGGTATGTCGAGTTTTTCCGCTCCAAGCAGCTCCTTTGCGGCATTCCTGAGCGTGTACTGCTTCAGGCTGAATTCCTTTCGAAGCAGCGGCAGCACATCCACAGCGATGCGCCCCATCACGCTTACCCGCGTCGTGTTCCCGAATTTCTTGTAATATACCGTCCTCCCGTCCCTGCCCATCAGCGGTTCTATTCTTGCCCCTTTCTTATTCAGGGTTTTAATCCTCTCAACAATGTAAGGCACGTCAAAACTGTTGGAGTTATAACCCACAAGGATATCAGGGTCGTACTCTCTCACTATCTCGAAAAACCTTCTCAGCATCGCCTCTTCGCTGCCACAGCTCTCGGTTTCACCTTCTATTCGTGCATCCTTCCCAACGAGTACAAGTGTTTTCTTACCTTCAAAATCGGGAGAAAAAGCGAGGCTCATAAGGACGATAGGTGAATTTTCAGGAGTTGGCATTGCGCCGTTTAATGGCAGGCATTCGATATCGTAAGCAAGATGCCGAAGCGGCGCATTTCGCAGGATATCCAGGGGTTCAACTTTCCCTGAAGTTATTTTGATGCTGCTTAAAACCTCATTACTTATCAAATCCCCTTCCGGTTCAGCATTTGCCCAGCTCATGCCGCCAAGCCCTGTATCCACCATGTACCTGTTCCTGAAAAGAATGTCAGTTTCATACACGTCTTCCACTAAGTTTCTGACATCATCGCGGATGATGGGTACGCTTTTCGGGTCAAAGAGGATGATTTTTAACATGCCGGTTTTGTTTTTGAAATAGCCTACAGGTTCAAAACGGAAAACGGGCTCAATCCTTTTTATGTGCTCTTTGAATTTATCCTGTAGAATCGCTGCCATTTCAGGCTCGGCTTTTGCATAAAAATACGGTTCAAAGCCGGGAACCATGCAGCAGACGCTATTTCCAGAGTCGTCTCTTCCATAGAGCCTTACTACAGGCTTATTTTCGCTGTAAGTGTAGTCGGCATCAAGAATCTGGAAGTTCATCATGGTTAGATTTGGTTTAATCCCTTTATACTTAACCTCGCCACTTACTGCTTGTTACAAACCTGATTTTTAAAAGTATTATATTAACACTTTGCGTTCTTCGCGTGCTTTGTGGTATTTGTTTTTATTCACCGCAGAGAGCGCAAAGGTCGCAAAGATAAGTAAAACTTAAAACAAATGCTTTTTATTAAGCAATTCAGTAGAAGCCAGAACTATGATTGAAATCTCCCTCACACTTCTCCTCATCTCCATTTTCTTCGGCTTCTTCCTCGGTATCATTTCGGGTCTCACTCCCGGCATCCACGTCAATAATTTCGCCCTGGTACTTGTGGCACTCTCTCCATTTTTCCAGGGCATCGGGTTTGCGCCTTTCTACATCGCTGTGGTTATCCTCTCAAATTCCATAGCGCACACCTTCCTTGATATTATCCCTTCAGTCTTTCTCGGCGCGCCCGAAGCCGACACCGCCCTTGCCGTCCTTCCGGGCCATGCGCTCCTCATGGAAGGAAGAGGCGCAGAAGCTGTGCGGTTATCTGCACTTGGGAGCGCTGGCGCTGTGGTGGTGTCTTTAATAATGGCGCTGCCTCTGGCTTTTTTCTTCATGAATATCTACGGAACAATAAGCCCGTATATCGGATGGATTCTCGTTTTGATAGTAATCCTGATGATAGCCACCGAAAACGGCGAGATGGTGGAAGGACAGGGGTCGCTCGTGCATCTTAAATTCAAGTTGTATGCTCTCCTCCTGTTTTTTATTTCGGGCATGCTGGGGATATTTGCATTTGATAATGCGGCGCTGATGCAGCCTCTTATAACGTTCGGCGAGCCGTCTATCCTCCTTCCTCTTCTTTCAGGGATATTTGGCGCTTCCATGCTCGTTATCAGCCTCATGACAAAATCCGAAATCCCGCCGCAGCAGAAAACATGCAGGTTTGCGCTGCCGGCGAAGAGGATTGTGAGGGGTATGGTCACAGGAAGCGCGGCGGGTTCATTCGTGGCATGGCTTCCGGGCGTGTCATCGACGGTTGGCACGATAATTGCAAGGCTGTTAGTTCGCGAAGAAAAGGATACGGATTCCTCAAAGGAATTTATGGTATCAATAAGCAGCGCCAATACAGCCAATGCGGTTTTTAGCCTTGTTGCCCTGTATATCATCGGGAAGGCAAGAAGCGGCGCAATGGTTTCGATTGATAAACTTATCAATGTAAACGAATGGGATTTTTCAGTTATTATTGTCTTATTGATTGTTATCGTTTATGTTTCCGTGATTTCATATTATACGACCATTTATCTTGGAGACAAGATTTCAGGGTTCCTGTCAACGATAAATTATTCAAAATTATGCGCTGCTGTACTGATCGGGCTTTCGGTAATGGCGTTCATGTTCACTGGCTGGTTCGGGTTTATTGTGTTTTTAATATCCACATCAGTCGGGATGATAGCTTCATATGCCAAAATAAGAAAAACACATGCTATGGGCGTGATAATGCTTCCTGTGATATTGTATTTCTTTTAGATTGTTTGAATCTATTTAATAAATCGGCCCCGTCATAATCCCGTAAATCGAGCTAATCTGTCGGTGAATTATTTTATGTGAAACCCAGTGTGATTTTCTCTTTCTCCAGCCAGTTTAAAAAAACTTTTGCTCGCTGGAGTTTAGCAAGGGGATACATTATATCCTCAATAGAATCATTCTCCCCTAAGTCCGTTTCTTCTAAGAACAGAAAATACATCTCTAATATCTCTTTACCAAGTTCGCAATCATCTATCACAATAGGGTCTGTTTGCTCACCCAGTTGGAATGGTACAAATCGGCACATCCTTGGCTTATGGTCGTGTATTTTGCAGGTATTATCAACAAGAAAAGGGCATGGTTTTTTAAGAGCGACAAAACCATCCTCCCAAACAGTTAATTTATCATCAAAATGCTGGTATTCGTCTGATAATAAGTCTGGGGGGTTTTCTCTGCAACATTTTCCACATTTTGAGCACTTAAAAAAGGAGGCGATTTTTACGTAAATATCCAATAGTTTAATCAACTTTGGCTCGCCCTTTAAAAACTCAAGATTAAATCGAGTTTGCATTTCGGCTTTTCTTTGATTCTCCTTATCTAAACAACACTTTTTATACTTTTTACCTGATCCGCAAGGGCAGGGGTCGTTTCTATTTGGCTGCTGCATTTACCAGCCCTCCACAAATGAAGGATAGGTTTTCTTCATGCTCTGGTGTACCTGCTCAAAGTCCTCTCTAGTTTTTCGTATCGCAGTTCCTTCACTGCCATAGTATGGCCGGCGGAAACCGCACTTAGCTTTCTGCTCCATGAATCTACTTAATATCATAAGCCTTTATTTTATGGGCGTAATAATGCTCCCTGTGATTTTATATTTCCTGTAAATAAACGCTGTTTATTTACTTTTTACATCTCCGGTTCCACGCATGGCTGAGACAATAATTGCTGGCACGGTGATTATCGAAGCGACGATAAATGCGGCGGCTATACCTCCTGTAAAGGCTTCCTGCACGGCTACAGGCATGCTTGCACCGCCCCTGACGAACATATCCATCATCTGTGGAATAGAAATAGTTCCCATAATCAGCGGGAAAGCTATTCCCATGCTCAGCACCATGCCGGCGCTATTGAAAAACGCTCTCATGGATGAGGCTACGCCTCGCCGTTCAGGGGCGACTGACGACATAATGGCGCTGGTATTCGGGGGCTGGAACAGCCCGGAACCGAAACTGTTGATAAACATCCATACTGCAAGTATCCAGTAAGGGGTGTTGTAATGCATAGTCGCCAAACCAAGGAGGCCGACTAAGGATATAACCAGCCCGATTGTGCTTATGCTCCTTGAGCCGTATTTATCCGACAGCACCCCGCCTATCGGGCCTGTTATCGCAAGACCCACGGCAAGAGGAATGGTGAGTATGCTTGCCGTAAGCGGGTCATAGCCCCAGGGGCCCTGGAAGAAAAGTATGAGGAGAATCATTACCGCTCCCCTGGCTATGGAATTTAAGAGGGCGCTTAGCTGTCCGTAGGAGAAGATTCTTATCTTGAAAAGATTCAAATCCATGAGAGGATAGGTTGCTACCCTTTCTACGCGCAGGAAAGCGGCAAAACTTATAATCGCGATAACAAGCGACAGAAGCATTGGAAGAGATGTCAAACCGAGAACAAATCCTGCAGTGAGGTAAATCATAGACGTGACAAAGGCGATAGTAAACAATATCATTCCCTTGAAGTCGAATGTTTCCCCTTTGGGAAGTACCGCAATATCTTTTAATTTTAAATGCGCCCACACTGTGACAACGATACCGATGGGGACATTAAAAAAGAAATTCAGCCGCCAGTCTATCATTGTGAGGAAACCTCCGAGTATGGGGCCAATAACAAAAGCTGCCGCCATTATCATGCTGAGAATTCCCATTGCTTTTCCAAGTTCGTCCCGTTTGAAAGCGTCGGTTACTATTATTGTGCCGTTAGCCACGAGCATCGACCCGCCCACTGCCTGCAGTACCCGAAAAGCGATAAGCTGGCCGATGTTGGCAGATAAACCGCAGAGCAGTGAACCGACTGTAAACACTGCCAGCCCGTAAACGTACAGCTTTTTCCGCCCGTGGATGTCTGCAAGCCTGCCCCACGCGGGCGCGAGGATGGTCATGATAAGCATGTAGCTTATAAGCACCCACATTATCCCGAAGAGGTCTGTGTTCAGCTTGACCATCATGGTTGGAAGGGCGATTATCAGGGTGCTGGCATTGAGGATTCCGACAAGCATTCCGAGAGAGGCTACGGTGAGGGCAGTCCATTTGTAGTCTCTCTGTGTTTTTTTATCAACGTTAGAGTTCATGGTAATTCTCATAAAAGTGAAGAGATGTTTAATTCAAACGCGTATATTTAAAATTATGTGCGAAGAAATCGCATGAAAAGGATGCAGACATGTACAAGAATGATGGGTAAACATTTAAGCCGATATGAGAAAAATATAACACACGCAATGACAGAAACGCTCCGGCCTTGGGGTCGGAAAAAGGAGATATTTTCATGAACGTCACGGAAGCCCTGAATTCCCGTTATTCCACCCGCGCCTTTAAACCTGACCCTGTTGACAGGGAAACGATTCTCAAGATACTGGAAGCCGCAACCCGCGCGCCCTCATGGGCAAATACCCAGCCGTGGGAGATATTCGTTGCAGGCGGGGAGGCGCTGGAGAGGCTGCGGCAGGGCTATCTTGCAAATTTTAAGAAAGATGTGCCCCGTAAATCGGATTTACCAAGACCCGAACTCTGGATTCCAGCCCATCAAAAGCGCATTGAGGAATTGGGGACGAAGCGCTTTGGTCTCGCTGGAATTAAACGCGATGACAAAGCCGCAAGACAGGCATTTTCTGAGGCGAACGCCAAGTTTTTCGGGGCGCCTGTTATCATTTACCTGTGCATGGACCGCACCCTCACGCCCTGGTCGGTATTCGATATCGGAATGCTGGCCCAGAGTATTATGTTAGAGGCACAGGAATATAATCTCGGCTCGATACCTGCTTTTATGCTGGTATCTTATCCTGAGCTAATCCGTGAAGAACTGGAAATCCCGGAAGAGCTGTCCATCATAATCGGAATTGCTCTTGGCTACAGCGATACGCAGCATCCGCAGAATAAGTTCAGGAGCCCACGGAGGGATATCGGGGAAGTTGCCAGGTTTAAAGGGTTTTAACCCTGATTCAAGGGATTTTTGGCAAGTAAAAGCATATCAAAAAAATCCTTTTAAATGGGCCCGCGGAGATTCGAACTCCGGATCTCTTCCATGTCAAGGAAACGTCATAACCAACTAGACCACGAGCCCGGTTCTTTCCATTAGTGGATTATTTCAGGCGATTGGAGAGGTAATCATCCTTTTTTAGAAATTATCCACTTTCTTGGAACTGGGCGTTAATAAAACTCCAAAGCAAATATACTTATCGAAATAGAGGCTGATTTAAATCTTGTTTATCTGAGGTTCAATCCAAAATTTCTTCTGGCTTTGCGCCGCGCATTTTCGGTCTTATGTTCTTTATGATTTTTTCGTCCCTCGTAACGAAAATCTCACATCCGGCGGTTTGGGCAATTGCAAAAGCTATTGAATCATAAGGATCTAATTCATATTCCATCTGGTATTCCAGCGCTTTGATCATAACCCAGGAGTCCGGTGCATTAATACTGACATTAAGTCTCTTGACATCTTCTATAGCTTCGTTATAATCCTTGCCCCTTACCCTGAAAACATGGACTATTTCCATTATTGTGGTAATTGAGGTTATTGCCTCAAATTCATTTCTTTCGATTTTTTCGAGCAGGTCCCTGGAACTTTTCCAGAGTTCTTTTCCACTCTTCTGGTCTATCTCTTCATTCCAAACATTAAAAAAAATATTCGTATCAATGTAAATTTTAGTCATATTGACTTTCACGAACTTTCTTTAAAAAATCCACGCTGCTTCTGCCTTCAGGGATGATTCCTTTGAATTTTCCAACCATTTGCGAAGCTACATGCACGCCTGTTTCTGGTTTTAATTTCTTTAGAAACTCCATGAGAGTATATGCTTCTTTTATGTCAACAACCATTTAATTCACTTAACTAGATTATTTCATTTATAATAGATAAAGCAGTCTGTTTCAAAAATGCTACCCTGCCAGCATCCGTCCCACAACCTCCCTAAAAAGTGGTCTTGCAGAAATATCATAACTCATGTCGCAGCGATTAAGCCAAGTTTTATATTTCAATAAATCAAAATACTTTTCAATGGGAACTGTCAGTACAAGGAAAAGGCTTGAAACCATAGAACGCGATGTTCTCTCTTCGATGTTCGTAGGAGTGCTGTCCAAGGACGATGCGTGGCTGGAACATACATTGAAAGACACGCTCCCTGCGCTTGAGGTGCGTGCTCTTCACCTTGCAGGGGAATGCAGGGAAAACAGGGAGTGCGCCGGGGATGACCCTCAGTGCGATGAAGCGCGAATCAGGGATTTATTTGCGAAGACCCGCGAAAAGCTTCAAGAAGAGCATTTAGCCAGGGAGTCGAGGTCGAGGTTCCATCACTTATAAATTGATGCACTCCGCACATTTTTGCAAAACATATATCCAACAGGATAACCAAATCAGGATAAAATGTTCAAAAGTTTTACATTCTGGAAACGGCGGGCTTTAAAAAAGCTGTTATCACAGCCGGGCAAGAGACTTACAATTTATACCAGAAATAATCCTGACTCGGATTCCCTGGCAAGCTCTCTTGCATTAAAACATATAGCAGAATATTACAACATGGACGCCGATATATATTATACTGGGGTAATCCAGAACAAGACACTTATCAATGTATTGGGCGACGATGTGATAAAAGTCGAGGCAATCACACAGCCCCGGATGGAAACGGCTTTTGTTGATTTGATGCCAGCAGAGTTAACAGGCGAAAAAATCACTCCTTCAATCGTAATCGGGCATACGCTTGGAAATATAGAAGGAATACGCTGCGCTTACCGTGATATAAGAACCACAGAAACCACATCAAGCATATTGATTGAATATCTAAATAAACTCGGTGTGGCAATAGATAAAAGACTGGCAACCCTCCTTCTCTTTGCCATCAGGGACAAAACCAGGACTTTGATAACCAACTTCACGCTTGAGGATATCGAAGCATACTGGCATATCCACAAATATGTAGATATGGAATTACTGGTAAGCCTTGAGCATCCCTCTGTCAGGTTTGAGACATTTTCTGATCTTTCCCGCGCTATAGACAACAAGATAATTAAAGGGGCTTATCTCTTTACAACCGTGGGTTTTGTCAAAGACCCGGGCACGATTCCGAAAGTCTGCAAATATATGCTGGACATTGAAGGAGTTTCAACCGCTCTTGTGTTCGCGGTGGATGCTTCAAGAATTCATATTTACGCAGAATCTGAAAATATGGAGCTCAATATGAAAAATATCCTCAGGAAAGCGTTCGAGGATTGGGGGGAAGTTACAGGCGGGCCGTTCCATGCAAGCACTTCAATACCGCTGGGAGTGCTTGGTATTGTTGCAGAAGATGAAAAATCAAAACCCCTTCTCCTTAAGACGATTACCGATTCTATCTCATCCCGGTATTTCTATTCTCTCGAAGCCGAATAGGACCTGCCTCGCAAACATCTGACGCAGACTCCTTCTTTTGACATGCATTGCGGACAAACAAGGCTTCCGCACAGCATGCATGTGGATAGCTTTCCCGGACGCCCGCAGATACTGCAAACTCCCATTACTTCCATACTTTCCCCCAACTGGTCAGGATTATGACGCTTGATATGGGACGAAGAATTCTTCAATCATCCACGATTCAAGTTCTTCAGCCTCTTTTTTTCCCCCATTTATCAAGGCTGGCCGTTTTTGATGGATTTCAGTTATTTTTTTGTTCATTTAAATCAATGGCATCCCTTGGGATGACAGTCTCCAATAAGAAAAAGTCTTTTTGAGGATTTAAATGTATCGATTTAGGCATTATTATTTTTTATAGACTTCATCAGGTTCAAACAACTTCTCACCGATTACCTCACCTTCAATCGTTCGATAGAAACATGACCTGTAACCTGTATGGCATGCGCCGCCTATTTGTTCGACTTTGAGCAGCACGGCATCTGCATCGCAGTCTATCAGTATATCATGGATAATCTGCTCATGGCCTGAACTTTCCCCTTTCTTCCAGAGTTTGCGCCTTGACCTGCTCCAGTAGTATCCTCTTTTTGTTTCGATTGTCTTTTTGAGGGCTTCCTTATCCATGAATGCGACCATGAGCACTTCGCCTGTTTTATAATCCTGGGCTATTGCTGTAATCAGGCCGTCTTCGAATTTTAACTCATTGATATCCATGTGCCATCTGGATATTCTGCAAAGGTTAAGAATTTATCCGAACCTCCGACAGAAAGCTATTTAATTCCTGAAAGTAGCATTTGGCGCGTGTCTTTACTTACGCTTCTGGTTATAAGCCTCCTTTC
>JAPZAO010000161.1 GCA_027460615.1 Candidatus Methanoperedens sp.
ATTATTTCAAAGCCTATTATGAAAGAACTCAGGGCAAGGCTCGGGTTCCTGATGGATGTCGGGCTTGATTACCTCACAATTGACAGGGCTGCTGGCACGCTTTCGGGAGGAGAAGGCCAGAGAATCCGGCTTGCAACGCAGATTGGCTCAAGCCTTGTGGGCGTGCTGTACATCCTCGATGAACCCAGCATCGGTCTTCACCAGCGGGATAACGGCAGGCTCATACACATGCTGACACAGCTGCGGGACCTTGGAAACACTGTGATAGTCGTGGAACATGATGAAGAAATGATACGCAGCGCTGATTTTATCGTTGATATGGGGCCCGGCGCGGGCGTTCACGGCGGCGAAGTGGTTGTAACCGGGACACTCGATGATGTTATAAATTGCGAAAATTGCCTTACGGGCGACTATCTCAGCCATAAGAAAATGATAGCCATCCCGCGCAGGCGAAGAAAGCCAAATGGTAAAATAACCATTGTCGGGGCAAGTGAGAATAATTTAAAACAGATAGATGTCAACATACCGCTCGGGGTGATGACCTGTATTACCGGTGTTTCTGGCTCGGGAAAGAGCACTCTTGTCAATGACATTCTTTACAAGGCTCTTGCCAGGAGGTTCTATCACGCAAGAGAAAAGCCAGGCAAACACAGGGGGATAATCGGGCTTGAGAACATCGATAAAATAATTATAATAGACCAGTCGCCCATAGGAAGGACGCCGCGCTCAAATCCTGCGACTTACACCGGGCTTTTTACACCCATAAGGGACATATTCGCTCAACTCCAGTCCTCAAAAGCGCGGGGCTACCAGCCGGGACGCTTCAGTTTCAATGTCAAGGGCGGGCGGTGCGAGGCATGCAAAGGGGACGGGATTATAACAATCGAGATGCACTTCCTGCCTGATGTTTACGTGCCGTGCGAAGTTTGCCACGGAAAAAGGTTCAATAGCGAGACCCTTGAAATAACCTATAAAGGCAAGAATATCGCACAGGTGCTGGACATGACAGTCGAGGAAGCGCTTACCTTTTTTGAAAATATCCCGAAAATAAAACGACAGCTTCAGACGCTTTTTGATGTCGGGCTGGGGTATATCAGGCTCGGCCAGCCTGCCACCACCCTTTCAGGCGGTGAGGCGCAGCGCATCAAGCTTTCTTCGGAACTCAGTAAAAGAAGTACGGGCAGGACTCTTTATATCCTCGACGAACCCACGACCGGGCTTCATTTTGCAGATATACAGAAACTGCTCGATATGCTCTCCCTGCTCGTGGATGCGGGGAACAGCGTGGTGGTCATAGAACATAATCTTGATGTGATAAAAGTGGCTGACCACATAATAGACCTTGGCCCCGAAGGGGGAGATAACGGCGGGCGAATCGTCGCCGAGGGGACACCCGAAAAGGTCGCAAATACATCGGGGTCTTACACGGGTCAATACCTGAAAAAGGTTCTATAGCAAGGTTCGTAAATATCCATAATTTCAAATCTTGACGTATCATTTTTAGACGGGATAACAGGATTGACGGGATAAATCCTGTTCAGACCCAGACCCGAAGCTTTTTATTCAGGATTATGATTATTTAAGAACGTGGTTCTAAATGTTTAACCGGCGCTGCTAATTCGTTTTGAATTCAAACCCTTCAAACATCTTCCTCATTAAGGTGTCCTGGCACGTGCCAAAACCCGGTGTGGCAATCTTAAGCCCGTCCATGTCATTTATTGACCTGATATCCGAATCCGCTCTCACAACAAGCGATGTTCCGCCGGAATTCACCCCGTTGACGATATGTATCCTGCCGTTATCGTTTATCCTGAACCTTAAAAGAACTGTACTGCCGAGGGTTGCCGCATCAACATCGCGGTGCTTGAACGCGTCTGTTATTGCCCTGCCGCTGCGGTAAGCCACGAACTGGACATTCTTCCCGGGAATAAGACCCGCCTTTTCGAAATAACCTTCCTTCTGGGCTATGTACATCGACAGATAATGTATATTCCCCTCAATATATCCGAATCTGAGGCTTCCATTAACATTAACAGCCGGGGGCGTCCAGTTCGGGTCTTCGTTGAGCTTTTTGCTTATGTCGTTGTAATACTTATCAACGAACATACCCGAAAGAAATTCGTCTGTATTATTGTACCCTAGTGATTCTATTGTATTTGTGAAAGTCCCGGCTTTAGCCTGTATATCAATGGCTTTTTTTACCTGGCTTACGTCCGGGTATTCGATGTAAACCGTATTACCAATAGCTGAAGAGACCTCATTTCTATCAAGCCCTGAAAATTCCTGCCCGTATTTCAGGACCTTTTCTCGGTTTGAGGGATTGTTGATAAACCTTGCGCCCTTTACCTCAGCCCATACAAGCGCTCTTATCATGTCTTCATCCTTCAGGTCTTCGGAGATTGCCAGGACGCACGACGGATGGTTCTCCCAGATGTCACTGGAATTAACAAGATACCTGCCGTAACCCTCATCTACAGCTTTTGCAGGATATGGTTCCCAGGAAATAAAACCTGCAATCGTCCCGTTTGCAAGATTTGCCGACATCTCATCGGCCGTCATGGAAACCACGGTTATTGACTTTTGGGTATGGGATTTTTCGTAAACCACAAAGCCTGCCGATAATACTAGCAAGCCGATTATGATAATGTAAATATAACTTTTCATTTTTCCGCCTTCTTTAACCTGAAACTGAAAGTACTGCCGCATCCAATCTCGCTCTCCACACGTATTTCGCTTCCGTGCGCCCGGATAATCCCGCCGGCTATTGAAAGACCAAGCCCCAGGCCGCCGAATTTTCTTCTTGAAGTACTGTCAGCCTGATAGAATTTCTCAAATATCTTTTCAAGTTTCTCTTTTTCTATCCCTATGCCTGTATCTTTCATTCTGACCTCAATACTATCCGTATCGTCTTTTGCAGACAAAACGATGCTTCCGCCATCGGGGGTGAACTTCAGGGCGTTTTCAAGGAGATTATTCATAACAATAATAAGCTTTTCCCTATCCGCGAGAACCGGAGATATATTTCCAGGGATGTCCGCAGTTATTGATATGTTCTTTTTCATGGAAAGAAGTTTATTGTTCTCAATGGCGGTATTCACTATCTCATTAATATCCACACGCTCTAACTGGAGTTCCATCTTTCCTGTGTCAATCTTTGAGAGGTCAAGGATATCGTTAATCAACCGTGTCAGCCTGTCGATATTCCTTATTATTATTTCGAGCATCTCTTTTCGGACTTGCGGATCGTTTTTGGCTTCGGATTCGAGAAACTCGGCTGAAATCCTGATAGACGAAAGAGGCGTTTTCAGCTCGTGGGAAACAAGAGAGATGATATCGGATTTCAGTTCATCCAGTTTTTTTAATTCTTCATTCGCTGCAATAAGTTCTTTATTTTTTTGTTCCAGGTCTTTATTTGCAACATCGATTTTAGCTTCAAGTTTTTTCCTGATTTCCAGCAATTCGAGGGCTGTATCATCGAATATTTTTGTCAGTTTTCCAATCTCATTGCCTGAAGAAACTGGTACGGGTTTGAAATTCCCGGAAAGCAGGCCGGCTGCCCCTTCTTCAAGGGATTTTATGGGCCCTGTGATTCTCCGGGAAATAATGATTGCAACGAGAATAACGGCGATAACGGCAAAAGTGGAGATGCTTACCATCCGGCGTTCAAGGTTCAAGACTCCGGAATACGCCTCATCAGTATTTTTTTCAACTACCAGCCCCCATCTGTATAATGGCAGCCAGTAATAGGAACCGAGAACCTTTTCACCTTTATAATTCACATATTCGTTTATGCCATTCTTTTCGTAAGTTACTTCTTTTACTGCGAAATTATTGTTTACATTTTTGTGCAGAATCTCAGAGCGGTTATTATGAAAGATTATGTCGCCGTCTTTATTGACAATAAATATTTCGCCATATTTCCCGATATCAATATTTTCAAGTATTCTGTATAGGTTTTCCATGCTCACTCTTGCAGCCAGTATCCCTGCGATAGTCCCGTTTTTCATAACAGGGTTGGTCAGTATTATCTCGGGGTATCCGTTAATTTCGGAAAGAGTAACATCAGAAATATACAGTTTCCCTTTTGAAGCCTCTGTGAAATAAGGCACATTAGCGGCATTTCCAGTGCGATTAAGAGTCGAGAATGTAATATTTCCATCAGGGTCAAGCAAAAAGAATTCCTCGTAAACCCCCTCATATTCACTTTCATAAGTTGCAAGGTAATCCTTTAATTCGTCTTTTTCCGTATTAATTTCCATTGACCTTGATATCACGCGGATGTCATCCTTTCTCACGTCCATCCAGTTATCTATCGCATTACCGCTATTTTCAGTTGCCCCGAGCAGGTTTGTCATCACAGTATCGCGTATGGCTTCCCTGCTGTAATCGTATGACAGGTAGACGACTGCAGACAGTGGTATAATGGCTATAATAAGGAAAAAAATAATAAGTTCAGTCCGTATTCTCACAAATCCCCACTTTCGAATTACATGTTTCTTGAACGCCGCAGCACGCTTTTTATCCGGGCTTTCAGTTCATGGAGATTGTAAGGTTTGGCTACATAATCATCTGCGCCCGTTTCAAGACCTTTCACCTTCTCTTTGACATTATCCCTTGCAGTGAGCATGATTATCGGGATATTCTTTGTGAGAGCATTATTTTTTAACCGGGAGCATACCTCATAACCATCCATTCCCGGAAGCATTATGTCAAGTAGGATTATATCAGGAATCTCATCCTTTACCATGTTCAGCGCCTCCTGCCCGTTTAAGGCTTCAACTACTATATAGCCCCCGGCTTCAAGAGACTTCTTTAAAGGAAGGAGTGTGTCCATTTCGTCATCAACTATCAGCACTTTTGGCCTTGTTTCTGATAAATTCCCGATTCTTTTTTTAACATCTTCCTCTGATATCCCGAGTTTTCTTGAAATCTCAAGATTTGATGCCGTTCCATCATGCTTCAATAATTCAATGATTTTATCATCAATGGGATCTTTATTCATGTTTTTTACCGCCATTCATCATATTTTTTAAATCATTATTGAACTTAAGCAGGTATTTTGTGAGTTCATTATCGTTGTTTAATCTAAAAACCCTGATCTGTTTGCCAAGAGGCGTCTCTTTTATGATTTTCAAATCAAGAAGAGGCTCGATAACCCTTGATACCGTCGAATGCGAAAGACCTGTTTCCGCAGCAATCCCTGACAGGTAAGTATCATTGTCCTTGTTATTGAGCAAATATTCAAGAACAATTAATTGGGCTGTGTTACCAAAGATTTTATCAAGAAAACTATCAGGCATAGGCAATAATTACCGCTTCAATGTTATATAACATTTATCTTTTTTTTTGAACGCTTGGAGTTAAAGACTGGAGCTTGACCGCAAATATTAAGTACTATCAAATTTATGTATGAACCTGTCGATTTATAGACAGGTTGGCGGGTTGGGGAGTGGTGGTGGTTTTTTCAATTATGTCAGCCCATGTATGAACTTCTCCCTACCCAAAGCCTGAATCTCATCCTTTGCGAGGTTTCGGTTTTCAATACGAAAAAATTATTGTACAGGCGTCTATTAATCAAACAGGGAAATGACAACTATTGAAGATGCCAAAAAACTTCCGGATTCTCCCGGCGTTTACCTGATGAAAGATAAGGATGACAATGTCATCTATGTCGGAAAAGCTTCATCGCTAAGGGAGAGGGTGAGCCAGTATTTCAGGGAGCAGGGGTCGCCTAAAACAAGGATGCTTGTGCAGAATATCGAAGGGCTTGATTATATCGTTACTGGGAATGAAGTCGAGGCGCTCGTCCTTGAGTCAAATCTCATAAAGGAACACAGGCCGCGCTATAATGTGCGCCTCAGGGATGACAAGGCGTATCCTTTTATCAAGATTACAAACGAGGATTATCCCAGGATTTGCATCGCCCGGAGAAGAGAGCAGGATGGGGCGCAGTATTTCGGCCCTTACCCCAGTTCAAAAGCCGTGAGGGAACTGATAAGAATGGCATCAGGTTTCGGCATCAGGCGGTGCAAGAAGAAACTGCCCTGCCCACCGTGCCTGAACTATCATATAAAACAATGCGCAGCCCCTTGTCTTGGCGAGGTGACGAAAGAGGAATATCTGGATATAATCAGGAATGTAACCGACTTCCTGAAAGGGAAGCGAAGCCAGCTTATCCAGTCTCTCAAAGATGAGATGGCAAGGCTCTCGGGGGGGCAGGAATATGAGGCGGCTGCCCGCACAAGAGACCAGGTTAATGCTCTGGAGGAATTGTCGGAGAGACAGCGCGTGAATGCGCCCGGTAAAAAAGAGCAGGATGTGATCGCTTATGCCATATCGGGCAGCATTGGCAGCATCCAGGTATTCCACATAAGCGAGGGTAAGCTCAAAGGACGGGAAACATTTTCAGTGAATACGGCAGGCTCGGATGAGGCAGAAGTGCTTTCAAGCTTTATCAAACAACACTACCAGGACATCGAGCCGCCGCAGGAAATCATAATCCGGATCGAGATTGAAGACGAGGCAATATTGCGCTGGCTCAAGGAGAAGGAGACAAAGCCCAAAACGCCAAAAAATAAAGTCGAAAATGGTTTGATGAACCTTGCAGAGGAGAATGCCAGGCTGCTCCTGACTATGAAAATGGCCGCGGAAAGCAAGGGTAAAAATGAAGCGCTCCTTGACCTCCGGAAAGCCCTTAATCTACCTGCTGCGCCCACTTTAATAGAAGCATTTGATATTTCAAACATCAGCGGAACCAATGCGACCGGTTCCCTTGTTGCATTTACGAATGGTGAGCCTGACAAGAAAAATTACCGTATGTTCAGGATAAAAACGATTGAAGGCGCGGATGATTTTGCGATGATGGGAGAAGTCGTGGGACGCGCATACTCGCGAAGGAAAGAGGAAGGGAAAAAAATGCCTGACCTTGTTCTGGTTGACGGGGGAAAAGGGCAGTTAAACGCTGCTCTTTCTGCCATTTCCCGAATTGGTTTGAAGCTCAACACAGCGGCGCTTGCCAAGGAGTTTGAGTATATTTTTCTCCCTGAAAGAGAGACGCCGGTCATTTTGCCAAAAGACTCGCCTGCGCTTCAGTTATTACAAAGGATAAGGGATGAAGCGCACAGGTTCGCCCTGGGATACCACAGGAAATTGCGGGGAAAGAAGCTTCGGGAGTCGGCGCTGGATGGGATAGCGGGAATCGGGGAGAAGAAGAAACAGGCGCTTCTGCGGCATTTCGGGTCGGTTGAGAAGTTGAAGGAGGCTAGGGTTTCGGAGATTGGGAAAGTGCCGGGGATGAGGAAGAAGGATGCAGATGCTGTTTACAGGTATTTTCATAATCCTTAAGTTGAAGTCGGAGTCTTGCGGCAGGGACGTATTGATTAAGCTTATAAATATGTTCGACAGTATGGCATTAGAGGTAACCTATGGTTTGCCAGCATTTCAAAAACGCACGTTGTATGCTTGACCCGAAATACCATAAGCCCACACAGGCTGAGATTATAGGCTATTGTGAAGCTGAGAATAATTACGATTGCCCGATAATCAATAAGTACAGCGGGCTTGAAGGCATGTCCTGTTAATGAGTTTGCGGAAATAACAGCATAAGTTCTTCAATATGGTGTATCTGTTTTATTTTTGATTCCGTTTTTTAACTTTAAATCGACTTTCCATCAACTTTCCTCCTCGCATGTAAAAAGTTATTAATACGTTTGCGATTCAATATTAATCAAGGGAGGTCAGGAAATGCTAATCGGGAATATCAATATCAGCGATTTAGTGAATGTAGTGTGGATACTGATTCTTCTATCGTTCTTTTTCCCATTCATAATGAGGAGCATCCTGACAGGGAAGCGGATGGCGACCATAAAGGTCATGGAAAAGAAGCGCCAGTCGCGGGTTATCACGATGATACACCGCCAGGAGACCATGAGTTTCCTGGGCATTCCGATTGCCCGCTACATCGACATCGAGGATTCCGAAGCAGTGCTCCGGGCTATCCGCCTGACACCGCCTGAGATGCCCATAGACCTTGTACTGCACACGCCCGGAGGACTCGTTCTTGCCTCGGAACAGATAGCCTGCGCCCTTAAACGCCACACAGGCAAAGTCACGGTATTTATCCCCCATTATGCCATGTCAGGCGGTACTCTTGTAGCGCTGTCCGCAGATGAGATTGTTCTTGATAACAATGCCGTGCTCGGCCCGGTTGACCCGCAGCTTGGAGGACAGCAGAACTACTATCCTGCAGCCTCGATCCTGAAGGCGCTGGAACAGCCTAATCCGAACCGTGATGACCATATCCTTATCCTGGGCGACGTGGCAAGGAAAGCCATTGACCAGGTTTATAATACGGTTTATAATCTCCTCCTTGAACAGCATGGGAAAGAAAAAGCCGCAGAGCTTGCCAAGACCCTGAGCGAGGGGCGCTGGACGCACGACTATCCGATTGATTTTGAACAGGCAAGGGATTTGGGGTTGCCGGTGAATGACCAGGTGCCGAAAGAGATTTACGACCTGATGGAACTTTATCCGCAGGCAGGGCAGCGCCGTCCTTCAGTGGAATTCATTCCTGTCCCTTACCTGCCGCCGCGGTCTCCAGGAAAAGGACAAAGATAACAAACATACAAAAAAGAAAGGAGTTTTAAAATTCATTCTTTGGTCATCGGTTAAGGAGTTTGACTGGCTCGATATGTGTCGTTTTCCAAAGAACCAATGATTTTTTATGAGTTTTAGTTTAAACAGAACACAGATGACACGGATAAACTGAAACCTCAGTTTACACGGTATAGATATGCAAGACTAGGCTCCGAGAAAAAGGCCTAGTCGCTGCTCTCATACTTGGCGATGCTGAGAACTTGCCGTTTCGCTCAGGCATTTTTCATTTAGCGTATAGCTTTGGCGTACTGCATCACGTCGCCGACACCCAAGCAGCTATTCATCAGGTGTACCGTGTGCTAAGAAATAGTGGGGAACTGAAAGCAATGCTGTACCATAGGATCTCACTCGTATCGCTGCATCTATGGATCAGGAAGGGTTTTCTGACGGGACATTTTGACTCACTTGATTCTTTCCTGAGTAAGAACCAAGAGAGCCCTGGTACGAAGGCTTATTCAGTCAATCAAGCGAAGAGAATGTTCTCGAAGTTCAGGAACGTGGTTGCTAACCCGGTTATTACGTCCTATGACTTAACGAAACTATTCGCTTTTCTCTACATCTCCCAGCACATAGTTCTCCCGTCTCGACTGAAGGCAATCATGAATAGATTCGGTTGGTTCATGCTGATCACGGCTGTGAAGTGAATGGAATGAGCTGAAGCTGAATCAGATATCCTACCCCCGCAAAGATTGAGCGTTCAGGGAGTTACACGGGGTCGTTTCATTGAGATTCAAATCTCTAAGACCCCAATATTCATCACGATGATTATGAACAGTGGTTGAGGGACACTACAGAGATGCTTCGCCGGGGAGTGCCAATGCTTTTCAATAATGAGCAATGGGGATTTGGCGCGGGAAGCATTTGGATGAACGTCAACTTCGATGAAATCGCAATCGTACGACAGGGCGCCGAAGTATGATAATCGTAAGGATCACTGGAGGGATCGGAAATCAACTCTTTCAATATGCTGCTGCTCGAAGACTGTCCATCCATCGCGGGACCACGATCAAATTTGACATACGCTACTATGAAACTGACAAGTCTCGTCACTATTGCCTGAATCATTACCGCATAAATGGTTCGTTGGCAACCCTTGCGGACATTGCGAAGCTGAAGTGGGTGCCGCGGAATTTGCCCGTCCGTAACAGGGCAGTTCGGAAGGGTGTGCAATGGATCGAGCTTCTGGAACTTTCGATCCGCCCCTCGATTTTCTATGAACCTCGCTTGAGGCCGTACAATCCAAGCATCTTGGTGACTCCGAGTGACGTCTACTTAGCGGGTTTCTGGCAGAGCGAGAAATATTTCTCAGGGATTGAGGATGTTCTCC
>JAPZAO010000162.1 GCA_027460615.1 Candidatus Methanoperedens sp.
ATTACAAAATTCTGAAAAAGGAAAAGGTATCCAGGCTTTAGTCCTGACTCCCACACGAGAACTGGCTGAGCAGGTCGCAAAAGCTTTAATTAAATTCTCAATATACAGGCCATTAGGAATCATTGCGGTCTACGGCGGCGTAGGAATCAATCCGCAGATAAAGGGATTAAAGAATGCGGATGTAGTCGTCGGAACCCCCGGGAGGATACTTGACCATATCGAAAGAGGTACCGTTAGATTTGGCAATGTAAAAACACTTGTGCTTGATGAAGCAGACCGCATGTTTGATATGGGATTTAAAGACGATGTGGAAAGAATTATAAGAAAATGCCCGGCTGATAGGCAGACTCTTCTTTTCTCTGCAACGATAACAAAAGATGTTGTCAGGCTTTCCCGAAGCCACATGAAAAAACCGCTCCAGGTTTCGGTTGATTCTTTTGTTGACCCGAAAAAACTGGTCCAGACCTATTATGAGGTTGGGGATGAGATGAAGCTTTCATTACTTGTGCATTTGCTGAAGCATGAGGACTCAGACCTTGTTATGGTTTTCTGCAATACCAAGAGAAATACGGACAAAGTTGCAAAGAACTTACGATTTTCAGGTATAGACGCCCAAGCTATTCATGGCGGATTACCCCAGGGCAAACGGAACGATGTCATGAGGTCATTCCATTCAGGGAAATCCTGTGTCCTTGTATGCACGGATGTGGCTGCAAGAGGGCTTGACATCGAGGGTGTTTCTCATGTCTATAATTACGATATTCCCCGTGAGAGCAAGCAGTATATCCACAGGATAGGAAGGACTGCAAGAGCAGGAGCTGAAGGTAAGGCAATAAATATCCTTTCAAGAAATGATTATGATAATTTTTCAGCCGTCTTGAAGGAAAATGATGTGGATATTAAGGAAGAGATATTACCTGCTTTTGAGAGGATCGCTATCAGGCAGCCTGAAAGAAGGATGAACAAGCCAAATACGAATAAGCATGTTGTTAGAAGAGGGCAGCAGCGTAACAGGCGCAGACGGTTGTATTAAGCTAAAATTATAAAACCTTGGCGCCAGCGGGTTCCCGACGTAACGGATATTCATATCCGTTATGTCACATTTTAATATTCTAAGTGCATTGGTGTTGATAGGCATGGCTGCAACTAACGAAAATGAGTGAATTAAATGGTAATAATAAAAGGACACGAAATAGAGACGGTTATTTTTAAAAATGCTCATAATCGAAGGGCCTTGCAATTGAAAAATAATATTGTCATGCTTTTAAGAAGTATCGGTGTCAACGAAAATGATATTGATGTCCCTGTTGAAAATGTAGCTATAAAAAAAGCCAAAGCCTCTGCGACCTGGTACTATTGCGGCCATCGAATGTATTACAGTCATAACATGCAGAGTAAATTCGTTGATAATCTCCATGTTCTGTTCAAGGTAATCGAGATTGAGTCCAACCTTGTTCTCTCCGAAAAAAAAACTTTTGACGATTTTATTTCAGAGTTCAGGGAGGATTCAGATATTGATGATAAGCGCAAAGAGGCACGAAAGTTTTTTGGCGTTGCCCCTGAGTCGAACGATCTGGAGATTATTAGTAAAAAATACAAAACTATGGCAAAAGAATTACATCCTGATATGCCTACCGGGGACACTGAGAAATTTAAACAGCTTAATATTGCACATAAAATCTTAAAAAGAGAATTAACTTAGATTTATAACGGTGCCGTTGCTCGTAATTTTTTATGAAAATAAGTGTTTGTTTTGCTTAAAGATTGAAAGTTTCAAAGATAATCCTATTCGGGTCGCACAGCACGGGAAAAGCACTTGATGCTACTGAAAACTTTGTCAGGAAAACAGCAGAACTGATATAAATTTAGATTGCCAATTTTGACCTAAAGTGCGCCGCATCGTAGCCATGGTAACCAGCCTCATGTCCCTATGCAATAAGCTCGAAGCCGGACTCCTGTGCTCGCAGGCGGACAGCGAGAGATTGATTCGGGCGGTTGTGGGGAGAATGCTGGCGAGATGATACATGTTTAGAATAGATATTTGATTATGGCGATTAAATGTTGGAAATTTGTCTCAATGGAAAATCTCAATGTTGGAGCGATGTATTTTTACATAATTAGAAATATCGATAATCTAAAAAATAATTCCTTAGCTTTTTCCATTCCTTTTTTTCAAGGTCAGGAGATTTACTTATTCCAATATCTAATTTAGATGCCAAATCAAATCTGTAGAGATCAAATACAGCTTTGATATATCGACCATAAACCTTATGCTCTGAAATCGATACTTTATAAAATATATAACAACCGAGAATGGAAAATACAATAGCAACTATTGAATAAATCGGCAGATTCCAAGAAAAGACTTGATACCAAGTATTAGATTGAAACCAGAACCCAATTGTTCCAATCGGTAAAAAAAAGAGTAATAAAATAGACATATATACACTGAAATCAGCTTTGGCGCTACGTAAGTCCAAATCGTCTCTTAATTCTTTGGGTATGATAAACCAAAGATGTTGCCAAAAAACCATCATATGCATTCCATATTGTTTTTCCGAATATAATTCATACTCCTCTATAACATTACCAAATTCTGTTGGTTTTTCAGGATATCTTTGACAAAATCTGTTATAATCTGGATTATATGGGAATTTTCTTAGTTCAGCAGACAATTTTGAGATATCTTTATTTAATAGCCACAATTCTTCTTCAGCTCTTTCTTTTTCAGTATTATTTAAATTTTCGATATTTGTTTCAAGCTTATTTTTTTCTTCAGTTTTCTTTTTCAATTCAGTGTCATATTCTATAAATTTCATTACAAGTCTTGAATGAAAATATTTTTTCAAAAAATTTGGCCACCCCCAAATCCCTTCATATAGCTGATATATATAAATATCACAAATATTCAATAATATACCAATGAGCAATGAGATCATGATCAAAACTAAAATTTTATTTTCAAAACTAAGCGTAAACCAAAAAGAATTCTTTAGAATCTCATAAAATGCAAATGAATAAAGGGCTGTTGCTATCGACGCTGGAAAAAAAGTTCTTATGAAAAAAGAAGAACCAAAACTTGTGGGAATATCTGCTAATCCCATAATATTATATAATCTAAGTTTTTATTTTTTTCCTTTTTTCGTAGTGGGTGGTTCTATAGGAGGTTCTGAGCCCTTGTAAGATAATATTGCTCTCTCATCTGTATTTTTGATGTCTGCTACATGCTCTCCTTTTTTTTCTTTGCCTGTAAATTTTTCAACCATATTATTTTATCCTCACGATTAGTATCTGCAATTAGCTTATATAAAACTTTTGATTGTGTAACACTGCTTAATATGGGCTACGGCGATGGGCGGTGCCATGAGGTTTTAATGACATTCCCTATATCATCGGTTTTCTCAAAATCACTATTTCTCCAAACATTTTTCCTAGATTCGGGCAGATATGCTTGTTTCTTTCATGTCTGCGATGAGCTTGAAGCCGGACTCCTGTACTCGCAGGCTGACAGCAAGAGGTTGATGGAAGCGGTCGTGGGAAGGATGCTGGCGGCGGAATAAATCTTGGAACACGGATTGCACGAATGACGTCCACAATCAGCTTTGACCTGCACTACTCCTCACCCTTCCAGCGTAGCGTAGTTTATCCCCTTCGTGTGGATTCCATAATACAGGAACCACTTATTATTAATTTTAGCCAGCGTTGGGTCACATGGGGGGTCTGGCTGAAATTGCATACCAGAATTAGAAGCCGTTGTATAATCGAACCCGGTTTCCTGCGAGAAACTTCCATCTTTAAAGCCGGTATGGAATATCCCTTTGTATGACCAGAAATAAAGACGAATAGACCCGTTATCCCATTGCACAAGCTCCGGGCCGTCAAGCAAGCCCTGGAATACCGGATTCCTGCTGTCCATGGCTATTCCTTTTTTCTCAAAACTCATGCCATCTTTTGAAGTCGCCCAGAGGAAAAGTTGTATTTTATTATTTGGAACCTCGGCAGAATATCTCTGGTCTATCGTACCCCGATATACCATCACATACTCATCTCCAATTTTCATAGTGGTAGGCGCCGCAACATTTTCAAGGTTCAGCCCTGCGTTGTTCGTCCCATCTATCCTGACCCCCGCCTCCTCGGTAAAGGAGAGACCATCCGAAGATATCGCGCTTTTGATTACGCCCTGGTTCTGGAAGTACATCCTGTACCTGCCGTCAGGCACCTTAACGACATCAGGAAAAACTGAAAATTCCCTCCGTACACCATCTTCTTTTTTCCAGTCCATGCCATCACTTGAGATAGCCGAAAATACCTCCAGTTTATTGCCGGGAACTTCCGGCTCTACCGAATAATACATCCTGTACCTGCCGTTCCCCAGATCAACGATTTCAGCATCAGCATAAGTTCCTTCAATTGCTACACCGCCATATTTCCAGACCGGAACCACTGGTTTGACCTGTTCAGATTCCGGTTGAGGCAGTATTGATGTGCCCTGAGTATCTTGCATTGTGCTTGTTGCAGGCGCAGGAGTAACGTCCTGCTTATTTGCTGTTTCGCTGTTTTCAACGCAGCCTGTGATAATAATTACAGCTAATAAAACAGCGGCAGATAGTATGATTTGATTTTTCATTATTTTAACCATAGTTATTTTGATTTATAAATCTAACTAAAATAAATCTCGATTATACCCTGAACCTGCAGACATATAAGCCTTACATAAAGTCCGCAAGCCCTTTCTGCTTCACCTTATCGCTCTCAAACAGCGACCTCATCTCAAGCTCCAGAAGCTCAAGCCTCTGCTTCGTATAATGCCGCACGTTATACTCATCCGCAATCCGAAGTGAGGTCTCAAGATACTTCCTCACCGAACCCTCATGCACCGTAAGCACGATATTCCCGCCGCACTTCGGGCATGTCCCGCGCAGGGGCGGGCGCCTGTACTTCGCGTTGCACTTCGTGCATCTCACTTTTTGCTTTGAGAACGAGCGCAGGTTCCCGATAAGGTCGGGTAGGAAATGCGATTCGATTACGCGCTCGGCAACATCCTGCGGGTCAACTGCCTTTATCCGCCGTGCCAGGGCAAGCTGTGCATCCATCTTCTCAATCATCGTCCCGAGCGTCTTGTAGGCGCTGTTCCTCGGCCCTGCCGCGATATCGGCTGTGTCGTGGGTGAAGCCGAAGCCCTCGTATTGAGCAGGCGTTCCGAGCCTCCCGCTCACCGTATCCATGAGTTTTACGATATCCTTCGGATTCTTGTATTGCAGCGTCGACTCATAAAACTCAAGGCCGAACAATGTTTCTACGAACTAAATCCGACGGCGATATTCCTGCGGAACTGGCATATCCAGGTGGTTTCGTCGGCCCTAGAAGACTGCAGACGGGGAAAGACCTCCCGACTCGTTATCAATCAGCCTCCGCGCTCTCTCAAATCGCACTGCGCCTCGGTTGCTTTTGTCGCGTTTCTTCTGGGCCATGACCCCTCTGCCAAAATCATTTGCGCCAGCTACGGTCAGGACCTAGCTAACAAGCACGCTATGGATTGCCGCACGATTATGAATAGTGCTTGGTACCGGGCCTTGTTTCCCCGTACCCGTTTGTTATCTCAGCGCCAGGGGCTCCAGGAATTTATCACTACAGAGCAGGGATTTCGCCTTTCGACGTCCGTCGGTGGCGTGCTGACAGGGAGAGGTGCAGATTACATCATCATCGACGACCCTCTGAAACCAGACGAAGCTCTTTCCGATACCCAGCGCAAGGGAGTCAACGATTGGTTTGATCACACAGTCTACAGTCGCTTAGACGATAAGAGGAAGGGGTGCATCATCCTAATCATGCAGAGACTGCATGAGGACGACCTGGTGGGGCACGTTCTCCGAATGGAGCCCTGGACGTTGATCCGCCTTGCCGCTATTGCTGAAGAGGACGAGGTCCATGTGGCCCAAACGCTTTCGGGGAGACGACACTTTAAGCGCGAGGCAGGCGCGGCCCTCCATCCGGAGCGAGAACCACTCGAGGTGCTGAATCACCTGCGCGAGGCTCAAGGGGAATATCACTTCTCGGGTCAGTACCAACAGAGCCCTTCGCCACTGGGCGGAGGATTAGTGAAGACGGAATGGTTTAAGACATACACTGCGGCTGATCTGCCGGAGAAATTTGAGCTGCTCTTCCAGAGTTGGGATACGGCCAACAAACCAGGCGAACTCAACAACTGCAGCGTCTGCACTACTTGGGGTGTAGCAAAGAAGAAACTTTACCTGTTGGCGGTCTTTCGCAAACGGATCGGCTATCCAGAATTGAAGCGAGCCGTTCGGGAGCAAGCTCAGATGTTCGAGGCGAAGACCGTACTGATCGAAGACAAGGCCTCGGGCACACAACTGATCCAAGACCTAATCAGTGAGGGGATGCACGCAGTCAAGAAATACGCACCCGACGGCGATAAGATCATGCGGATGCATTCGGTCACGAGCACCATTGAGAATGGCTTTGTTGTCCTTCCTGACAAAGCTCCTTGGCTTGGCGAGTATCTACACGAACTTGCTAGCTTCCCTAAGGGACAATATGACGATCAGGCCGATTCAACTTCCCAAGCCTTAGACTGGTTCAAGCAGAAATCCAAGAATTGTGGTGGAGTGCATGAGGCTTTAAGAATCCTAGAAGCAGAGTCGAAGTCGGGAAAACCGTCGCAACTTGGTCCGGGTTTTGGATTTAATCGGCGCGACGCGCTGTTAGAGTGGGATCGAAGGACACGGTTTGGGCGTTTCTGATCAGCGCTCTGACCTGTCTATTTCGACTGTTCATCGCCGTTCGGACCGCGCGTTTTGTCAGCTTTCATCTCCACACCTCTCTAGATCAATCGCGCGTCTCCGTTTGACGGACGCTCCTTCATCGCGGCAGTAATGCGTAGGGAACAGCGGCAGGAGTCAGTTGGGTCTTTCGACTCGATCTATATCTTCAGGCCTCGTCTTCGTCTGACGACGATTCGATTTACTTCGCGGGCTTCTGTGCGAACTTCCAAGCGACCCCCCACGCATCATCAAGCTCAAAGGTGCGAATCTCGTTGACGAAGCTGCCTTCCACGGCGCGGCCGAGGAGAGCGCGTATAGGGTGGGTGACCATCAGAGTCCGCGCGGACGGCTCAAGCGATTCGATGCGCTCCAAAGTGCGGGCAGACGTCGCCGCGTAGACTGGACGTCCCCCTGGTCACAGGCGGCAATGTTGCCGACCGACAAAAGTCCCTAATAGCTTCCTCGGGATTCCCTGATGCCACGCCTGTTAATACCCTGTTTCGATTTCTGACCAATCCCACTTTTTTCGCTCCGAAGGCCTCTCTAAATGGGCGTATCGCCTAGGTTCCCGTCGACGAGCGCCCAATTGTCCCTGTATTCTTCCCTGTTAGCAGGGAATTCGGCAGAGAAGAGTTCGCAGGAGACTGTATCCTCCGCCATCTTTTGCGGAAGCGACGGATGGCGCGCCATCCACGCGCCTCGCCTCCGCGGCAGGCTTTCGCGTGCCCAAGAAAGTGTTCGGCGCAAGACCATTCCTCCATTGCAACGCCGCACGTTGTAAGGCCAAACACCACGGTATCGTTTCGCCAATTCCCATGGCTGTGTTAGAGTCAGGCGCAATCCCATGGACGCTCCCGCCATCTCCACCGACAACCTGACGCGCCGCTTCGGCGAACTGGTCGCCGTGGACGCCGTGAATCTTCGCGTGACGCCGGGCCAGTTTTTCGGCTTTCTCGGCCCCAATGGCGCGGGCAAATCCACAACGATCAAGATGCTCACCGGCTTGCTGGCACCGTCGGCCGGCCGCGTCGAAATCCTCGGGCTGGATCTGGCGAGCCATCCTGTCGAGGTGAAGCGCCAGATCGGCGTGGTGCCCGAGGGCATGGCGCTTTTCGGCCGGCTCACCGGCTCCGAGTATTTGAATTTCGCCGCGCGGATGTACGGCCTGGACCGCGAGACAGCGGCGCGGCGCGCCGCGGAACTGCTCGACTTCATGCAGCTGGCCGACCAGCCGAAGGCTCTGGTCACCGACTATTCGCACGGGATGCAGAAGAAGCTCGCGCTGGCCGCCGCCGTGATTCACGGCCCGAAGATTCTCTTTCTCGACGAGCCGTTCGAAGGCGTGGACGCCATCGCCTCCGGCACGCTCAAGGCGATGCTGCAGCGCATGATCGCGCGCGGCGCGACGATCTTCCTCACCTCGCACGTCCTCGAGATCGTCGAGCGGCTGTGCAGTCACGTCGGCATCATTCATCATGGACGGCTCGTCGCGCAGGGCTCGATCGAGGAGCTGCGCTCGGGCGTCGAGGCACAAGCGGCATCCGCGGCCGCCGGGGGCTCGCCCGATGCGCCCGCCGTGCGCGCCGGAGAAAAGCTGACACTCGAAGAGATTTTCCTCCGCACCGTCGGAGGCGCGCGCGCGGCGGACCAGGAGCTGTCGTGGCTGGGCTGAATTCCGCGCTGGGATCGGCGCAACAGAAGGGGCAGCTCGCGGCCATCGCGTGGCTGCGCTGGCGGATTTTCGTCAACTCGCTGCGCACGGTGCGCGGCCGGCTGGAAGTGGTCTCCTGGATCCTGATGGTGCTGGGCTTCGCTCTGTTCGGACTGGGCGGGGCCTTCGGTCTGGGCGCGGCGGCGTGGTTTTTTGTTTCCCGAGGCACGGTCGAGTGGCTCACCGCTCTGCTGTGGGGTGTATTTTTGTACTGGCAGCTTTTCCCGGTGATGGCCACGGCGTTCAGCGAAACTTTCGACGCCTCGAATTTCCTCCGTTTCCCGCTCGCGTACCGGCCGTATTTCCTCATCCGCGTGATCTACGGCGCGCTCGACCCGTCCACGATGATTGGGACGCTCTGGCTCATCGGGATCGCCGTGGGAACCGGAATCGCCGCGCCGCGACTGCTGCCGTGGGCCGCGCTGGTGCTCGCCGTGTTTGCGGCGTTCAACATCCTGCTGAATCGCCTGATCTTTGCCTGGATCGAGCGCTGGCTGGCGCAGCGGAAGACGCGCGAGATCTTCGGCATCGTTTTCTTCCTCTTCATCATCGGCTTCCAACTCACCGGGCCCACGATAAACTACTTCCGTCACCACGGTAAGAGTTCACGGCCCGAGCTGGCGGGCGTGGCGGCCCAATTGCTTCCGGCCGAGCGGCTTTTGCCGCCGGGACTTGCTTCCTCGGCGCTGGCCCGCGCGTCGCAGGGCGAACACCTGGCCGCGCTCGGAGCCTTCGTGCTTCTGTGCGCCTACGCGGGATTGTCCCTCCGGCTGCTCGGCGTGCGGATGCGCGCGCAGTACCGGGGAGAGAACCTCAGCGAGACGGCCGGGCGCACTGCTTCGCCCGGGGAGAAACAGGTTGTCCGCTCGGGCTGGCGCATCCCCGGAGTCTCCGCGCCGGTTGCGGCCATCATCGAGAAGGAATTCCGCTACCTCTCCCGCAGCGGCCCGCTGCTGTTCCTGCTAGTGATGCCCTTGGTCATACTGCTCATTTTCCGGATGGGGCCGGCGAACGCTGCGGGGCGAGGAAGCCATTTCCCGACGCACGGAATCGATTTCATGTTTCCCGTGGGCGCCGCTTATGTGCTGCTGATGCTGAGCGGCGTCATGTACAACAATCTGGGAGTGGACGCCGGAGGCGTGCAGTTCTTCTTCATGTCGCCGCTGCGCTTCCGCGCGGTGATGCTGGCCAAAAACCTCGCGCAGGCCGCCGTGTTGACGATGGAAATGGGCTTCGTGTGGATCGGCGCGGCGCTGATGTTCCACCCGCCGGCGATCGGCGTGACGCTGGCGACCCTAGCCGGAGTCACATTTGCGACGATCGTGAACTTCAGCGCGGGGAATCTGCTTTCGCTGTACGCGCCGAAGAAAATTGATTTCCCAACGCTCCCCTAAACTCTGCATCCAAAGCAATGGAGATATCAGGCAATTCTTTTCCTTCGTCGACAAACGTTAAACTGGCGTT
>JAPZAO010000163.1 GCA_027460615.1 Candidatus Methanoperedens sp.
AGGAGCTCAAGCACTGCGTCCTCGGCGAACTTGTCGATCTTGGAGGTGGATGCGCCGCTCGCTCCCATGCCCACATGGACATGCCTGTCGAAGTCCTTCGGTAGCTCCTTGTATGCGCTGTAAACCTCGTCCGCTATCTTGGTCAGCTCGGTCTTCACGGCCTCAATATTGGATGAGTTGTGTATATTACTTTCCGGTAATCCAATCAGGGGGCATTGGCCGGCCGCCCCAGGGTCCCGGCACGAACCTGCGCATAAGGGTCCTGAGGCTGAGCTGGGCCTCGTACTCGTCGGCCAATTTCCTTGCGAGTTCCGGGGGGATGCCGTTCTGGATCATCCCCTTCATGACCCTCTTCGCGCCTCTCCTCGCCCTTCTCTTGGTTCTGAGATAGACGATTCCCGTCCTGAATACCAGGGACGGGATCGAGACCATGATGACCGCGACGGTCTTTGGCAAGTCGTTGTCTCGCTCAGTCATCTTCATCCATGGCCTTCTTTATCTTCTCTTTGATCTTCTTGCCGACTTCCCCGTCGAAGTCCGGTTCTGGACCGTTGCCGTGGCCGTGCATGAATTGACCGAACATGCCTCCCAAGTTGAAGTTCGTCATGTACTTCTGCGTGAGCTCATAGGCCTGCTTATCGTCCATGCCCGCAGCCTTCAGCTGGGCGTAGAAAGTCGCGATCGACTTCCCGAAGTTCTCGGCGTTCTCCGGCTTGTACATGCTGGTGCTTATCGATTCGAGGAGCTTCGGGATCTCGGTGGAGACCACCGCCAGGATCTCCTTGAGTTCCTGCGCTTCCGGCATGTCGCGCTTCTTCTTCTCTTCATCTGCCATTGTTTGTTCACCTCTTTGCCCGTTGGGGCTTCTTGATCCTATTATGCGTGGTGCCAGTACATAAGGAAAGTGAGCATTAGTGACCATCTGCCGGCTACTTCCGGTCTTGTTTCGGAGGGGAGTGCTCTTCGCTCTTCTTTCCCACCCCTAGCCCGAGCAGCTCGAACCACTTGTCCACATATGCTCCTGTCAGCCAATAGTCTCTCGATCTCGGGGACCCTTTGGACAGCACGACGCCCTTCTCCTCCAGCTGTTTGAGCCTCTCTTGCTTCCATATTCGGGATAATATTCTCAGGTTCCATTTTATTGGGCAAGGATTTCTCATTAACCCTTTCAGGCTCGCCAATCCTGAATTTTGGCTTTTTTGTAGATAAGCTCTCTGCATTCTTCATTTTTGCAATATCGATAACAGCTTTTGCAGTTTCGATTTATTCAACAGGATACGTGAAAGAATATTTCGGGAAAAAGAATATCGGCTATCTCTGTTTCCTTTATAACATTTTCATTCTCTCCATGATCCTGGTCGTCTCTGCAAATAATGCCATTATGTTTTTGATAGTCTGGGAACTGATGTCAGTAATATCATATCTCCTTGTTGTCTTTGAGCATGAAACCCAGGAAACACGGAAAGCGGGTTTTATCTATATTGTAATGACCCATGTTGGAACCGGTTTCATTATTCTATCGTTTTTGATCATGGCAGGTTCAAGCGGCAGTTTCAGCTTTGGGGCATTCAGCGCCGTGGGCATGACTATGCCTTCACAATTAAAAGATATGGCTTTCCTGTTTGCGCTTATTGGATTCGGGACCAAAGCCGGTATAGTCCCGCTCCATATCTGGCTCCCATACGCCCATCCAGCCGCGCCCAGTAACGTTTCTGCGCTCATGTCCGGTGTAATGATTAAGACTGCGATTTACATGCTCATCCGGGTTTCTATTGATTTCCTTGGCGGCGGAGCCTGGTGGTGGGGTATGCTGCTGCTGATTATTGCATCGGTTTCCGCGCTTATCGGTGTGATGTATGCATTAATGGAACACGATATGAAACGCCTTCTTGCTTTCCACAGCGTCGAAAATATCGGGATAATCCTTATCGGAGTCGGGGTTTCCATGATTTTCATGTCATCCGGGCATCCCGACCTTGCGGCATTCGGATTGATTGCAGCCCTCTACCATACGATTAACCATGCTGTCTTCAAATCCCTGCTCTTCATGGGTGCCGGTTCGGTGATATATTCAACCCACACCAAAAATATCGAGGAATATGGAGGCCTGATAAAGAGAATGCCATGGACAGCTTTCTTTTTCCTGATAGGCGCGATATCCATTTCGGCGCTTCCTCCGTTCAATGGTTTTGTGAGCGAGTGGCTTACATTGCAGGCGCAATTGCTGAGCATTAACCTCACGGATAATATCACAAAAATAGCAGTGCTTTTTAGCGGCGCAGGTCTTGCCTTAACGGGCGCTCTTGCAGCCGCTTGTTTTGTTAAGGCTTTCGGCATAAGTTTTCTTGCCCTGCCAAGAAGCGCCCATGCGGAACACGCGAAAGAAGTGCCAGTGCCAATGCTTGCAGGAATGGCAATTCTTTCCTTGATGTGCATTGTTCTTGGCATCCTGCCGTTTTATGTGGTCAATATACTTGATTCGGTATCAGCGCCGCTTATCGGGACAAGTATAGCTTCCAGAATCAGTTTTGACCTGAGTATCGGAACACTTTCCTCATTTCCCGCAAGCATCTCCACAACATGGATTGCATTGCTGGTATTCATCGTTCTGCCGCTTCCGGTTATCATGTATATGCTGATAAGGCGGACGAACACGGTGAAATACGAAACATGGGGATGCGGACAGCCGGTTTTGACTTCCCGGAATGAATATACAGCAACGGCTTTCTCAAAACCCATACGCATTTGGCTTGGCGGAATTTTCCGTCCCCGCAGGGAGATCCAGACCACTTATTCGGATTCGCCATTCTTTAAGGACAGGGTGATTTTTGAGTCAGAGATAGAGCCGGTATTTGAGCGATATTTGTACAGACCTATCACATGGGTCGTGCTTACGGTGTCGAGATTAATGAGAGTTATCCAGACCGGGTACATCCAGACGTATCTGCTTTACATACTTATCACGCTGGTTATTGCTTTGATATTTGTGGGAAGCGGGGCATAAATATTTCTTCAAAAAGTTAATAATGCATTAACACCTGTTATCTATCAATGGTTCCGGAATTCCAAGAAAGAATTAAAGAAATATTGGAAAAAGAAGAATATATCGTTCTGGCATATCTATTTGGGTCATATGCAAGAGATGATATTACACCTTTAAGTGATATAGATATAGGCATATTATTTAATTCCGGAATCGATTCATTACATAGACATAATATCAAATTAAAACTCATGGGGGAAATCGCCCAGGCATCCAAAGTCAATAAAATCGATATAGTGGACATGGAAAAAGGCTCTACATTATTGAAGTATAACATCATTAAACAGGGAAAGATCCTGAAATCTGCCAATGAAGATGGAAGAGTACAGCTTGAAACCTCCATCATTTCCAGATATCTGGATGAAAAATATTATTTGCAGCGCCATAGCGGGATTATTTTGAAGAGGATTGCTTCAAGGGGTCTGGCATGAAAGATGAAATTGTATCCAAGCTTCAACTGCTTAAAGAATATGTGAAGTTCCTGCGCAGTTATATGAAATACAGCCCTGAAGACATAAAGAAGGATTTTACACTTAAAGGCGCGGTAGAGCGATATCTTGAGCTCAGTATCGAATGTTGTATCGATATTGCAGAGATGATAATATCTTTTGAGAATCTTAAAAGACCGGATAGTTATAGGGAAGTAATCCTTACACTCGGACGTGAAGGAATCCTGCCTGAGGACTTTGCTGAGAGATTTTCAGAGGCGGCAGGCCTCAGAAATGCCCTTGTCCATATGTATGCAGAAATCGATGTTGATGAGCTCTATATTAACCTGACCCAGAATCTTGGGGATTTTGATAGTTTTGCAAAATATATTGCTATTTATCTTGGGAAAGAGACTGAATAGAACTTCTATTTTTTCTCCCGGATATCCCACAAATCCCACATTAATAATCGGTATACATCTTTTCTTTTTCACTGGTTAATCTTAAATACAAAAACGTAGGTAAAAAGTGGTTCTGTTATTCATAAATCAAAAATGAAAAAAAGCTGGGATAAAATATATTAAAACTTGTCAACTGTTTTTGTTTGTTTTCGATAAAAACGATAATTTTCCGGTGAAATGATGGATACATATTTATTTTTTGGACTTATTCTCTTCTATCTTATTGGCGCAGTATCATCTGTGCTATTTAATAAGAAAGATAGGGTATGCACCTTAATATCGTTCATAAGCGCAGCCGTTGGTTCCATTTTCGGGATTGTTTTCTCGTTATCCGTGATTCTTGGTGATACTTTTTCATTAGCCCTTCCTGGCGCTTCATTTCTGCAATTCGGTATTTTTGTGGATGCTCTGTCTGCATTTTTCATTCTTGTAATCTCGGTTGCAGTCTTTGCAGTCTCTGTATATTCAATCGGGTACGTGAGAGAATATTTCGGCAAAAAGAATATCGGATACCTTGGTTTCCTTTATAACATCTTCATTCTTTCAATGATACTGGTAGTCACTGCAAATAATGCGGTCATGTTCCTGATAGTCTGGGAATTGATGTCAGTGATATCTTATTTCCTTGTAGTTTACGAGCATGAGAAGCCAGAAACCAGGAAAGCCGGATTTATCTATATCGTGATGACTCATATCGGAACAGGCTTCATTATCCTTTCCTTCCTTATTTTTGCGGGTTCAAGCGGCAGTTTCAACTTCGAAACATTCCGCGCGGCAGGTACTGCAATGCCTCCGCTATTTAAAGACATGGCATTCGTATTTGCTCTTATTGGTTTTGGGGCAAAAGCAGGTATCGTACCGCTTCACATCTGGCTTCCTTACGCCCATCCTGCCGCGCCGAGCAACGTTTCAGCGCTCATGTCAGGCGTGATGATCAAAACCGCTATTTTTATGCTAATCCGGGTTTTCTTTGATTTCCTGGGCGGCGGTTTTGCATGGTGGGGATACCTTGTGCTCGCCGTGGGAACGCTCTCGGCAATCATCGGCATATTATACGCAGTCGTCGAACCTGATATCAAGCGGATGCTTGCATTCAGCAGCATTGAGAACGTGGGTATTATTTTGATTGGCATCGGCGCATCAATGATATTTTTAGAAGGCGGAAGGCCGGTTCTTGCAGCGATTGCGGCAATAGCGGCGCTTTACCACCTGCTCAATCATTCGGTATTCAAAGGATTATTGTTCATGGGCGCAGGCTCCATAATTTTTTCAACACATACAAAGAACATCGAAAACCTCGGAGGTCTCATAAAGAAGATGCCAGTTAGCTCAGTTCTTATCCTTGTCGGGGTGCTGTCTATTTCCGCATTGCCGCCATTTAGCGGTTTTGTGAGCGAATGGCTTACTTTCCAGTCATTGCTTCTGGGTTTTAATTTTAACACCTTTACTATGATAGTGCTGTCCATCAGTGCAGCGGTTCTTGCTCTCACCGGAGCGCTTGCTGCGTTCTGTTTCCTGAAAACATTCGGCATAGGATTCCTGGCGCTCCCGAGAAGCGAACACGCGGAACATGCAAAAGAAGCAAACACCCCGATGCTTCTTGGAATGGGAATCTTTGCAGTATTATCAATATTGCTGGGTGTTTTACCGTTCTATATCCTGCCCTTGCTGGATAAGGTCGCCCTGACCTTCATCGGCGTAAGTGCATTCAGCCAGTCATTTTCATTAAGCACTTTCGGCACGATTGTATTGCCGGCAAAGATTTCCCTGTCCACGCCTCTTCTTTTAGTGTTGATGTTCATTTTCCTGCTTGTACCGTTTTTGCTTCTACATAACGCTAAAAAATCTCGGGCAATTTATGAGACATGGGGATGCGGCCAGCCCAAATCCACATCAAGAAATGAATACACAGCCCATGCTTTCTCAAAACCTGTAGAGATGTGGTTTAAGAACCTGTACCGCCCTGCAAGGCAAACCGTGGCTACGTATTCAGCTTCTCCGTTCCTCAAGGAATCCTTCAGGTTTGAATCCAGGATAGAACAGGTATTCGAAGAATATATCTATAATCCAGTAGTAGGGTTCGTTCAGGCAAAGTCGCAAAGTGCCAAGGTCGTCCAGACCGGAAGTATACATGCATACCTTTCTTATATTTTTGGAACGCTCGTCATTCTTTTCATGTTCGTAATAGCAGGAGGCAGCTAAATGATAATTACACAGATTGTACTTGTAATCCTTCAGCTCCTGGCGGTCATCGCCCTGGCACCGCTTCTTTCCGGCATCATCAAAAAGATAAAAGCTTTCTTCCAGGTACGCAAAGGCCCGAGCATTTTCCAGCCCTATTATGATATTGCAAAACTTTTGCAGAAGGATTCCGTAGTCTCGCAAAACGTTTCATGGGTATTCCATGCGGCGCCGATAGTCTCTTTTGTCGCCGTGCTGATGGCGGGTTTATTGATTCCCATTTTCATTACGGAATTGCCTTTCGGTTTTGCAGGCGACCTGATTGCTGTGGTGTATCTTTTTGCTCTGGCGCGGTTCTTTACTGCCCTTGCTTCGCTTGATGCCGGAAGCTCTTTTGGCGGGATGGGCGGGAGCCGCGAAATGTTCGTTGCATCTCTTGTTGAGCCCGCGCTGATGCTTTCCATATTCTCTATTGCACTCAATGTCGGTTCCACGAATTTAAGCTACATCTCGCAAACAGTTTCAGCAATGGGTATTGATGCAGTCTCGCCATACCAGATACTTGCATTCGTTGCCCTGTTTATCATCGCAATTGCTGAAACGGGACGGATACCTGTGGATAATCCTGCTACGCACCTTGAACTTACCATGATTCACGAAGCCATGATACTTGAGTATTCGGGGAAACAACTGGCAATAGTGGAACTCGGGGCAATGATAAAACAACTGCTTGTATTCTCACTTCTTGCCAACATATTCTTCCCGTGGGGAATTGCATCCGGGGTAAGTTCAGCGGCGATTATAATAGCATTGCTCGTTTATTTCGTTAAGATTGTGGTTCTGGGCGCTTGTATGGCGATGGTTGAAACTTCAACTGCAAAATGGAGGCTTTTCAGGTTACCGGAACTGCTTTCGATATCGCTCATGTTTTCATTCCTTGCCCTTGTTTCATTTATTATCGTAAAAGGTGGATAATATGTCAGAAATTATTTTAGGCTCTAAAATTGTGCAATTGATCATTGCATTGATACTTGTTTCGACCTTCCTGATTCTCGGTTCCACGAGGCTCTATTCATGCGTCAGGGCTTTCGGGATACAGTCGTTCCTGCTTGCCTGCGTGGCCGGTATCGTGGCATATTCCACAGGAAAAAATGATATCTATATCGTGGCACTGCTTACGCTTGTCATAAAAGCCGCAGTGATTCCATATATTTTCATTTATATAATCCGTGAAATCAAGGTAAAAAGGGAAATAGAACTGTATGTTAATGTTTCACCATCGCTTATTATTGGCGGGGTGCTGGTCGTAATTTCATATTATCTTATCAGGTCAATAAATATCTTATCCGAGCTTTCAAGTTTTGCCCTTTCAGCATCCATGTCGCTTGTCTCAATAGGGCTTTTCGTAATGATAAGCCGCAAGAAAGCCATAATGCAGATGCTCGGGATACTGATAATGGAAAACGGACTTTTCCTGGGCGCCATATCCCTGACGTACGGTATGCCCCTGCTTGTTGAACTCGGGATATTCTTCGATGTCCTGATTGGTGTTCTTATCATGGGAATCCTGATATTCAGGATAAACAAGACATTCGAGAGCATCGATACCGATATGCTTAAAACATTGATAGGATGAGCGCCATGATCGAATACCTGCTTCTTGCTCCTATCCTTACAAGCATATTATGCTTCTTTACAAAAACCCGAAAACAGGTCGAGACTGTAAGTGTTCTCGGGTCGATAGCCACACTTGCTTTGGGGTTGGTGCTTGTAAATAATGTTTTCAGATACGGAAATATAGTCACATTGCAAAACGCCCTGTTTGCTGATGCATTCAGCGCATTTATTGTCCTAATCGTTTCCATTGTGGGTTTTGTTGCGTCTTTTTACTCTATAGGTTACATGGGGCATGAATTTGACCATAATATATTTGATATAAGAAAATTAAAACTGTATTACGTTCTTTTCCATCTCTTCATGTTCACGATGCTCCTCGTTGGGGTCACGAACAACCTGGGCCTCTGGATCGCCATCGAGATGACCACGCTGGTATCCGCGCTTCTGATGATTCTCTATTCCAGGAAATCCTCGGTTGAGGCTGCCTGGAAATACATGATTATATGCACGGTAGGCATCACGTTTGCGCTTTTTGGAACCATTCTTACGTACTATGCGGCGGTGAAGATACTGGGAGAAACCGGGGATGCGCTTAACTGGACATCGCTCATTGCTGTGGCAGACCAGTTCGACCCGACAATAATGAAACTGGCATTCATTTTTATCCTCATAGGATACGGCACGAAAGCCGGGCTTGCCCCCATGCACACCTGGCTCCCGGATGCACACAGCGAAGCCCCAACGCCTGTCAGCGCGCTTCTTTCAGGCGTGCTTCTTAACTGCGCCATGTACGGCATCATCAGGTTTTATGCGATTGCCACAAAATCCGTCGGTGTCGGGTTTACAAGCAATCTCCTGATAATATTCGGGCTTCTGTCTCTCGGTATCGCAGTTCCTTTTATCATTTTACAGGAAGACTATAAACGGCTTCTTGCCTACAGCAGCGTTGAACACATGGGAATAGTTGCGCTCGGTATCGGTTTTGGCGGAGTTTTCGGGATATTCGGAGCCATTCTTCACATGTTCAACCATGCAATGACAAAATCTCTCATGTTCTTCGGGGCCGGAAATGTCCTTTTGAAGCATGAAACAAAAGAGATAGATAAAGTCAGCGGGATAGTAAAATCAATGCCGGTAACAGGACCGATGTTAATTATCGGCTCGCTTGCGATCACGGGTTCGCCGCCTTTCAGCATATTCCTGAGCGAATTTACCATACTTGCAGCCGGGTTCCTGCAGGGTCATTATGTCTCATCGGTATTATTCCTGCTGTTCCTGATTATGATATTTGCAGGTTTTTTCAACAACATAAGCAAGATGGTTTTCGGAACGCCAAAGCCCGGAATTACAAAAGGGGAAGTAAGCAGGTGGAACCTTGCAGCAATGTCGATTTTAATCGTATTTGTCATTGTGCTTGGGGTTTATATCCCGCCGTTCTTTTATGATATGATAATGAAAGTCGTGGCGGTTATAAGGTGATATAATGAACAGGGAATCCATAGAGGCTATAAAAAAGGAATTTGGCAATAATATTCTTGAAGAAATATCCTCGCGTAATGAAACATATCTCACCGTAAAAAAAGAAGCAAATGTAAAAATATGCGACCATATTTACCACCATCTGGATATTCCCCTTGTTTCAATTTTCGCAACCGACGAGAGAAAAAAGGAAGGCTGTTTCAAAGTCCATTATGTGTTTTCCATCGACAAAGCCGATGCGTTCATTATAATAAAAATAAACGTCGATGAAAAATCCCCAAAATACAATTCCATCACCCACAAGATTGCAGCAGCCAACTGGTATGAGCGCGAGATACAGGATATGTTCGGTTTGGTTCCGGTCGGTCATCCTGACCCGAGGCGGCTTGTGCATTTTGAGGACTGGCCGCCGGGAGTGTATCCGCTTCGGAAGGATTTTGACATAAAGACAAAACCGCCGCGCGTTGAGGGTGAATATGTTTACAGGCGCGTCGAGGGTGAAGGCGTCTATGAAATTCCCGTGGGGCCTGTCCATGCGGGCGTAATCGAACCAGG
>JAPZAO010000164.1 GCA_027460615.1 Candidatus Methanoperedens sp.
CTCCTTTGCTATCAGAGAGATTAAACCTATATTTTGGTCGTTCCTTTCCCATCTGGATATACTCCATAAAAGTAAGCACATACCCGCTTAAAAATAACAATCGCCCTCTTACCATTCCTTCATCACTGCTGAACTCTTTAAAATCAACAGCCTTTTCAACAATGAGTTTAGACTTGCTCAATAATTGTTCTATAGTTTTAAAATAATCAGCGACTACCAATAAGTAATCACCGCTTTTGCCTTGTCCAGGTTTTCTTCCAGTGCCTTAAGACCCTTTATTAGCCCCCACCACTCAAAATAATCCTGCGAATCACCAAGGCTGCCTTTCTCGAATTTTTTCTGGAATTCAGGAGATGATATATTATATTTTTCTTCGAATTGTTTTATTTCACTTTTAACCAAATGGATTTTTGATTCTAAGAGTATAATTTCCCTGTGGACTGAATCCTTTATTACTGGTCCTGCATCTTCAGAAATAGCAACATCCATGATTTATTTTATGTTGGCATTCTTATTAAACTTTTGTAGGGCTTTTGGCATCAAGATAGCAAAAAAATACCATATCGTCCTTCAATCGAATTCATTTTTTGAGTTCAATATACGCTTTGGTCTCCGCAGACTCAAATGACACGTTCCGGGAACCGCATCTTACGCAGACAGCCGAGCCTATCAGTCCTTTATTCTCCCCGAATATCCCAACCGCAAAGTGTTCCAAACCGTATTTCTCTTTCATCGTTTTATCCAGCCATTCTTCCTCTTTTCCGGGTGCAGGGCATCTTGATAACAAAAAGAATCTTTCTTTGAATTCCTCCCCGTTTTCGCAATCCAGGCATTCTCCCGGTCCGAAACATTTCAATGCCTCCTCTATTTCCTTTAAGCTGCCTATTTCTTTGCGGGATATTTCCTTTATCTCGATTGATTTTTCCTCCTTGATATCTTCTATTTTCTGTGATGCCACAAGCGCTTTTCTTGCTTCGTCAATGCGTTTTTCAATAAGGCATATCTCGCCGCATACGCGAAGTATCTCTTTGGTCGGGGTTTTATTTGCTAATTCGTAAGCTTCCAGGCCGGGAGTGGTCTGCCCCGTATTGAAACATTTATCACCGCAGACAATGAGTTCTTCCTCAGGCGGCTTTTTATTTGCCAGTTTGTAAGCTTCAAGACCGGAATAGAACTGTCCTTCTTTGAAACACACGCTGCCGCAGATGAGGAGTTCTTCAATAGGCGGATTCTCTTTAACGAGCTTGTAGGCTTCAAGACCGGGATTGAGTTTCCCTTTCAAAAAGCACTCCTTTCCGATTATGATGATTTTCTCCCTCGGAAGCGGAATGCCAATAATTTTGGAAGCCTCGTTTGCAGAATAAATCCGCCCCTCCTCAAGATATTTATTGATGTATTTGATAAGCACTTCTTTTGGAAGTCCGATCCCTGCGGCTTTTGAACCTTCGATAGCTTTGGAAATCCATCCATTTTCAAGATATTTGTAAATGTAATTTTTGAGTTCCTCTTTTGAAAACTCCACTTTGGCGATTTCGGAGGTTTCGATGGCTTCAGACATCCGCCCGGCATCAAGGCATTTTTTAATGTATGAAAGAATCTTTTCGTCCGTCATTTCTCTTTGCCATCCATTTAGTAGGGTTTATCATAAATCTTCTCATGAATGAATTTTTATTCATCCCTTTTTCATTTTCAATCGGATTTGCCAAATTCCCTGATACTCTCAAGCGCCCCGCATCTTGTTCCTTCCAGTGCCAGAACCTTTCCTGAGATGTTGCCGTCTTCAATACTAAATTCGATTGCGGACGGCTCAGATAATCGTGGGGCCGTTGGGCTTCCCGGGCAGGCAAGAAGCACATCGGATTTTTCTATAACAGGTTTATGGATATGGCCGAAAATGAGGACATCAACCTCCATCTCTTTTGCCATATACCTTGCTCCTGTCGTATCCTGGATGGATAGCGCGGCCTCATGGATTATTCCAAGCCTGAGACTATCGAGCTCTATGACTTTTCGCGCCGGGAGCAGTCGCTTCAATGCCGGCTCATCCATATTCCCGTGGACGGCCTCAAGCCTGCATATGCCTGAAAGTTCATCATACGCCTGTTTCGTAACAAAATCACCTGCATGGATTACAATATCGGCGCCCTTGATTAACCTGACAAGCTCAGCCGGAATCTGCTCAAGGATAGAACCCTGTTTGATATGTGTGTCCGAAATGGCAATAATCTTCATGCGTATCCGTAATCCATGTAGTTCAATTCTTTTTTGAGGCCGGCAAGCAGCATTTTGTATGTTTTGGTTGAAAAATCAAGCCAGCCCTTGAAATCTGAATTTAATTTTTTCCCGATGGTTTCTTCCTTGTCGTTCTTGCTGCTTTCGGCGTATTGTTTGAAATCTTCTATATTAATTTCCATATACCAGTAAAGCGCGGTCTCCGCAAAGGGTTTCGGTATAAGCGGGGAATGCCTGGAAATCTTAAGCATGAGTTCATTTTCAAGTGTTAGCTCATCCGGCGTTATACCCGAACTTTCAATCGCCTTATGAAGCGTATCTTTGCTTATTTTCCTTTTTTCCTCAGGTGAGAATTTCCGTATGCCGCTTCTCATATTTTCCTCGTATATTTCTTTTTGCAGCAATTCATGGAAAAGCGCGTATTTTATCATGGTTTCACTGGCTTCTTTTAAATACCCGGTGTTGAAGGTTATTATCGAATACCATGAACCGAGGTAATAGCGCCTGTTCATGGCCAGCGCATAATCAAAAACGCCTGGCATGGACGCAAAGATGCTTTGCGAGAACACAACCGCTTCGGTTGAAAGAAGCAGGATATTCGGAGGCGCAAGCTTCCTGACTGCTTCAAGACCTTCAGTTCCATAAACAGATTCGGGTTTTTCCAGATACTGCTCGTTGCGCGTGATTATGCTTTTCACTTCTTCGGGCTTTAACTGGTTTAATGCAAAAGCTACATCATAGCTTGCGGATTTTATCCAGAGCGTGTATTCTTCCTCGAACTTTTCTTTTGAAAGCTTATGCATACCCGATTAATCGTAAGCGGGGCAATAAATAGTTAGTGGGATGGTGCGGTGTATGCTTGGTCGAATTCTAACCCGTATGGAAACCTTCGTCTGATCAATGAAAGCGGGATTTCCTGAATTATCATGTCGAATTCTAACCCGTATGGAAACCTTCGGCTTCAAGCTTCAATGCTGGAAAAATTACTCAGAATGACTTTTACGCCGTAGTTCGGAAGTATTCATTGGTAGATGGTTTTATAAATCATTAAAATATACATGATACAATGGTGGTAATAATATGGATATAAACGCCACAAATATAGCCGCAATGCCTGTATGGTGGCAGGATAATATTTCCATGGGTATATTCCTCTTTTTATTAGGAGTTACCGGCGCTGCGATAATGGTTTATCTTGGCGAGCTGGAAAAGTTAACTGGAAAAAGTTCACGTATAATAGAAATAGAAGAAGAAATAAAAGAAAAGCGTAAGATAGCGAGTAAATTTGGCGAGGATAAAACAGACGACAGGAAGAAATGGGAAGATATGATAAACGCCGATGAAGATAGACTGGATAGAGAAAGGAGAAATATTACAAATCAAGGAATTATATCATATCTTTTTATTGGCGGTATGATTGCGGCTGTTTTGGCTAACAGTATGGTTGAAGCAGTTGGGTTTGGTGCAGGATGGACAGGTTTTATAGGCATGTTCGGGATTAAAAAGGATAGCGATGAAAGAAGGAAAAAGCGTGATGAAATAGATGAGAAGGATAAAAAAGACATTGAAGTGCAAATACTGAACGCATATGAAACAGGGCGCCTTAACGGTGCACAAAAGATAGTTGAAGAACTCGCAAAGATTGAAAATACAACAGTTGAGACGATAACTAAGAAATTAAATTAGGAGGCATAAAATGGAAGACGAAACGATAAAAGAACGACTTAAAAAAGTGTTAGGGGAAAAAGCTGTACCACTTGATATAAGACAGAGTATAGAGGATTATAAAGAAAGATTGGATAAGAAGAAAAAATTTTAGGGAATTTTTTTCAAGATTTTTCCGGGAAGTTGAGGGTCCAAAGAACTTAATTCGAACAACCAAACATTGATCCCACCCCATCATCTCCATTTCAATGATGGCCCCCCAACTCTCATTCTGCATTTTCAAGCTGGCTAATATAACATGCGATAACTTCCAAATCCGGCTTATCACAACTGAAAAGCTTAATTACTTCCAATACATTAAAAGCGGCTGTTTCTTTTGTACAGGAACGGGCGATGGAGTTCGCCTTTAACCGCTTGATAGCTGATAACTCCTACCAATCATTTCGAAAGGAGACAGGATATGAGAGCGGACATAATAGCGATTGTAGGTCTGATAGTTTTCATCTCAAGTTTAATTTCCCTGAGAGTTGGATTATCGGTAGCGATAATTGAAATTCTCTTTGGGGGGATTGCGGGGAATTTGGGAGTTCAGCCTGAAGATTGGATGCTGTATCTGGCAAGCTTCGGGGGAATTCTCCTGACATTCCTTGCAGGGACTGAAATCGATACCGGATTAATGAAAAAGAAATTCAAGGAGAGCTTTTTAATTGGCGTTTTCTCTTTTCTGGCGCCTTTTACCGGGGTTTTCCTTTATACGTACTATATTGCAAACTGGAATCTGTTTGCATCTTTAATTGCCGGGACAGCCCTCTCTGAAACATCCCTGGCTGTGGTCTATTCGGTTCTTGTGGAAACGGGATTGTCAAAAACAGAGATTGGTAAATTAATTATGGCATCTACCTTTATAACCGATATGGGCACTGCGATTGCATTAAGCGTATTATTTGTCAGGCCAACGCTGTATACGGCCATCTTTATTTTAGTTTCATTGTGTGTGATTTATTTTGCAGGAAATTTTTCTCATTACGTTTTCCATAATCCGAAATTGAAGAACAAGGTAATAGAGCCTGAAATAAAATATATCTTCCTGCTTCTGTTCATGTTTATGTTTTTCGCAAATATAGGCGAGGGGCAGGCGGTCTTGCCTGCATTTGTCCTGGGGCTGGTTATGTCAAAGCATTTCACCGAAACATCAGTGACGAAGGATGTAAGGAACAGGTTGAGAACGGTTGCTTATGCGGTTATTACCCCGATATTTTTTATTGTTGCGGGATTGCGGGTTTCACTGCCGCTGATTGCATCTGCATTTGGGGTCTTTGCTGCTATTTTCATTGTTAAGCAGTTGAGTAAGTTCATTGGTGTTTATTTTCTTGCAAAGAAATATATTCCTGATGGAAATATTTATACCACGCTGTTAATGAGTACAGGTTTAACCTTCGGCCTCGTGGCAAGCCTGTTCGGGTTGCAGTCGGGTTTGATAAACCATGTGCAGTATTCTGTTTTGACCGGAGTGCTGATAGCAAGCGCGGTAATCCCGACAATCGTAGCGCAGAAATGGTTTATGCCTGTTCATTCTGAGGATATTGTTGATTTGAAGAATGGGAACTGAATGCGATATTGGGTTTTATACAATAATTGACCGTTAAAATCGGGGGTTGGATTTTTATGAGAGTATTATAAAACAAAAGTATAATAGTTATATGAGATATGTAGGCAATATAATAGCGTAATCGAGGTGAATAGTATGGTTAAAATTGAGAGTGCGGATGATGCTAAGGAAGTAGCATTAAATTTCCTAGCGAAAATGGGTTCAGTGGTTTGGTCAAATGAGGTAGAGAGTATCAAAAAATCTCAAAATAAATGGATAGTACAAATCAAGAGTAGCCCTCTTCTTGATAAGGAATATAAAATCTATCTGGAGCTTGATGCGGATACCGGCAAGGTACTATCATACGAAAAAAGATAGAGGGGTATGCTAATGGTTTCATCTGAAGATATAGCTCGATTGAATGCACGGATAGATGAGCTTAAAGAGTACCTAAAGAGAATTGAAGGCCGTGTTGATGCGACATATACAGACATGGGCAATGTTCGTGAAAATATGACCACCCGTGCTGATCTCGATAACATACGTGTTGCTATGGCTACTATGGCAACTTCAAAAGACGTCGATAGATTATGGAAATTTGATTGGATATTTCTAACAGCAATTATAGGCTTATTGGTAACTTTAATTATATTCTTACTGACTGGACAAGCAAAGCCTTAGCAGATTGCTATGTAGATTAAAAAATATTCATCAATTTAAAAATATTCTGAATAAACGTAACTACAATCAACAACCATAACCCCGAACTTAACGACACCTGGATTGTTACCGTATTAGGCATGGTATATCCTGCACAACCAATCTAAAATCAGGATGATTGCATCCTCAACAGAATTTTTCAATCACCCAACCCAGGAAAAACAACCATCCGTCAAAAAAATTTATAGCCAATAAGACTGTAGTAGCACGAATCCCGACGGTGACACAATGGCAGAAAAGCAAACAGAAGAAAAAAAAGCAGTCCTTCCTCCAAAAACAAACTTCAGCGAATGGTATAACGAACTCCTTTTGATGGGGGAAATAATGGATGTCCGCTATCCTGTCAAAGGGCTGTATGTCTGGTTCCCGTTCGGGTTTGATGTGCGAAAGCGCACGTATGCGATAATCCGCGAGCTGCTTGATAAAGACCACAAAGAAGCGCTTTTCCCTCTTCTCATCCCTGAGACCGAGTTCATGAAAGAGGCAGAACACATAAAAGGCTTTGAGAACGAGGTTTACTGGGTAACTCACGGCGGCAAGAATGAGCTGGACGTCAAGCTGGCGCTGCGCCCTACGAGCGAAACCGCTATTTATCCCATGTACAAAGTATGGGTGCGCTCCCATGCCGATTTGCCAATCAAGATATACCAGATAGTGAACACCTTCAGATACGAAACAAAACACACGCGCCCCCTCATCCGCCTCCGCGAGATAACATCCTTCAAGGAAGCCCACACAGTCCATGCCACATGGAATGATGCAGCAAAGCAGGTCGAGGAAGCCACGCGCATTTACCAGGAATTCTACAGGCGGCTTGCAATCCCGACCATTGTCTCAAAACGTCCAGACTGGGATAAATTCCCGGGCGCTGATTACACAATGGCAGTGGACACTCTGATGCCCGACAACAAAACATTACAGATAGGAACGGCGCACCATCTCGGCAGCAATTTCGCAAAGACATTTGACATAAAATATGAAGACTTAAACGGCGAGCAGCAATACGCCCACCAGACATGCTACGGGATTTCGGAGCGCAGCATTGCAGCGTTGATCTCCATTCATGGCGACGATAAGGGACTCGTATTCCCGCCTGAAGTGGCACCCATACAGGTCGTGGTCATCCCTATCCTGTTTGGAAAGAGCGAGGAGATATTAAAAGCATGTCGCGATGTGGCGGACAAACTGAAAGAAAAAGGCATGAGAGTAGTTCTAGATGACAGCGACGAGCGCCCCGGAGCCAAATATTACAAATGGGAAATGAAAGGCGTGCCCCTGCGGGTGGAAATCGGCCCGCGCGACCTGAAAAACAACGTGGCGACCATCGTCAGGAGAGACAACGCAAGCAAGGAAACTGCTCCGCTTGATAATATTATAGAAGAAATCCAGAAAAGGTTTGAAGATATACGTGAAAACCTGTTCGTGAAAGCGAAAAGCTCGTTGAATGAACGTATCATAAACTGCACTACGCTTGAAGAAGTGAAGGAAAAGATATCAAACGGCATCGCCCGGATTCCATGGTGCGGTGAACGTGAATGCGGGCTTGCGATGGAAGAAGCAGTCGGCGCGGGCATACTCGGAGTGCCTGAGGGCGAGCTCGGGAAGGGCGCAGGGAATTGCCCGATTTGCAATAAAGAAACCGGAAATATGGCGATAATGGCGAAAACCTATTAATTTATGATAATGGTTATAAAAAGCCTTTACCTCTATTCCAGATTAAGGTTAAAAGCTAATTCTGGTATGAATTTGGTGTAATCTTGGAAAATTGCTTTAAGTATTCAATCTAATTTATGGTCAGAGGAACCTGATTCCTATCCTATCCAACGCCTATCCACCTCTTTTTTGGTTCCTCAAACAACTTCTACTTGAAGGTATATATTTTAAATATTCTCACAAAATGATAATGGTCTAAATGACTTATCATCTTTTAGGTAATCTACTCTAATTGCGAGGCTGACAGGAACACACCACCCTCATACCCTCCTTCAAACACTTTTTTTTCGTCAGCATCATATAAATTCTAAGCCTGCTTTACGCTAATATTCCTTATAGCTATCAACTACGATAGGAAAAGGTGTTTGTACCAATTAGATAAGTTTATATCATTTACAAAATTATGTTGTTTTCATGTTAAAAGACGTCAAAGAAACTGCTGCCTGGGAACGGAGCAAGGGAGAGTTCTCGGTTATTGAAGTTCCTGCCGTTATTGTGAGTATTGAGACCTTCGTAAATTTGCAAAAAGATGCTGAAAAAATACTGGGTTCTGACGGTGCATCCGTGCTTTTATATGAAGCCGGTAAGAAGGCGGGTCTTCGGTGGATAAACCGCTTCAGCAGGGAATGGGGTTTAAAGGATAAAAATTTCATTGAAGCAGTCCAGAACTTCTATGCAGAGCTCGGATGGGGCAGGTTTAGCGTAGAAGAAAATAACAAAAATGAGCTTAAGGTAAAGGTTGAGAACTCGTTTATTGCAAGAGGCTACGGGAATTCAAAAGTTAGTGTTTGTCATTTTTTGAGGGGTTATAACGCAGGTCTGACAGAGGCGCTGAAAGGCAAGCATATAGATGCCGAAGAAGTGAAATGCGCTGCAAAAGGGGACGACTGCTGCGAGTTCGTGATGAAGCGGATGGAATAATTTTTTAGATTATCACAAGTTTACCAGACAAACGGAACTAAACGATATCGCGTTTTACGGCAGTATTCTTCATAACCCGGCAGTTCACGCAATAGCACTTCCTCTTCATTTAATAATCTGGATACAAGCAGCGGGATCAGGGGAAGGAAGAACGGCAGCGCCCAGTAAGAGCCAAGAGCAAGCGGAGTGAACAGGAACATCACCAATACTCCCAGATACATCGGGTGGCGGACTATTGCATAAGGGCCTGTTGTGATAACCTTCTGCCCCTTCTCGACTTCAATTATCCGGGAAGCATAACTATTTTCCCGCAGAACCAGGAAAACGAAAATATAGCTAGACAAAACGACGGCATTTGCCGCAATAACAAGATATACAGGCATGTTTGACCAGTGATAACGATAGTCAAGCCCGGGTATTATAAAGACAGAGAAGAAAATAATAATTCCTAAAATCTGGATAGTCTTTTGTTTTTCTTCCTTTTCTTTCATTCTCATCCGGCGTTCAAGGAGTTCCGGGTCATACTTTAAGAAATAAAAGACCACAAAGAACACTGGAATAAAAAGAACGCCGCAGTATATCCACGCCTGCCAGTAATCCAGTGAACCCGCAGGTAAGAACAGCACCAAGCCCATAAAAATGGGCACCAGTATTAATCTCAAAAAAACATTTTTCTTTAGTTCTGGTAAATTGATGTTCGATGTATTCGAATTGCTTTCCATATATCCTGATCCCTAAATTATTTCATCGATGCACTTTTGTGCATACATAAACCGCCATAAAACCATCAGAATAATCAGCTTCATCTATGGAGAATCCTGCCCTCGTAAGCAGTCCTTCCATTATCCAGTCAAGGGTCGTATATTCCTCTCGAATTGCAATCTC
>JAPZAO010000165.1 GCA_027460615.1 Candidatus Methanoperedens sp.
TCACAGTTTCAACAAACCAGGTATGGCAATGATTGCAATAATACTGCTGATGCCCTGCTCGATTTTTTCCACGTTTCAAAATGTCTTTTTCTTCTTCCTTCAAAAAATATTTGCAACCTGGATTCTGACAAGTAATATCGATTTTGCTTCGAGGTCTAGCCATTATACCACATGGTATAATTGGATATTATCCCATAAATATTATGCGGTCTATGTTAGGACAATACCATTTATTTTAATCTCCACAGTCTTTGGCAGTGAATATAATATAGCATTTACTATGGCTTTCAGACCGTCCCGCGGATAAAACTGATTATAGCTTACTTTCTTATTGTTTAATAATCTGCTGACATAAGATACCTTCTTAGCTTCCTCATACAGATTGTAATATTGATTCTTCTCATGGGCTATGTCTTTTTGAATGCTCTCTTCAACAAATCCACCGCCAACAAACATCCTCTGGACCGAGGTCTCTTTCATCGATCTCCCGGATAAGAAATAACAAAATGTATCTGTAAAATCAGCCGTGTCGGATGAAAGATTGTCCCACGGAAGGCATTCATAAACAGATGTCTTTGAGAGATCTGTACCAAACTGCCACATTACCAGCATTTTTGTCAATGCCTGTGCAATTATAAGGCGGTCTTTTCTTGGCAGTATGTCCATTGTCAGATAACCGCTGAGGTCAGTAGGCACTTTCTTCAAACCGTTCTCTGTACGAATAAAATACTCTCCATAATCCACAAAAACCGGAATATAATCTAAATAGTTATCCATTAAATAAGTTAACGGCCCACCCTTGCGCAACTGGGTTATAGCATGTGGACCGGTATCTACCTGATAACCATCAACAACATAGCTGTTACAATTATTGCCAAGATTTTCGTTTCTCTCAAGAACAAGAATTTTTTTTCCAGACTTTGATAACACCAGAGCAGATAATAATCCGCTAATACCCCCACCTACCACAATCGAATCATATTTTTTCATTTAGTAATCTCTCAATTTAACATCATAATAACAATCTACGTATTAAAAGCATTTCCACACCTTAATTCAGGTTACACTCATAACTATTATATTTGAAAATGTGTATTAGTATATGGCTTCTTCATTGCAGCAAAGGAAATTGTCTGGTATATTGCATATCGAAAAAAGGAAAATATGATTAAAACAGTTTGCGTCTTCAGCTCGTCAAGTTCAGCAGTAAATTCTGTATACCGTGAAACAACTATAGAATTGGGAAAAAGACTTGGTCAGGAAAATTTTGATTTGATTTTCGGAGGAGCCGATGTTGGATTAATGGGCGTAATCGCAAGAACAGCACAAAACCACGGAGCCAAAGTTACAGGCGTGATTCCTAAGTCATTGGTGGAAAAGGGCATTGTCTATCAAGAAGCTGATGAGTTAATAGTATCAAACAATTTACGCGACAGGAAAGAAATCATTGAATCAAAATCTGACGCATTTATTGCGTTACCGGGAGGTTTTGGAACAATGGAAGAAATTATCGAGATACTTACTCTAAAGCAGCTCCACTTCCATAATAAACCGATTGTTTTTATCAATTCGAATAGTTATTATGACAACTTATTAGCTCAATTTGAAGTTGGGTATGAGGAGAATTTTGCGAAAAAGGAATTTAGAGAACTGTACTATGTTTCAAAATCTGCTAAAGACACGATAGATTATATAAAACACTATTCTCCAAAACAATTGCCAGATAAATGGTTTTGAAATGTAATATTATGGTCTTTGAAACTCAAAGCATGTTAATCTCTATTATAACCTCCCCAGATGTTGGGGTGTCGAGCAATCCGAGCTGATGCTTACCGAATTTCAATCCGAGGTCGGTGACTATACTAAACGGATTTTTCAAGAACCGAGATACGCCTTGTCAGGCTTTTATGCACCCTCTGTATATGGGTTTCAACAATTTTAAAACCCGCATCTTTTGCGAACCTTTCAATCGGGCGTTCGGAAATAAAGACCGCACGCTTTCCTCTTTTTAATACCCGGTGAATCTCTTTTAACGAACCTGTAAGCAGTGCTTCTAGGGAAAAAGCCTTGATTGCAGCAGACCGCCCATATGGCGGGTCGGTGACCACGGCGTCCACGCTCTCATCGCGAATTGCCAGGCGGCAGGCATCCTCGTACATCAGCGCGTAATGGACATTGTAATGCAAAAGGTTCATTTTTGCTCCCAGCAGCAATTTTCGCTGCATATCCCCCCCGATAACCTTTATCCCGATGAGACCGGCTTCGACGAGTATCCCCCCTGTACCGCAGAACGGGTCTAATAAATAATTCCCGGGTTTTGAAATGTTCACAAGCGCCCGCGCCACACGCGGCATCAGGACGCCTGGATAAAAAAAGGGTTTGTAATGGGGTTTTCTCGCCTCAAATGAACTCCTGTCAATCGAACCGGAAATATTCCCGAAGATGCTCTTATCCTCTGTAAGCAGCATCCTGAACTGTATTTTGGGGTTTTTAAGGTCGGCGTGATAACCCCTATCAAAAAAAATCCCGCCGAGCCGCCGCTCCATCAGTTCTGTGTTTATCCTGAAATATTCCCTCACTCTTTTGACCCGGACGCTGTATGTTCCTTCAAAACCCTGAAGGCTCTGGCTCACCATATCAAGAATATCCTTTTCATCATGTCCGCCAATGCCCGTTACTTTAATGATATGATGGGTCATTGCAAGCCTTCCTGAAAGGATTTTTACACTTTCATCGGCATTGTTTTTTAGGTCGATGATCAAGCAACCATCAAGTGAGAGATGTATGTGGAAATCAGCTTTTAGTGCTTCAAGACAGGCAATGACTTCCGATTTCGGAATGGTGTCGTGCTCGCCTGAAAGTTCAAATGCCAGTAACATAATTATTCAAGCATAATACTCAAACTATACTGTGAAGCTTTCCTTTATTTCCCTTATCATTTCGGCCATGACACCATGCCATAAAAATTGTTCCTCAAGTCTCTCTGATATTATCTTTTTAGTGTATGTATCTTCTGTCCAGGCGACGTTTTCGTATTCCACGTTTTTCAAAATAAGACCATAAGCGGGAGCGGGTTCAAGCCCTTCTGTGAATTCTGAGGGAAGAAGCATCTGTTCAAGCCAGAAAATATCCCTTGCACCACAGCCAACCATTTTCATTGCAGTTGCGATTTTCCTGACCATGTGCCAGAGAAAGTAGTTTGCCGTGATATCCATGATTGTGAATTCCCGTTTTACCCGAATATTTATTTTTTCTATTGTGCATGTATTTGTTCTTTCCTTATCAGGCGTGGCGAAATTTGAAAAATCATGCGTCCCTTTTAAAAGTTTTGAAGCATTGCGGAGGGATGAGATGCTGTATTTCCCGCGCATGATATACCTGTATTCCCGGCTCAGGGCATCGCGGCGCGGGTCAAAGTCAGAAGGGACTTCTGCTCTTGCCCATGTCCATATCGTTGCAGGAAGCCTGCTGTTAATAGCCCTGGGATGTGCCACTTCAGGATTGTCTGTATCGAATGCTATCACCTGGCCAAGGGCATGAACGCCCTTATCGGTCCGCCCGGCTGCGATATAATTTGCTTCACGGCGGGCATTGATGATGTTTAATTCTAAAAGAGTCCTTATGAGTTCGCCCTCTACGGTTTTTTGGTCTGGCTGCACCTGAAACCCGTGATAATCGGTGCCGATGTATGCTACTTTGAGGGCGATGCGCATGGGGTTTTAATTGATGGGTGAAAAGATAAAGATTGATCTTGAAAAAAAACGCAGATCAACGCGGATTTTGTCGTGGGTTTTATGCGGTTACTTCTCCCAAGGGCATATCAATATTAATCCTCCCGAGGGCTGTAACAGGCATCCTCTCCGAGACGCCCACAATCTCTATTCCGTATATTCTCCCTTTATCGTCAAGATCAACGAGGATGCCTTCTTCTATTTTCTTAGTTTTCTTTACTTTACCCTGCTGGAACTGGATATACAGGCAGTCTGCGTCTTTATCGTAATTTATATTCATGTGTCCTCTAACCAGTAAACGGTTATTACTACTTTATCATCTTCCTCTATATATACTACTTCAAGGGTTTTATCTTCTATTTTTTTCCTTGCCAGTTTGCGCCTACCAAAGCTCTCACCTGAATCATCCGGGCTCGATATAGTAGAAGCTACATCTTTTTCTTCTATTCCTCTTTGTTGCATCCTGAACAAGGCATGCTTGGTGATTTTCATATCAATTTATTTGATGTAGGCGCACATCCATTTATACTTTGTTTTATAACTTTTAACCAATCGTCTGAATGGAAAGCAATCTGGCGCGAAATACAGGCATACACATACGAGTGTAACAAGAATTAATAATGAAATCGGTATATACAGGCATCGTACATCGTACGGGGTTTGTGACTTAAGGGCGATGGGGAATTGGCGCATCAAACATTAACTAAAAATATAGGCATGTTATACTATAGCTTACTCCAAAATATTAAAATCTATTAGTAAGTCTGCATAAAAAGGGTGAGAAAATGGTTGATTTCGACAAATTATTAGGTAAACATAAACTGACCAAGCCAATAGATCCTATTGCAATTTTTGAATACTTAGACCCAGAAACTGGAAAAGAGGAACTTCGAAAAGCACAAGAGCACGTTCTAAAAGAATGGAATACTAAATTTCGTGATCAAAGGGACATAATTGTAAAACTCCATACAGGACAAGGGAAAACCCTCATCGGTTTACTTATGCTTCAATCACTCATAAACGAGGGAAAAGGGCCAGCAATTTATCTCTGTCCAAACAATTACCTTGTTCAACAGACCATTGATCAAGCAAAATCATTTGGAATCGAAATGGTGCAGTTTCCATCTGATTCTAATATATATCCCAGGGAATTTCTTGATTCAGAAGCGATACTCATAATAAACTGCAAGAAGTTATTTAATGGCATGTCGGTATTTGGAGTAACAGGTTCCAGTAGAGAACAGATAAATGTAGGCTCTATTGTAATGGATGATGCTCATAAATGTCTTGATATAATTCGTGAATCTTTTACTATCAAAATTAATAGAGAGACCAAAGAAGATAAAAAGAACCCAATTTATAAAGAATTATTGGTCCTTTTCGAAGAAACATTAAAAAGACAAGCACCAGGTACATTTACTGAAATTTATAATGGTCTAGATATTTTTATGGAAGTTCCTTTTTGGAACTGGTATAATAGAAAGGAAGATGTTCTAGAAATTTTATGGAAGTATAAAGAAAATGAAGAATTAAAATATGTTTGGGATTTGTTGAAGAATAAAATAGAATATTGTTCTTGTATTATTTCCGGATCAAACATAGAGATAGCTCCGCGGCTTCTTCCATTGGACTTGATTCCTTCATTTTATGAAGCTCCAAGACGTATCTTCCTTTCTGCCACTTTGACCGATGACGCATTTCTAATCAGAGATTTAGGTATTAAACCAGAAAGCGTTTCAACTCCATTATCTTATCCTATAGTCAAATATGGTGGCGAAAGGCTAATTATTATTCCCACTCTCCTTGATCAATATCTGAGTAGAGAAAACATAATATTATGGTTATCAGAGTTGGCTAAAAAACATGGGAACTTTGGAGTAGTTTCATTGGTACCTTCCTTCAATCATGCCAGAGATTGGAAAAATGCAATTGTAACAAATGTTAAAACTCTCTATAAAAGTATTGATGAATTGAAAACGAAGATTAAACAAAATGATGCAAAACAGATCCTTGTGCTTTCAAATGAATATGATGGCATTGATTTCCCCGATAGCACTTGCAGAATATTATGTTTGGATTCCTTACCAGCATATAATTCATTAGTTGATCGAAATACACAGAATACCAGACCAGGAACTAGCGTACTACTTCGTGCACAGGCACAGAGGATTGAGCAAGGAATTGGTCGAGCTATACGTGGAAGTAGTGATTGGTGTATTGTTATAATTGTTGGGAACAATCTTACAAATTTTTTATCAGAGAAGCGAAAAAGGATATATTTTTCAAATGAGGCCCAGATGCAAATCAGAATCGGGGAAGCTTTAGCTGCTGACATGAAGACAGAAGGAAAATCACCACTAGATGTAATGGAAACTCTAATCAATCAATGTCTTGATAGAAATCCTAAGTGGAAAGAGTATTATAAAATCGAAATGTCAAATGTTGAAACCAAGCCAATTCAAAAAGAATACATAGATCGTGCCCTTTTGGAACGTAGTGCTGAGACATTGTTTCAGCAGAAGCATTTTCAAGTGGCGATTGACGAGATTCAGAAACTTATTGAGATAGCGGCTTCAGATCCTAGAGACAAAGGATGGTATTTACAATTAAAGGCAATTTATCAATATCCTACTAATCCGTCACAGTCTATGGATACTCAATTGAAAGCTTATACCATGAACGATAGGCTTTCCCGACCGGAAACGGGTATAACTTATTCTAAATTACTTGCAAGTGATACCAATCGTACATCTATAATAATAGATTTTATAAAAAAACATGAAAACCACAGTTCACTCATCATGAATATTATTGATATTACTGATAAAATTGCTTTTGGAGTCTCATCGGACCTATTTGAAGAAGGAATTGATGAGTTAGGAGAAATCTTGGGTTTTAGAAAGCAAAGACCTGAGAAGACAACGGGCATTGGTCCAGATAATCTCTGGCATATAAAAGGAAAAGAATATTGGATTATTGAATGCAAGAATATGGTTAGTGCTAATAGAGGTATTTCAAAAAGTGAAGCGGGTCAATTGAATACCAGTATTGGTTGGTTCAAAAAGAATTATGAAGGGTCTTTAGGAATTCCCATCTTTATTCATAAGGCTAGTGTATTTGAAAATGATGCTTTTGGAACAGAGCCAATTTGGGTACTTCAACCTGAAAAAATAAAGATTCTAAAAAAGGATATTATCAATTTCTATAATTCAATGAAAGAATTTTCTTTTGATGTTATTTCCTCGGACATAATTAATAGGAAGCTCAGGGAATATCATTTAGAGATTGACGATATAAAAACGAAGTTTCTAACAAGGGTGAATGATAACGAAATGAAACAATGAATCGGCTTCGCTGATATTTCAAAAAATTTCCTTTTATATAGAGATAAATACTTCTTTAATTTTATTTATTTACATGCCTGATTTCATTCATATTGATGCCCACAAAGATGCCTTTCGGATTTCTAATCCGATGTCAGTTACTGCCATAAACATTATCATGCTTTAAAGCCCTAACAACAAAATAACCCAGATACACAGAAGAACCTTCGCGTCTGCGTTTATCGGCGTCATACTCGCCGTGGCATAGACACGTATGCCTGCGGGCATACGTGGATGCGCCCTCCCGTTCGCAAAGCGTGTCGAAGACAGGCGCGACTCGGGGCGTTCATCTGCGGTTAAAATTTCAGGTGAGAAACCCATGCCAAAAATCACAATTATCGGCGCCGGCGCGGTTGGCGCGACAGCAGCGCAGAGAATCGCAGAAAAAGAACTCGGGGACGTAGTCCTTACAGACATAGTCGAGGGACTGCCGCAGGGAAAAGCCCTTGACCTCATGGAAGCAGGTCCCCTTTTCGGGTATGATTCAAAAATAACAGGCACGAACGACTATAAGGATATCGAGGGCTCGGACGTGGTTGTGGTCACCGCGGGAATAGCAAGAAAACCCGGTATGACAAGGGAAGACCTTCTGAAAATAAATACCAAAATCATCAAGGACGTTTCGCAGAACATAGCAAAATACGCGCCTGATTCCGTGGTCATCACGGTCACCAACCCGCTTGACATAATGACCTATGTCACGATGAAAACCACGGGCTTTGACCCGGCGCGGGTGTTCGGGATGAGCGGCGTACTGGATTCGGGAAGGTTTGCCGCATTCATCGCAATGGAACTTAGCTGCTCCGCCCGCGACATAAGCGCAATGGTGCTCGGGGGACACGGCGATACAATGGTTCCGCTTCCGCGCTTTACCACAGTTTCGGGCGTCCCGATTACAGAACTCCTTCCTGAAGATGCAATCAAGCGCCTCGTGGAGAGGACGGTCAACGGCGGGGCTGAGATTGTCACTCTCCTGAAAACCGGAAGCGCCTTTTACGCGCCTTCTGCCGCGGTGACCAACATGGTCGAGGCGGTTGTGAAGGATACAAAACGGGTTCTGCCCGCGTGCGCTTACCTGAACGGTGAATACGGCAAGAAAGACATTTATCTCGGCGTTCCTGTGAAGCTGGGAAGGCGCGGCGTGGAAGAAGTCATAGAGCTTAAGCTGACTTCTGATGAGAAAAAAGCCCTTGATAGATCGGCTGAGGCTGTTAAGGAAGGAATAGCATCTCTCAATACGCTGGGTTAACAGTTATTAAGCTAATGGAGAGGAGAACTGCTCGCACAATATAAATCCATAAATACTATTAAATCACTATAAGATTTTAATGGCTGAAACTACAACACTGACACTCAAATTCAAGGGGATAGAAGCTTCTCTCCTCAAGCAAATGGTGGACCTGGGCTTATTCAACACCAAATCCGAAGCCATAAGGGCAGCCTTAATAAAATATGCGATAGACCTAAACCTGCTTGATAAAAAAACAATCTGGAGAGAGATACAGGCGCATAAAAAGAGAAAAGTCAGCCCTGAACAACTGGCAATGGATATCCAGAGCATAAAAGATGAAATATAGGGTTTTCATAGACACCAATGTTTTCATCTACGCCTTTGAGTTCCCGGACTCAAATTCCAATACGATTATAGAACTGCTAAACGATGAAAAAATAGAAGCCGTAATTTCAGAACGCGTGGTAAAAGAGGTCTATAACTATTTTAGAAAATATCATGGCAAAGGTCTTGCAGATACTTTCAGGAAATACCTCTTTGAAGCCTGCAAAGTAGTGCTTGCCAGGGATGTCAGGGTTGCCATGAATAGATACAGGGGAGAGATAAAGGATAAAGACCTTGAGCAACTTGCGGCAGTGAAGGAGTTCGGGATAAAATATCTCATCGCCCTGGACAGGGATTTTAAGGGGCAGGAGGAATACAGGACACCGGCGAAGTTTGTAGAGTTGATGGGATTGAAAAGGAAGGAAAGTGAATATTGAAAAGTAGATTACGAAAAGGATATAAGCAGGACGTATGATTAAAAGCTATATTATCACGAGGTCATTCATTTGAATCTTACAATCCAGCCCATCGGCGTGATTAAAAAATCCGGTTCAGGATTAGCTGACGTGCTGATATACTCTGATTTCGAACCGATTCTCGGCAGCATCATGGAAAAATTCGAAAAAGGGACGAAGGTCCTGATCGTGCATAAGAACGGCGAATCAAAAGATAAACATCAGGTCAAGGTTTCGGCAGCCGAGTTAATAAACCGAAAAGGCAATCTTCTCGTCGTAAAAGGCATTGAAGCAGATAATGATTCGGTAATTGATGTCAGATTGAGGGATGACCTGAACTGAGGGATTGAAATGGGGGTTGACCTTGGTGACCTCTTTGATAAAAAGGAGATAGAGCTTACTGAGCTTAAAGGGAAAGTAATCGCTATCGATGCCTACAATACCCTTTACCAGTTCCTGAGCATAATCCGCCAGCGCGACGGCACACCGCTTATTGATTCCCCAGCGCGGCCTACAAAATCACCGGCTTTCCGGCAAGCCCGGGCGATTCAATCAGCGCACAGGTGGCGTATGTCGGGCAGGCCACCGTAAGGATC
>JAPZAO010000166.1 GCA_027460615.1 Candidatus Methanoperedens sp.
GTGGCCGCCTGCGGCCTGGGGGAAGTGCGGCACAAACTGATCGCCGCGCTTTCCAAAGGCTACCGCCAGCGGGTGGGACTGGCCCAGGCCCTCTTGGGCACTGGCAGATTTGACCTGGCCGATAGGCGGCACGTCTTGCCAATCGCTCAGATCGCCATCGACCTTGATTTCGGCCTGGCGAATCACCGGCTGCCACGGATAAATCGGGTACGGATCGTCTTTGTCGGGGATGCCGTCGCCGTCGCTGTCGGTCGCGTTGAGCTTGGGATACGCATACCCGGCAGCGCCCGCCTCAACGGGCAGATCCTTGCCGCTCGACCGCCGCCACAGCGGCGCGTAGCCGGGGTTGTAGGTTCTGTCCCGCAGATTGGCCAGCACGGCCGGCACCCACTTGGCCATCATCACTTTGCCCATGTCGTGGTTCACGCCGTCGGTCATAGCCTTGGTTGGACCGCTGCCCAGCCGCTTTTCGTCCAGCGGCAGGCGTGGGTCGTCGTCGGGGATACCGTCGCCGTCCGTGTCCTTCGCGGTGACGATCTCGCCGAAGATGTCGCGAAAATACTGGGCATCTGTGAGCGTCCGCAGTTCCCAGGCGATGCCGTCCCAGTGCTCGCCGTGCGCGAAGGCCGTGTCCCATGCCCAAGCGTCATAAGGCGAGCGGTACTTCGGGGCGAAGTGGTCGAAAACGACGCGATCGAACTCGGTCGTCAGCCCCGAAAACGCGTACTGGCTTTCCTTCTGATGGTGGAACTCGTGGCACATCAGCCAGGCGATGTCGCTGCCGCCGAGGAAGGTGCTCCGGCCCGGCGCCGGCACCTGGGTCTTGTCATCCCAGAGCATCCAGTCGATACCGAAGGTGCCGCCGCCGCTGCCCTGGCAAAACCAGCGGCTGCCGCGCTTGTCCCACTGGCGCTCGCAGATCACGACGACCTGCCCGGTCCAGATGCGTTTGTCCTTGAGCGGGGCCTGCGCGTCATGGTTGGGGACGTCCGCCGGATCAAAGACCCGCAGGCCGTCCCGCGCCGGCTTCCAGCCCCGGTAGAATTCCGGCAAATCCGCGCGCTCATCGCCCAAGCGCTGCCACTCCGGCTCGACGGAGAAGTCGTAGTCGATCCAGTAGCGCATCCGGCTGTTCACCCAGTAGAACAGGGCCGCTTGGCGGAAGTTGTCCCGGTATAGCTCGAGCTCCTCCGGACCCATCGGCTCGGGTTGGGCCGCGTCCGGCGCCACCGTGTCCAAGTTGATCACGTTCGGCACCAGCAAGACCTTCACCGGGATACGGAGGAAGGACGTTTGACCTGCCGGGGCCAGCGTGGCGAACGCGTATTCGCGGCTCCAAGGCGGCTCCGCGGACCACACGCCGGCGGGATCGGCCTTCGCATCCGGGTCGAAGTAGCGGTAGTAATAACGCTTGGCCGGATCAAGCCCGGCCAGGGTCACGCTGTGCTGGAGGGCCCGCTCGCTTTCCCCTTCTATGATCTGCACGTCCTGCCAGGCCTGTTCCTGTCCCGGCGTCGAGGCCGGCAGCGTGCCGACCCGGACCTGCACCCGTGTCGGCACGGGCGTCGTCGTGCGGTAGTTCAGCACCGCGCTGGTGGCGCTGAGGAAGCTGACGGGCCCGGCGTCGGGCGTCTGCGGCCCGAAAACCGGCTGATCGCCGGCAGCCCTGGGATAGCACACGCCGGCCGCGAGGAACGCGCTGAGGAGTCCCGCGGATTGCCTCGACGTCATGTTGGGTCATCTCCTGCACGAGTCCAGAATTCTCAGGAGGCGTTTCTACCACAAACCCGGCGCAGTTCCAGGGCGCACAACAGGAGTCCGCGGCGGCGGCTTGGTCTGCCCGGCCGCGACCAGGTTCAGGACGGGCGGAGTCGAACGGGTCCGGGAAATCGTGTGGCCTTCAAAGAGGGACATGAACTCGGCTCAGCAGGCCGAGACGGGCTGTGCGGGCCGCAGGGCCAACATGCGGTCCAAGGCCACGCGCGACCAGCGCTTGGTGTCGTCATCGACGAGGATGCGGTTGACGACCCGCCCCGCTGCCAGGTTCTCCAGCATCCAGCACAGGTGCTTCAGGTCGATGCGGTACATCGTGCTGCACAGACATTGGATGCCGGCCAGCGAACGGACGTGTCGGTCCGGCAAGGTCTGCGCCAGGCGGTTGACGAGGTGGACCTCCGTGCCAACGGCCCAGTACGTGTCCGCCGCCGCCGCCTTGATCGTCGAGGTTCACCGTAATCGCATCATACCCATGGTTCTGCATCCATCCCATGTATGCGCCTGTCAGCGAGGATTTGCCGCTCCCCGCAGAGCCGATAAAGTAAAGGTTAATCATTTGTATCAGGGTGATAATATCGGTGATAAGAGAAAAGATTTGTGATGCTTCAAAAACTTAAATTATACGCTGATTTTGTGGTTCTCAAACACAGCCTGTTCGCTATTCCATTTGCATATCTTGGCGCTTTCCTTGCAAGCAGGGGGGTTCCTGAACTTCACATTCTTTTCTGGGTCGGGCTTGCGTTCATAGGCGCGAGGAGTGCTGCGATGGCGCTGAACAATCTGGTTGACAGGGATATAGATGCGAAAAACCCGAGGACTGCGAATCGCGAATTGCCGTCAGGAAGAATAAAGTTGTATGAGGTATGGGGGATAATCCTGATTTCCTACGTCCTGCTGTTCTATTCCGCATACAAACTAAACCCGCTGTGCCTTTTGCTTTCCCCCATCATTCCGGTTACGTCAATCATCTACCCGTATCTTAAAAAGTTTACACCGGTTTCGCATTTCGTCCTTGGTCTTAATCTCGGTTATGCTCCTGTGGGGGGCTGGATTGCGGTGACGGGTCTATTCAATATCCCCTTCGGCGCGCCTGAACTTGCGATGCTGATTTTGCTTTTTGCGGTCACTTTATGGGTCGCGGGGTTTGATATGATATACTCGCTTCAGGACCTTGATTTTGATAAGAAAGAGGGGCTTTATTCAGTGCCGACGGTATTCGGGGTAAAGTCGGCGCTCGGATTGTCGTTTGCGGCGCATGTTTTGATGCTGGCGCTGCTTGTTGGGTTGATGTTTGTGCTGAAGCTCGGGGTTGTTTTTAAGGCCGGATTGTGGATTATTGCATGGTTGATATGGTATGAGCATACGCTTGTGAAGGCTGATAATTTTGAGAATATTCCTGTGGCGTTCTTTAATGTGAATGCGGCGGTGAGTTTGATTATGCTGGTGTTTACGGTGGGGGATGTGCTGTTGTAGGGGCACGAACCTCGTTTTAAAAACCAGATATCCCAATACGAATGCTCAAAGGTTTGGGTTTCAATCAGTTCCTTGACTTTCAGTTTTTCTTTCAGGCGCGAATGTTTGAGATGTTTAAGATACAAGGGCAAGTAGAGGTTTTACAATTTTAGACTCAACATCAGTTGCATTAGTTACTGATACCAATGGGTATCCAAAACATTTGTAGGATCGAAAAGGATATTTGGGCTTCATAGCTTTAACGGTTTCATAAAACACGTCCGCCACCTTTTGATTGGCGTAGTCGTCATCTGGATTTTTTTCTGCCTCAATGCCTTCAGGAATTTGAATATCTTTTCCAAGTATTTTACTAAAAGCGTTGATAGTAAGGTCTGTATATTCCGTTTTATGCCAATACTTATCGAATTGTTTCCACTGTTCTTGGGTTATATGGATTTCATCTTTATATTCCTCTTGATAAATTCTTCCATCATCTATATGATTTTCCATGTATCCATACCAACGTACATACCCATATTCCCAATTGTCGTCCACATGCTTACCTTGGCCATAGTCAAAGTAACCTGCCGTGACGAGAGGCTCTGTTATCTCTTCTGCATACTCTCCTTCTATATCATCATCAAGGAGAACCGACACATAGGCTAATAGATGTGGGTACTCTTTATTTTTGAAGAGTCGAAATATCTCATATGGAATCCATTTTTTGGGGGCTAACAAAGAATCCGTATATGATTTAGCAGTATTACTGGCAGCTTCCCAGCCTTCTATACCCATCTGTTCATCTACTGTTCGTAGCATTAAAGAAATCTGTTCACATAATTTTCTAAGCTCTTGCACCATTTTCAGAATATTTTTTCCATCTTCGCTCAATTTTTAAACCTCCATTTTATCTTTAAATATGCAAATGAAGTCCAGTAAAATTTTATTGTAGTTTGGTTGTTAAATTTCCATTGAATTGCAGGAACATAAAATGACCAATTTATTTTTAAAGGAGTCCGCTGGAATTGCCATTTTATTGTTTCCAAGTGTTCTGGTACCGAAATTCCTTCAAAGAATATCAACATCTGTCGTTGCAAAATTTCAGCCAAGTCTCTAAGAATATTGTATCTGCTATGACGGAATATAATTGGCAGTTTGCGCCACGAAATCCAAGCAATATTAATTTTACTTCTCTTTTTTTTCTTAATCTCTGATTGAGCATCTTCAATATCTTTATTTGGATATGAAAAATCAGCGGTTGCATATAACAGATACGAATTTGCAGCCTTCTCTTTCATTGTAAGGGTATTCCATTCGCGAGCAAGTTGATCATTTGGTTTAGTACCATCATCAGCCTCAGATGATTTTCCAGATTTATATTTTGCTTCCACTAAAATAATAGTCTGATGTTTTGTTTCATGTGTTATGCGAATTAAAACATCTGGTTCGCAGGAATTGCCATCTTCGCCCTCTAAATGTGGCCAAAATTCGTAGGTTACATTTGAGATATTAGCTAAATTTCTTAAGGGATAATCTCCTTTTGAGTCCTCAGCAGCAGACAGCAAAGGAATAAGTCCATTTTCATAGGGTGTATATTTAATTGAACCAAATACATTAGAAGTTAGTAAATCCTCTAAGTCTTCTTCCTTTCTAGTTAATTTACCCTTGAGCTGTGCAGCTAACATTAAGATTAGCCAACAATTTACCTAACAATAAAACTTTTTATTATCGTTTTCCTGCCTGCAATCAATCGCAACGAACACACTACAGAGTTTGTATCAGTTCGCTGTTTTGTTCGATGCGCCTCCTCTCACTCGCCCGGCGCCTCTTCTCTATTGCATCCGCAGAGCCATCTTCGTTTAGCCTTAGTGCCGGGAGCAATGCGCCGCCCAGACTTTATGTATCTGCGTTCATCTGCGTTTATCTGCGGTTCGTTTGTCAGCAAGAGGTAGCTTCGGTAAAATATCGGCGCCGCTCTGTGTAAATTATTATCAAAACTCCTCAATTCTGGTTCACCTGCGCCAGACCGTACGCTTCCCATCCACGCATCCACCGAACCATCTCGTCCAGCCAGAATGCACAGCAATGCCCCTAATCATTTGTTCACACGGATGAACATATGTTCGAAATAATGAACATGTTCTGTGCACAAATTTCTCAGAAAACATTGGCGCCTGCGCCTTAAGTAAAGATTAATATATATCGTACAACCATAAGGTACAACTATGTCAGTAACAAAAGTCAGCCATAAGTTCCAGGTCGTAATTCCCAAAGATATTCGTGAGCTTCTTGGCATTTCAAAAGGTGATACTTTGCAGGTTTACAAGAAAAACCATGAGATTATAATGAAAAAAGCTGACGTAAAAAAGCCCTTATCTCTTAAAAATCTAAAAGGGCTTGGTAAAGAAATATGGAAAGATGTTGATGTTGAAGAGTACATCAAAAAGGAGCGGGAGAGTTGGTAAACTACAGGCGGATTGGACTTGATACCAATGTTATAATTTACTATATCGAAGAGCATCCTGTTTTTCTAGAAAAAGTCGAACCTTTGATTGATAGAATAGTAGAAGGTAAAGCTATCGGTATAACCTCTTATGTTACGCTTCTTGAATTGCTTGTAAAACCTATCAAGGATGAAAGATTTGATCTCGTTGAACAGTATAAAACAATACTGATGACACAGCTTGAAATGGTGCTTCTGGATGAATCGGTGTCCTTAAGAGCTGCTGAACTGCGGGCAAAATATGGAATAAAAACACCGGATGCAATTCAACTCGCATCTGTGATTTTTAAAAATGGGGATGTTTTCATAACCAATGACGAAAGACTGGATGTTGTTGAGGAAATTAAGGTTTTAACTTTGAGGGACATTTAAAATAAGAGAAAAATATGCGCAAAAAGCAGAAAGACTGGGCAAAAGACATGGCATACGAACGCATGCACCTGCTTTTTGAGCTTGCAGACCATGAATTCAAAACCCACCCCGAACTCAGCAACAGGTATGTTGGACTCGCGCGCCGCATAGGGATGAGATACCGCCTCAGGATGCCGCCTGAATTAAAGCACAGGATTTGCAAACACTGCCACGCTTATTTAGTCCAGGGCGCAACCGCGCGCACGAGGCTTCAGGGTACACACGTAACAACGACCTGCACGGTTTGCGGAAAACAGATGAGGCGGCCGTATTAGGTATCCATTGAAACCAGTGGTTAAATCGATTCCACTCTTGCATCCATCCATTCCTCCCCAAAAAGATGTTTGAGCAGCGAGACGATGCTAAAATTCGACGCCGTATCTATTTCCAATGACACATTACTATTTTCCTGCCGCAGCGCAGCAGAATTCAGGAGCTTCTTCTTCCTGTCCTTTGCAGCAACCTCAAAATAAGTCACTTCATCTGTTTTCCTTATATCAAATCCCATGCCGTTCTCAAGCATGAAATCCTGCAGCCTGTTCTGAAAACCGTACTTTGATAGGTCTTTCCATACCGATGTTATCCTGAAACTATTTCCGATCTCCTTCTCTGAAACCCTGGAAATACCCAGAAGCGGGGATTCGATCGTGTTCTTTTCAAGATGACACAGGAAAACATCGGATGAACCCATGAACTCAAAATCGTACAGGAATCGCCCGAACAGGAACCCGTATCCTTTCGAGGCTGGCATATTCTGCACCTGCCTGCACGCAAGATAATCTTTAGCTAAAGACGGTATATGCTCAAAAATAGCCCTGCCGGTAAAGGCGCATTTTGCCTCCGGGGTCAGGAATCTTCCCTGCTCTTTTATCGTAACAACTGCCTGCACGATCTTTGGCCTTTTCTTCAGTTCCACAATCTTCTTGAGCCTCTCTATATCTTCCTGCCCGACTTCGGGAAGCCTTGAAAGTTTGCGGTCTTCACAGCCCCCGCATCCGATGCATTCCCCTTTTCCCTGGAGGCAGTATCCGCTGTCCTTGAAATTCCCGGCTTCATTGTACATCCTGTAAAGGAATGATTTGGCAGGAACACCTTTTAAGTTCTCAAAAGAAAAAACATAATTCTCGTCTTTAGCGCCGTATAATCCATCGCCTGATGCAGACCTCAACGATGAAATAAGCGCATTTTTATCCCCGGTTATATGTTCCCCGTCAAAGTATCCTCCACTTTTTGCGAAGTCGGATATGATATTAAAACATTCAAAACCGCCAAGCGCGATATGCTGTGATACGAGGAAATCCTCCATATCCTGCGCCATCCTGAATTCAAAACCATTGGTTTCGCAATCCCTTTTCAGGTCTCCTTTTATTTTTTTTATACTTTCAGGGTCTTTTATGGTTGGAGTAAACTGCATCGGCGTAAAAGGGAGGTTAACAAGCAGCCCGAAACTCATAATAGTCCGGCATCCCGGGGATAACCCGATTTTCAGCCGCTTGAGCTTCATTATGATGTCTTTGAATTCTTTCAGGTCATTATTATTTTCAAGTCCGGTTATCATAAAAAATAATTTCAGCTGCCTTGGTTTTTTTGAATATATTTGTTCAAGAGCCTTCAAAAGTTCCTGCTCGTTCAGGCTTTTGTGCAAATAGCGCCTCATCCTGTCGCTGATTCCTTCCATGCCGAGCGTGTATGTGCGTTTGCCTGATAGAATCTCGATGTTAAGAAGTTCCGGCCGCATCGCTATTATATCAGCGCGCTGGCTTTTGAAATTCACGAACTTCACTACCTCGTTTAAGTCGGTTATAATCCGCGATATTCCTGTGTGCATGTTGAAATTAAAACTCAGGAAATCAAATTCTGTCGGGGCATGTTTTGTTTTTACTTCAAGCGCTTTTTCCAGTATATCCTGAGGCGCATACTCCCTGAAAGGTTTTCTCGTATACCCTTCAAAACAGAAAGAGCAAAAGCAAGAACAGCCCTGTGTAATCAGGAGTTTTGCGGTATTTTCGATGTCGGTGTTCAGTATGGGATAATCGGTAAGGATATGTGAAGCCAGAGGCGCTTTCGGAGGTGCGGCACATACACTTTTAGGGATTGGAAGCCTGACATCAAAGAAACCGGGTATCTCTTTCTCAAGAATCCTGAGTAGTTCTGGGTTAGAACAATCTTTTTTTTCGTTTATTATAGATACGATTTTGCCTACTGCGCCTTCGCCTTCCCCGAAGAAGAGGGCATCGACAAACGAGTCGCCTTCAGGGGAAATCGCACACTGCGCCATAAGTGCATTAGAGCCGCCCATGACAACGATAGGCTTGGCCGGACGCCTTTCGTTTTTAGTTGCAGGAATTCCCGTGTTCATGAAAAGGTAAGGCAGGTTGAATAACTCAAGAGTGAATGAATTGGATACCAGCACAAGGTCAAAATCAGATATCGAGCGGAGCGATTGAATGCCCAGGAAAAACGGTATGTTGTTATCGGCAAAAAGCGGGATGTTCTTTGGGTTTGGGAAACAGGCATAATCAATATATGCTTGAGGTAGTGCCCTTCTGGCTTCCTGGAACAGGAAATGATGGGTTATGGATTCACGGATATTCGGAAATGGGGACAACCTGGCAATCAGCACCCTCAGGTGTGCTTCTTCGAATCCCGGATTATTAAATGTCGGGTTGCTGCGTGGAAAGTATGCGCGATAACCGTCCAGCCTGTAGAGGTTTTTAAATATGAATTCCTTGTAGTCTGTCATTTTGAGCCTGATTTTTTATGATCTCCCGTTTAATGCATTCCGGTCACTAAATAGTTAATAACTTCCATGAACATAATGGCTGTTGCAAACCATTGAATATGATAAATTGGGGGTAAGATTTATTAATGAGTTTGGTTATATTGGATTTTAGTGAAGGATTTGGTTCTTAAATTTATTTCCAAGAAAAAAAACGCGAATAGATTTTTTAATATTTATGGATAAAATTATATACTGAAAAGTTTATGCTAATTTTTGATCACAACATGGAGGATGAAACGTGAAGTATTGTGTCGACTGCAGATACTTCTCAACAAAAGTAAAAGGAAGCAATAGGGAACAATACGACGGTTCCTGCACGCTGATGAAGAAAAACGTGTACGAAACCGGCCGTGAGTGCAAAGAATTCAAAGAAGAGCGCTTATAGGCAAAATTGAGTCAGATTCTGGCTATTGCTGTTTTTGTATTTACTTACGCACTGATAGTCTTAAAACCCAAAGGAATCAATGAAGCCGGTGCTGCTTTAATCGGCGCCGCAATTACTATTATTTTTTTACTCAAGCCGCACCACATAGTCGAAGCTCTAGGTATTTCGACCGTGGAAATGCCGCAGCCGCTTGTGACCACATGGAACGTGGTCATAATACTTGCGACTTTGATGGTAATCTCAACCTTGCTTGACGATTACGGCTTCTTTGAGTACTGCGCTTCACGGGCGATTTATGCCTCAAAAAACAGCGGAGAGCGGCTTTTTTTATATACCTTCCTTGTAGTTTCGGTTATCTCACTTTTTGCGGGCAATGACGTTGTTATCCTGACCACCACGCCTATAATACT
>JAPZAO010000167.1 GCA_027460615.1 Candidatus Methanoperedens sp.
TAAATACTATAAACGGTTTAGGATATGGTACATATACTATCAAAATGATTACAAATCCAATGACCCTTGCAAATAATATTGCAGTAGGATTTTATACTTGGTTATGGAATAGTTATAGAGACGAATTGTGTCGTGAATAAAGGGGCGATAGAACGCGGTCTGGGAAGAAGCCATTTCTTCAGGACAAATGAAGGCGAAGAGCGAAAATATCCTGGCGGCCAGGAGGATAAATTCGAGATTCCCGATACTGAAGTCAGGGGTGCAAGAAGCGCCGAGGTTTACAAGCAGCTTGACAGCGATGGCATTGTTAATCCTGAAATACCTGTTGGACCGAACGATGTCCTGATCGGGAAAACAAGCCCGCCGAGGTTCCTTGAAGAACCGACCGAACTGGGCATAAGCCCTGTGCAGAGAAGGGAAAGCTCGGTTACCATGCGTTCCAATGAAAAAGGGATAGTGGATACCGTAATTCTCACTGAATCAGAAAATGGCTCAAGACTTGCGAAAGTAAGGACGAGAGACCACAGGATTCCCGAAATCGGAGATAAATTCGCATCCAGGCACGGGCAGAAAGGTGTAATCGGACTTATTGTACCTTATGAAGATATGCCTTTCACAGAAGGCGGTATGGTTCCTGATCTTATAATTAACCCGCATGCAATCCCCTCAAGAATGACCGTAGGGCACGTTCTTGAAATGATTGGCGGGAAAGTCGGGTCGCTTGAAGGAAGAAGGGTGGACGGCACTGCATTTTCGGGTGATTCCGAAGATGACCTGCGTTCCGCGCTACCCAAACACGGTTTTTCCCACACCGGGAAAGAAGTGTTCTACGATGGAATAACAGGCAACAGGATACAGGCTGACATATTTGTCGGCGTTATCCTGTATCAGAAGCTCTATCACATGGTTTCATCAAAAATGCACGCAAGGTCAAGAGGACCTGTCCAGGTATTGACAAGGCAGCCCACGGAAGGCAGGGCAAGGGAAGGCGGCTTGAGGTTCGGAGAAATGGAACGTGATGTCCTGATCGGACACGGGGCGGCCATGGCTCTTAAAGAACGGCTTCTTGACGAGTCGGACAAGGTCATGGAATACGTCTGCTCCAACTGCGGCATGATAGCAACTCTTGATAAAAGAAGAAATATCACAAGATGCCAGGATTGCGGCGCGGAGACTGATATACACCCTGTTGAAATGAGCTATGCTTTCAAACTATTGCTTGATGAAATAATATCTCTTGGCGTTGCGCCAAGGCTTGAATTGGAAGATGCAGTATAGGAGATAGGAGAAGATTATGGTAATAGCAACCCCAAAAAGAGTAAAACAGATAAAATTCGGACTTATTTCTCCCAAAGAATTCCGTAAGATGAGCGTAACAAGAGTCATAACGGCTGATACGTATGACGACGATGGTTTTCCAATCGAAATGGGATTGATGGATACAAAGCTCGGGGTGATCGACCCGGGCCTGCGCTGCAAGACATGCGGAGGACGCGCGGGCGAGTGCCCCGGACATTTCGGTCACATAGAACTTGTGGCGCCTGTTATTCATGTCGGTTTTGCCAAGCTCATACGCAAGATTTTAAGAGCCACATGCAGGAAATGCGGCGCACTGCTTCTTGAACCCAAGCAGAAAAAGGATACAGTTGAAAAGATAAGAACGCTTAAGAAAATGGGGCAATCCATTGAGGATGTCGTCAATGAGGTTTTCAAAGAGGCGCGAAAATCCGGAAAATGCCAGTATTGCGAAGAAGCCCAGCAGGAAATCAAGTTCGAGAAACCCACTACTTATATTGAGGACGGGCACAAACTGATGCCTACCGATATACGATCGCGTCTTGAGAAAATAACAGACGAGGATATCGAGGTTATCGGCATGGATCCTCAGAACGCTCGCCCGGAATGGATAATCCTCACTGTGCTCCCCGTTCCGCCGGTCACGATGCGGCCTTCAATCACACTTGAATCAGGCCAGCGCAGCGAGGATGACCTTACACACAAGCTCGTGGATATCATAAGGATTAACCAGAGGTTCCAGGAAAACCGTGAAGCAGGAGCGCCGCAATTGATCATCGAGGACTTATGGGAATTATTGCAGTACCATGTGACCACTTTCATTGATAATGCAGTATCGGGTGTTCCGCCTGCCCGCCACAGGTCTGGAAGACCATTGAAAACGCTTTCGCAGCGGTTAAAAGGCAAAGAAGGGCGGTTCAGGGGAAGCTTGTCAGGTAAACGTGTCAATTTCTCGGCAAGGACTGTGATTTCACCTGACCCGAATCTCAAGATACATGAGGTTGGCGTGCCTCTTGCGATAGCAAAAGAACTCACAATCACAATGAACGTAACCCCGAGAAATATCGATGAAGTGAAAGAATATGTGAGACGGGGTCCGGATAACCATCCGGGCGCCAATTATATCGTGAGAGCGGATGGGCGAAGGGTAAAAGTCACGGATAAGAATTGCGGCGAACTTGCCGACCTTGTCGAACTGGGATGGAAAATCGACCGGCAGATAAAGGATGGAGATATCGTATTATTCAACAGGCAGCCTTCTCTTCACAGGATGAGCATCATGGCGCACGAAATAAAAGTGCTGCCGCATAAGACGTTCAGGCTCAATCCTGCAGTATGCCCCCCCTATAACGCCGACTTTGACGGCGACGAAATGAACATGCATGTGCCGCAAACCGAGGATGCGCGTGCCGAGGCAAAGATACTGATGCACGTTAAAGAGAACATTCTCTCCCCCAGGTTCGGCGGACCTATTATCGGCGGTATTCATGACTATATTTCAGGATTGTTCTTGCTTACAAACAGTAAAGACAAAATATTTAAAGAAGATGCCCTGGAACTTCTTGCAAAATCAGAGATCCGGGAATTGCAGGAGCCGGCCGGAACGGAGGATAAAAAACCCTACTGGAACGGAAAACAGATTTTCAGCAAGATTCTTCCCAAAGGTCTTAACCTTCAGTTCAAGGCTGAAATCTGCGAACATTGCGATACCTGCAAGGGTATGGATTGCGAACATGATGCATATGTGGTCATCAATGACGGGGTGCTTGAACGCGGCTCAATCGATGAAAAGGCCGTAGGCGCATTCAAGAGCGTGATACTTGATAAACTCATCAAAGAATTCAATCCGGATGTTGCTTGCAAATTTATCGATGATGCGACACGCCTTGCCATACGAGGTATTATGCGCTACGGGTTCAGTTTCGGTATAGACGATGAATACGTCCCGCCTGAAGCGCAAAACCAGATAAACGAAGAATTGAGCGGGGCTAAAAACAGGGTGGAAAAACTGATAGGCGTGTTCCGGGCCGGCGAACTTGAACCGCTGCCGGGAAGGTCTATCGCAGAGACCCTTGAAATGGAGATAATGAAAGAACTATCAAAAGCAAGAGACTCGACAGGAGACATTGCAGACCGCCATCTCGGAATGGACAATTCTGCCGTAATAATGGCACGGTCGGGTGCGAGAGGTTCGATGCTCAACCTGACACAGATGGCTGCATGCGTGGGCCAGCAGGCAGTGCGGGGCGAACGGATCAAACGAGGATATGCGGGAAGGACATTATCCCACTTTGATAAGGGAGACCTGGGCGCTGAAGCCCACGGGTTCGTGGAAGCAAGTTACAAGGGAGGATTATCACCAACCGAATATTTCTTCCATGCCATAGGCGGGCGGGAAGGTCTTGTAGACACTGCGGTGCGAACATCCCAGTCAGGTTACCTGCAGCGCAGGCTTGTAAATGCATTGCAGGATCTGGAAGTTCAATATGACGGAACTGTCAGGGATACAAGGAATATGATTATCCAGTTCAAATACGGAGAAGATGGAATCAACCCGATGAACAGTGATTTCAGCAAACCGGATGCGATGAAGCGTATTTTCGCTTCAGTAGCAGGGGTGAAAGAATGACGAGTTTATCCCAAAAAAGTATTGAGGAGAGAGTTTCAGCTCTCGCGTTGCCTCAGAAAGTGATTAATAACCTGGTGCATGAACTCAGTGATAAAAAAGTTTCAAAGAAGCAAATGGATTTAATCGTTGAACGGGTTCTTTCCGGATACCTCAATTCTTCTATTGAAGCAGGAGAAGCTGCTGGTGTCGTATCGGCGCAATCAATAGGAGAACCAGGCACACAGATGACAATGAGAACTTTCCACTACGCGGGTGTGGCTGAAATCAACGTTACTCTCGGGCTTCCCCGCTTAATCGAGATTGTGGATGCACGTAAAAACCCGAGCACTCCTATGATGACGATTTTCCTTGAGAAGGAGTATGCGTTCGACAGGGACAAAGCACGTGAACTCGCGTGGAAAATAGAAGCCACCAATATCACAGTGCTTGGCAGCATGTCAACTGATATTACCGAAATGAAAATAATCATCGAGCTTAATAAGAAATCACTCATCCAGCGGAATATGACCTCAAAAGAGATAGCTGGCAAAATTGAAGAAGAACTCGGCGTTTCGGCAGAGATTAAAGAAGATAGTCTTTTACTGACACCAGAGGAACCCTCATACAGGCAATTGCTCCAGCTTGTCAAAAATGTCCAGTCTATCATATTGAAGGGTATCAAAGGAATAAAAAGGGTCGTTATCAGGAAAGAAGAAAGCGGCGAATATGTTCTGTATACGGAAGGTTCGGTGCTCAAAGAAGTTCTGGCAATAGAAGGCGTTGATGCGACAAGAACTCGTACCAACAACGTCAATGAAATCTTTGAAGTGATGGGTATAGAGGCTGCCAGGGCGGCATTGATACATGAGGCCACAGAGACACTAAGGGAACAGGGTCTCACCGTGGATGTGCGGCATATCATGCTCGTTTCTGATATAATGACAGTTGACGGGGATGTAAAACCGATAGGCAGGCATGGCATATCAGGTGAAAAAGCAAGCGTTCTTGCGCGGGCTGCATTTGAAGTGACCGTCAACCATCTTCTGGATTCCGGCATGCGCGGGGATATTGATGAACTCAGAGGAGTAACGGAAAATGTAATAGTAGGACAGCCCATAAGGCTGGGTACGGGAAATGTTAAGTTGATTGTAAAAAAAGCTACATAAAGGAGAATAAGTATGGAAACTGATATTAACAAAATATTGAGAAATGTTTTATCAACAGGAAAAGTAGTAATAGGCTCAAAAGAGACCACTGATGCAGTAAAGAATGGGAAAGCTCAGGTTGTTGTCGTGTCGTCCAATTGCTTTGAAAAGACCATGAATGAGGTTAAGAGTGTGCCTGTTATCAATTTCCCGGGAACTAGCGTTGACCTCGGGGTTGCATGCGGCAAACCGTTTTCGATTGCTGTGCTTGCAGTGCTGGAACCTGGAGAGTCGGATATACTTTCATTCAAGGCGGAATGAACGTTTGATGACCGGTCTAAAAGAAATAATCAGTGGGTTCATCGATGAACCCGTCTAAAAAGGAATGATAATCAATGGGTTCATCAAAAAACTTTAAGAAAGTTTTATCAAACGGGGGGTATGCTGCGCATACCCCAACACCGCATAAAGTGAGGTGTTGCTTTTTGATGAACTTGTCTAATAAGGAATGATAATCAATGGGTTCATCAAAGAGTGAAGTCAAATTAAGTACTGATGGAATACGGTATATAGCATTATTTGAAAACCTGACAGGTGCAAGGGCGAGAGATTGCTATGAGGATTCAGAGAACAACCGGTTGTTGTTTGTTGTCAAAAACGGCGATATGGGATTGGCAATCGGGAAAGGCGGGGACAATATCAACCGCGTGAAGAAAGCTATCGGTAAGCACATTGAAATTATCGAACATTCGGATGACCCTGCCGAGTTCGTGAAAAATGCATTTCATCCTGTTTTGGTAAAAAATATAAATATCTCAGTTAGTGATGGCAAGCGCATAGCTTATGTAGAAGTTCCAACTAAAGAGAAGGGGCTTGCCATCGGGAGAGACGGCAAAAATATCGAAAAGGTAAAAAAGCTCTCCTTAAGGCACCACAATATAAACGATGTGATTATTCAGTAATTAAAATTATTTGGAGGAAAAAAACCACATGGGAAAAGGAATATTCGCGGCTCGCAAACTAAAGAGCGATAGTAAAAATTTCAGATGGGCAGACGGAGATTACGCAAGACGGGCCCTTAACCTGGATGTCAAGGCAGACCCTCTCGGGGGAGCGCCCCAGGCACGAGGTATTGCGCTTGAAAAGGTCGGCGTTGAGGCAAAACAGCCCAATTCCGCTATCCGCAAATGCATACGGCTTCAGCTTATCAAGAACGGAAAACAGATATCGGCATTCTGCCCCGGTGACGGCGCGATCAATTTCATTGATGAACACGATGAAGTAATCGTGGAACGGATAGGCGGCAGGATGGGCGGCGCTATGGGAGATATCCCGGGCGTACGCTGGAAAGTGGTTGCTGTGAACAACGTGAACCTGAGAATGCTTGTTCTTGGCAAGAAGGAAAAACCGGTGAGATAATATGCAAAAATTATTCGGAAAATGGGATTTTACTGAAGTTGAGGTTAAAGACCCAAGCGTCAAAGGCTATATCAATCTCTTACCGATTGTTATTCCGCACTCCGGCGGCAGGAATGCAAAACAGCAGTTCAGTAAATCGACATATAACATCGTCGAGCGGCTTGTCAATAAGATAATGCGTGAAGAAAACAACACGGGGCAGAAGATAACGGTTATCAATAATATTAAGGAAGCTTTTGAAATCGTCAATAAGAAAACGGGACAGAATCCTGTGCAGGTGCTTGTGAATGCGATAATAAACGCAGGGCCCAGGGAAGAAACTGTACGATTGCAGTACGGCGGTATCGCAGTTCCGAAATCCGTGGACACAGCGCCCCAGCGCCGTGTGGATACAGCATTACGGCTCATAGCCGAAGGGGCGCAGCAGGCCTCTTTCGGCACAAAGAAGACACTTTCGAGCGCTCTTGCAGATGAAATAATCGCAGCAGCCAACCATGACGTTAAAGGATACGCCATGGGCAAGAAGGACAATATCGAGAGAGTTGCGAAGGCAGCGCGGTAAAATCGCATAACCTCCGGGTTATGTGATACTTTTTTATTTTCCAATCCGGTTCATACCATCCATATCACTTATAAAACAGTTATAAAAGCATTTTTCCTTATCCCGTAATGTTTTTCCGGTTTTCAAAGTGTTTATATAGGATAGAATAATAGAGAACCAAAACTTCCAATAAACGAGGTAAATCATATATGGGCAGAAGAAAGAAAATGGTCGAGCGTGTAACGGTGCTGATGGATAAACCCGAGTTCATCCGCAATATCGGCACAGTGGCGCATATCGACCATGGTAAAACAACATTCTCAGATAACCTGCTCGCAGGAGCCGGCATGATTTCAAAAGAGCTGGCAGGCGAGCAGTTATTTATGGACTTTGATGAAGAAGAACAGAGACGTGGAATCACGATTGATGCCGCAACGGTCTCAATGGTGCACGAATACGAGGGCAAGGAATACCTTATCAATCTTATCGATACGCCGGGACACGTTGACTTTGGCGGTGACGTTACACGCGCCATGAGGGCTGTGGACGGCGCGGTTGTGCTGGTTGATGCAGTCGAAGGTCCAATGCCGCAGACAGAAACAGTGCTTCGGCAGGCGCTTCGTGAAAATGTAACGCCAATTCTTTTTATTAACAAGGTTGACCGACTCATTAATGAGTTAAAGCTCACCCCGGCTGACATGCAAATGCGCTTGGGGCTTGTAATCGACAAGGTCAATAAGATAGTTAAAGGCCTGAAGCCTGATCAGTATGAAAAACTGAAGCTGGACCCTGTAGTTGGCAAAGTTGCTTTCGGATCAGCCCTTAATAACTGGGCAATCAGCATTCCTTACATGAAGAAGACCGGCATCGGATTTAAGGAAATTATCGAATTATGCCAGGCTGAAAAGCAAAATGTACTTGCTGAAAAATGTCCGCTTCATGTTGTAATGAATGACATGATAATAAAATTCCTTCCAAGCCCTGCCCAGGCACAACAGGAACGAATAAAAGTCATCTGGCATGGGGATAAGGAAAGCGAAATCGGGAAATCCATGATAAACGTGGACAGGAACGGTAAGGTAGCTCTTATGATAACCGATATCACTACCGACCCGCATGCAGGTGAAGTGGCAAGCGGAAGGCTTTTCTCCGGTACTCTTGAGAGGGGTAAGGAAATTTATATTTCAGGGATGCCTAACGCGAACAGGATACAGTCAGTAGGTCTCTTCATGGGTCCTGAGCGAATTGAGTGCGATAAAATCCCTGCGGGAAATATCGTAGCAGTGACCGGTTTGACTGATGCGATCGTGGGTTCGACAGCATCAACAGACAAGAGCATGACGCCATTTGAGAGTATAAGGCATGTCAGCGAGCCTGTGATGACTGTTGCCGTTGAAGCTAAACACATGAAAGACCTGCCAAAACTGGTTGAAGTATTAAGGCAGGTCGCAAAAGAAGATCCCACCCTTAAAGTAATGATAAACCAGGAAACAGGAGAGCATTTGCTGGCAGGAATGGGTGAACTTCATCTTGAGGTTGTTGCAGGCAGGATCCAGCGCGACAAACATGTGGAGATAACCACATCAAAGCCGCTTGTAGTATACAGGGAAACAATCTCAACTCATGCCGGGCCTGTAGAGGGAAAATCCCCTAACCGGCATAACAGGTTCTATGTTGAAGTTGAACCGTTGTCTCCCACTGTAATTGAGCTTATCAAGAATAATGAAGTTTCGATGAGGCAGCCTGAAGTTGAGCGCAGGGATATTCTTATGAAAGCAGGTTTTTCCAAGGATGAAGCGAAGGGAATTACCCATATCTATGAGACCAATGTCTTTATCGATATGACAAAAGGTATCCAGTATTTGAATGAAACAATGGAACTCATACTCGAAGGCTATGAAGAAGTCATGAAGGCCGGACCGATGTCAAGGGAACCCGTAATGGGAGTCAAGGTAAAATTAATGGACGCTAAACTCCACGAAGACTCAATCCACAGGGGACCGGCGCAGGTTATCCCGGCGTCAAGACAAGCGGTCCAGGCTGCAATGCTCATGGCAGGGGCTACGCTCCTTGAACCATTCCAGAAAGTATTCATCCATGTTCCCCAGGACCAGATGGGCGGCGCGATGCGTGAAATGCAGGGAAGGCGCGGTTCCATACTTGATATGAAAACAGAAGGCGATACAACAATTATCGAGGCCAAGGCGCCTGTTGCGCAGTTGTTCGGGTTTTCCGGCGATATACGCTCTGCAACCGAAGGCAGGGCAATGTGGAGCACGGAATTTGCGGGATTTGAAACCATACCCGGGAACATGCTCAATGACATCGTGATGGATATCAGGAAACGCAAAGGATTGAAACTCGAAATGCCAAAACCGAGTGATTTCATCAGTCCCTGAACAACGCAAGGTTTAAAAACCAAAACAACAATACGGTCACAAAACATATCCTAAAAAATAAAAGGAGAAATATTATGGCAGAGAAACCACATTTAAATTTAGCAGTCATCGGGCATATCGACCACGGTAAATCAACACTTGTAGGTAGATTATTGTTTGAGACTGGCGCGGTACCGCCGCATATCATCGAAAAGTATAGAGAAGAAGCAAAAGCGAAAGGAAAAGAATCCTTCGTATTTGCATGGGT
>JAPZAO010000168.1 GCA_027460615.1 Candidatus Methanoperedens sp.
TAGGATTTACCCCGCGTGAAAGTCTTGATATTCTGAAGAAGAGCGGATTTGTCGAGAGCAAGTGGCGAATGCCGCAGCCCGGGAAAACCCCTGAAAAAGAATATCATTCGTCATATTCCAGGGTCCAGGTCAATTTCCAGTGCACCGTTGAAGATTTAAGCGACATGATAATGGTCACTTTTAAAAGCGATAGCGAAATAAGGAATTATATTGAGATAATAGAGAAAGAAGTCAAAGCCGGTAATCAATCAATGAACGGTCTGCAGAGGGTAGTAGATAAGAGTATTATGTTCATCCGTGCGGTCGCAAGGCGTTCACACATCCTGTCAGTGAAAGGACAGAGGATTGAACTGTTCGGGGAAACCGAATGAAAAACTTATGCAACGCATACCCCAACACTGCATAAAGGGGCGCAACCCTTTATGAAAAACTTTAGGAAAGTTTTATCAAATCAAGGGGTATCGCAGATACCCCTATACGTCATAAAGGGGCGTAACCCTTTATGATATTGCGGAGTAAAAAAGAGATAACTAAATTCCAGATTCTTGTTGAAATAGCCGCACACCAGCCTGATGTAATGCAGAAAGAGATCGCTGATAAGATAGGTATAACCCCTCAGGCAGTTTCGGAATATATCAAAGACCTTGTTTCTGATGGGCTTTTATACTCAGACGGCAGGGTGCGTTACCGTGTTACCAAAAAAGGCATTGAGTGGGTTCTTGAAAGGGCGCAGGAGCTTAAAAAATATGCCCGTTTTGTCATGGAGGATATTGTAAGCCACGTCTCGGTAGCTACTGCAATTGCCATGGAAAAATTTAAAAAAGGACAAAAGGTCTCGCTCTGGATGGAGAATGGTTTGCTGTATGCAGGCTTAAAAGGCGATGTCACGGGTACTACAATATCAGACGCTGTGGAAGGAGAAGATGTCGGGGTGACGGATTTGAAGGGTATGATAAGTTTTACCCCGGTCAATATTACCATCTGCAAGGTGCCAAGGGTAGAGAAAGGGGGTTCCAGACAAGTGGATTACGAGATGCTGAAAAAACATGCAGCGGATAAGCCGTATATCGCAGCGATAGGTGTCGAGGCGCTGGTAGCTCTTCGTAAAATCAATATCCAGCCCGGGATTCTTTTCGGGGCCAAAGAATCAGTCGTGGAGGCTGCATTTCATGGGCTTTCCTCTCTTGTGGTTTCGGTGGATGAGGAGGTCCCTTCGTTGCTTAACAGGCTTGAGTCCGAGGGATTGAATTATGAGGTTGTGGATTTGGGGAAATAGCGGTCACAGTTTTTTATAGATGATAACTCTAAGTTTTTCTATTATCGCCAGAATTTCTTTCATTTTTCTTTCCAGATACTCATCGGTTACGAAAAATCCGTTATAAGCGATACGATTTCTTGTCAATCTCAGGTCATCTATGAGCGAAATCTCATGTCTTTTGAATTCCGGGTAATTTTTCTCCAGATATTCTATCAGCTTTTTATGCGCCCCTTCTCCCTGCGTCTTGTAACCATCCAAAAGTAAAATGACTGTAATAAGCTCCCGAATGACCTCATAATATTCCTTAAGTACATTGGATGGATATTTCCTGGAATCTATTGCGCTTATCATTTCCAGTGTGGTTTCCACCATTTTCAAGATGGATTTTGCCTTTTCCCTGTCAGGAATGGTTTTTATCATGCCTTCTTCCATCAGAACACCTTAAGGTAGCCTTTTAAAATTGTCCCATTTATTATGTTGTTTTTCAGTTCGTTGCTGAGTTCACCAAAATCGTTGCTAAATAACAGGCTGATTTTTCTTTTTATTTTTTTCTCGAAATCCTGCAAATCCATCTTTCTTTCTTTGCACATCAGGTATAAGTCTATATCGCTTTTTATTGTATCTTCGCCTCGTGATGCAGAGCCGAACAAAATTATAACGTCAGGCATATATTCGCTCTCAAGAAACTCTATTAAGCCTGAGTCTTTTAAGGTCATTATCGTATCTATTTTTTTCAGGAACCTGAATTTTTCGCTGTCCATGTTCGCCCGATAAACAGGATAGGCATGTATCCTGTGTTTGGATATTATAATCAGTTCTTCATTAACCAGTTCGTTCAGATACCGTTTTACAGAGGTTGTGGCAAGATTTGTAATTCTGCCAATCTCTCTTAATTGAAATCCTGCGCCTTCCGGATTCGGGTTCTCAAAGAAGACCTTAAGCACTTTCCATTTGTTATATTTTTGTAACATATGTGACAATATTGTAACGATTGTAATATAAATGTTTCAGTTGCCGAATCTTTATATTGGACCTGCATTGGCAATTCATGGCAAAGGAGGTATACGTGCCCACATTTTAGGCACCACATTGTTATTCTGTTTTATGATTTCCAACGGATACACGAGAACGCCTATCGCCTTCAGTCACCGACCTCGGGCTGAAGCGCCGAGGCATCCCGACACTGGCGCATGAGGATTCCTATCGTTGATTTGGGTTGTTAGGGATTTTGGCGCCGTTGCTGTATAGAAAAGGTCAGAGGAGCAACTGTAATGGCGCAGCCATTACTAAAAAAGAAACAAAAAGTCAACAAACACATCTCCTTTAACTTGGAACTGCGCCGCTGCTTCGCATCGGTGGTGCCTATCGTTTCGCGGATAGAAGAAGTTGCTAAAGTCAATTTGGAAAAATCAAATATTTCCCTTTTATCTGCTGTTATGTGACCTGAATGGCAAGGTTGCGAAGCAACCGCAGAGTTCCGAACCCCCCCACAAAATACCTTTTTCATTTTCTCAACTTTAACCAATAGTTCTTTCGTTCAGCAATCTCGTCCAATACTGAATGAAGAACCTTAGATCTTCCTTTAATTTCTAATCCATTAGAGTCCTTCCTTGCTTTAGTCAATGCAGCTTTCAATTCTTCACTCTCTAAAACCGTTGCTGCAATACAGTAATAACTTTTTGAACGCCCTTCATTAAATTCCTGCAACATCTCTTTTAACAAGTATTCTCTAATTTTCTGCGTCTTTTCAAACTCATCTACCCCATTCTTTTGGATAAATGCAATATCATCTTCAAGTTTTTGATAACACTTGAACGAATCGACTTTTTTCCCAGCTTCTCTACGCTCCTTCCATTTTTCACAAGTTTCGTTTTCTTCACAATCCCAGCAAAATTCAATTCCTTTTTTCTTCAAGGCACAAGTGATAAAAGGGCAACCAACACATATTCTCGATTCGGTTTTACATCCACCACACTTGCTTGCACCTTCAGCATGGTAATGAGGGCAAAGTCTGCAAGAAAGTCCACAAATACCAATTTCAGGGTATTTAATTTTCATTATTATCCAATTTACTATATTATCACCCAATATTTAATAATCTTATTGTTTCGAGGGCAGGGTTCGGAATTTCGTATAACGTCTTATGGATGCGCGAGAAACTAGCGTGGAAGCAGTCACCATACCCCGTACTTAATGATACACGGGCTTGTTAGCGTTTTTGGCCTATAAAGCTTTCTCATTGGATGAGCAATTCTGCGTGGAAATGTATTTCTCTACAACTTCCCAGCCCTGCCCGACAGAACCGTGATAACAGCCCGGAGCCCAGAGATGATCCTCGCACCATTCACGAAGATGCGGGAATTCCTGTCTCAATATCCTGCTCGACCTCCCTTTGATCTTCTTGGCGATGAAGCTCACGGAATATTTCGGAGGATACTGGAAGAACAAATGCACATAGTCAACATTCACTGCTATTTCTATGATTTTGAGACCCATTTCCGCGCATGTTCCCCTTATAATTCCCTCGGTGACAAAAGCAACCTTGCCAACCAGGATTTTCCCGCGATATTTTGGGGTTATCACCAGGTGGTCAGTGAGCAGCGAGACCGTATGCCTGTCATGGCGAAGCTCTTTCCTTCCGGCTGTTACATCCATAGCAGGCGTCATAACTCCTGTATTCAAAACCGTTTGGTAAGAGTGGAGTGAAAGTGTTCAAATCTCAAAAAATCCCGCCCTCCAGAGGCGTGACTCCAGGCGCCTTTATCTGCGATTCTCTACAGTTAATAAGACTAAAAATCTCAAACTTTTATCCGATGGTTTTTTATCTTTTATTGCCATATAGCATTTATTCCATCGGTCAGGCTGATGAACCTCTAAAAAAGAATAATTTTGGGTTCATCAAAAGAAGGAGGCTTCATGGAAATAGAATTTGCGCCCCATGTTGAAGAAATAAAAAGGGCGCTCGATAACGAAGTCGATGAACGTAATATTACTGCGGATTTAAAAAAGCTGCTTGAATTCAGGGTACCGCTTAGCGAAGCTAAGAGAAGCCTGATTAAGAAATACGGCGGCGGGGAAAAAACTACAATCAAGAAACTCAAGGATATACAAATCGGGGATCGCAACATCGAAGTAACCGGGCAGGTTCTGGAAATTGCCAAAAAAACAGTTAATATAAAAAATGTGGAAAAGACACTTTTTTCAGGGACTATATGCGATGAGACGACTGCAAGAAGTTTCACTGCCTGGTCGGATTTTGACCTTAAAGCGGGCGATGTAATAAGGGTCACGCAGGCTTATGTGAGAAACTGGCAGGAAAGGCCAGAGATAAATTTCGGGAACAAATCAAAAGTAACAAAACTCACTTCAAAGATTGAAATCAACCAGGAAAGCGAGATTAAAAAACTTGCAGAATTAAAGGACGGGGACATTAATGTCCATGCCGTGTTCACCATACTGAATATGGAAACGCATGATATCAATACTAAAGACGGCGCTAAAAAAATCATAGGAGGCATTGCCGCAGATGAAAATACTAAAATTCCATTTACGGCATGGGTAATACTTCCCGAGTTTGCAGCCGGGAATACGATTGAAGTGAAAAACGCATATATCAGGTCATTCCGGGGTGTTCCCTCCCTGAATATCAATGAGAACAGTACGGTAATAAAACTCGATAAAAAGATGGAATATAAAGAAGTTGGAAGTGCCAGAATAGGAGATATCATCGAAAAAGACGGGGCTTACGATATTATAATCGAGGGGAACATCCTTTCCATAAGACCCGGGTCGGGATTGATAGCCCGCTGCCCGGAGTGTTCACGCGTCATCCAGAAAGGCATGTGCCGTGTCCATGGTAAAGTGGACGAAAAAATGGACATGCGGATTAAGGCAATAATCGATGATGGAACCGGGGCGCTGACACTCGTTCTTGATGCAAAGCTCACGCAGAAAATTTGCGGATATACAATCGATGACGCGCAAAAGATGGCAAAAACAGCCATGTCCCAGAAAGCTGTGGAAGATGAAATCAAAAAGAAACTTATCGGAAAAATTCTCGCTGCAAGGGGCAATATGTCAAAAGGCGAATTCGGGATTACGCTTGTGGCAAATGATGTGTGGGAACCGCAGGAAATAACCAGGGAAAAAGCAAATGAACTGCTCGGGAGGATAGGGGGATAATATGGAAAAGACTGAAAAGATAATGGACAGGGAAATTGCATGGCGCATTTTTGCCCACGAGTTTAACAGGTCAAATCTGCATGTCAGCGAGGGGGATGAGCGCGCCCCGAATTATATTATTACGCCGACGGGTGTAAAGTGCAACCGGCTCTTTATTGTCGGGGTAGTCACCGAAGTAGAGAACATCGGCAAGGACAATAACCTCTGGCGTGCACGCATAGCAGACCCGACTGGCGTGTTTACCGTTTATGCAGGGCAGTACCAGCCCGAAGCTGCTATTTTTTTATCTGAATTGCAGGTGCCTGCATACGTAGCGATTGTGGGGAAAGCAAGAAAATACGAGCCCGAGGATGGAAGCGTCTATATATCGGTCAGGCCAGAGGAAATAAATGCGGCTGATGAAAAGCAGAGGGATAGATGGGTTCTGGATACGGCGGAGCGCACGCTGGAACGCATAAAGTTTATGGAAGAATCCTTAAATTCGGGGTTATCCGGGAATGAATTGAGAGAATTTTTGCAGAAAAAAGGAGCAAGTCCCCTGCTTGCCGATGGGGCCGTGCGCGCAATACAGCATTATAAAAACCTCGATAAAATCAAATTGGAACTTAAAAGCGCCGTAATCCATGCAGTAAAGACGATTACCACCGAAAGCGGTGCCCAGGAAAAGACAGTTGGGAAGGAACAGGCGGAAAACGTGCAGATGAGCAAGAATCCGCAGTCCGGTGAAGAGCCACTTGAACAGGAACTCAAGATGGAAGAAATAAAAGAAGAAAAAGAAGAAGCTGAAAGCCCCGGTGAACCCGTTATTACCGAAACCGAAAAGGCGCCTGAACCCAAAGAAGTCATTGCAGCCATAATCGACAAACTTGATACAGGGAAGGGAATTTCTTATTCTTCGGTTGTTGAAACCGCGATGAATGCCGGTATTAAACCGGAATCCGTGGAGGCTGGTATCAAGGAGCTTATGGATGAAGGAAGATGCTATGAGCCAAAAATCGGGGTGCTGCGGAAAGTCTGAGAATGGAAATTAATCCTCTATTAAATGAACCGGCTCTTATCGTTGAAAACACCAAAAAGACGCTTGTAATCGCCGATGTACACCTGGGGATAGAGTGGGAGCTTTACCACCGCGGTTTTTCAATTCCCAGCCAGGCTGAGAAGCGCAAAAAACGCATCTGCGATTATATTGAAAAAGTAAATCCCGACAGGATAGTACTTCTCGGGGATATCAAACATAACGTGCCCAGGACATCATGGCAGGAAAAGAAGGAAGTTCCGGAATTCCTGAGGGCAATAGCGGCGTTGGCGCCTGTGGATATCGTTCCGGGCAATCATGACGGGGACATAGATGCCCTTATCCCTGAAAACGTGACGATGCATGAGATGAGGGGTTTTGTGCTTGACGGCGTTGGTTATTTCCACGGTCACACATGGCCCGGCGCTGAATTGCTATCAGCATCGCATGTCGTGATGTCGCACAACCATCCCACGATAAGGTTCACAGACCCTCTTGGTCATGCTGTTTCTGAGGAGGTATGGATACGGACGCATTTTATTGAAAAAGCCATCATGGAATATTATGGCGATATTGTGTGGAATGACCCGGAAGTTATTATAATGCCGGCATTTAATGAATTATGCGGGGGAATACCTTTTAACGAATCCATTCATGAAGAACTGCTTGGCCCGGTCCTCGCTCATCATGCGATTGAGCTTGAAAAGGCAACCGCATACCTGCTTGATAGCACGAACCTCGGCACAATCGGGAGTATCAGGAAGCTCGGGATAACAAGGCTGCGCAGGAACCGGAAAAGGTGAAATCACATATTATGAAATCCTCAAATACTGCATGGGAACAGGATAAAAATTACATTTTCTGGTGCCCCAAGTGCAACATCCCTTTGCTTGAGGAAGAGTGCGGCATATGCCATGAAAAAGGCGCTCAAATCGAGCTTTCCCTGCCCGGAGATGTGCGGTTTTCCTCGCAGCATGAAAGGAAGATAATCAATAGCCTGATGCTGGAGTTTTTTGGCAGCAATTCTCTTGCAGGAAAATTTGTTCTTCTTAACAAAATTCCCGGCGAGGACAAGACAGACGAGATTCTCGTGGACGGGATTCGTTTCGGCGTGTTGAGATTCGATATGAAGGAACTCACTTTCAAGCTCGACCTCATGATTGAAGGGGCTTCTGCGCTCATAAATTCAGGCATATTAAGTAAACTTGTTAAAGTCTCCTCAGGCGGGCGGCATCTGAGCGGGAAAAATATTGAAGGGAGCGAAGTCATTGAGTGTTCGGAGGATATCAGGAAAGGCGATACCGTTCTTGTAATTGCCAGGAACTTAAGCGGGTTTGGCATATCATATCGCGATAGCTTTGAATTGAAAAACCCGGGACAGGCGTTAAAGATCAAAAAAATCGGCTCGCAAGAGGTGAGCTTCCTTCCAGGGAACCCATCCATGGATGAAATTATCCGCGCCAATGCGCCTCACATGAAAAGGCTTGTCAGGGATGCTGTAAATACCATCAGGGGCATAGCCAACCAGAAAGAATTCAGGGATTCTCCTGTCTATGTTTCTTTTTCAGGCGGCAAGGATAGCCTTACAACGCTTGACCTCACGCGAAGCGCCGTGAAAAAACCGATAAAGGTATTTTTCGCAAACACTGGAATCGAATTTCCGGAAACGGTTGAATTTGTAAGAAGGTTCTGCAGCGAAAACAGTATCGAGCTTATCGAAGTTGAAACAAAAGAGGCTTTTTGGGAAAATCTTCCAAGTTTTGGTCCTCCTGCAAAGGATTTCAGGTGGTGCTGCAAGGTCTGCAAGCTTGCGCCCATCAATACCGTCATAGAAGAATGCACACGCGGAGGGGGGAAGTGTTTGACAATTGACGGGAAAAGGAAATACGAGTCCTTTACACGCTCGCGGATTGCCCCGAAAGAAGAGAATCCGTTCATTCCGGGGCAGGTGAGCGTGTTCCCGATACGCGACTGGCGAGCTATCGAAGTGTGGCTCTATATCTATTATCGCAAACTTGAATTCAATCCATTGTACGAGCTTGGTTTTGAACGCGTGGGATGCTGGCTCTGCCCGGCAGAGCTAAGCGCGGAATATTACCGGGTAAGGGAATTGCATCCTGAATTGTTTGGGCGCTGGAATGATTACCTGCTGACTTGGGCAAAAGAGCACGGAGTTGCCGATAATTTCATCGAGCACGGATTCTGGCGCTGGAAGGTATTGCCGCCCAAGATGATTCGCCTTGCTGAAGAGCTGAAAATCAGTACGGCATTAAAGGGCAAGAAAGAGGAGTTCGGCATCGTGGTGACAGGCGGGGTTTCGCCTTGCAAGACGGGCGGATATACGATGGAAGGGAAAGTTTCAGGGCTCACACTTGATGAAGCACAGAATATCGCCAACATCCTCGGTGATAATGTATTGTCGGAAGACCTCGGGGTGCTCTTGGTTAAAACAAAAGGCTCAAGCGTCAAGATATTCTCATCAGGTCATATCTCTGTAAATGCGCCGGATGAAAAAGAGGCGCTGTCGCTTTTTGAGAATGCGGCAAAGCAATTAATCCGGGTGAAGAAGTGCACGAAATGCGGAGTGTGTTTGAAAGTGTGTCCTGTGGATGCTATCGTTATTGAGCCGCAGCTTAAAATAAGCAAAGAGTGCACACGATGCGGGAAATGTACTGAATCATGCGTTGTTGTTAAGTATTTCGACAGGCTTTTGCCGGGATTCAGGAAGAGAGCATAAAGCTAGATATAAAGCCCTGTCGCGGAAATTATCTACGGTATTCAGGAAGCTTTGCAATAAAAATTCAAAAACAACAGAGATATATATTCATTTGAGTAGTACAATATTTAAACCGGATAAAAAGTCCGTTGGACAATATAACGGGAGATAATAAGCAATGAAAAAGAGTATGATTTCAAACAAAGTGGAAGATATACGAATCAAGTTCGGATATGAAGGAGTTATATGAAATTGCCCGAAGCCCCCAAAAGTTTAATAATTCAAAATTTTAGGAGAATGTCATATGACAGAAAAACAAACAACTAGTGAATTTACAGGCACGAAGGGAAGAATTATGGCTTGGGTTCTCAACAGCCCTTTACGGACACTAATTGAAGTCCGGCTTTTAGGCATGCCTAGGTCTGCTTTTCTAAATGAAGTTTCTCACCATATTCGCGGGGATGAAGTTGTCTTGGATGTAGG
>JAPZAO010000169.1 GCA_027460615.1 Candidatus Methanoperedens sp.
GGAAGAACAGCTTTTGAAGTGAGCACCAATATTAAAATTGATCTTATCAGCGCAAGCAGGATTTTCGATACAAAAGTAGCGACAAAACACATACTGCTTTTGAATTATAAAGGAGTGGAGATCTCGATGTACCCGAGCGGAAGAATGCTTATCAAAGCCGGGACCAAAGAAGATTCGCTTGACATAGCAAAGAATCTATTAGCTGAGATGGGATATAAAGAGAATTGACCAAAAACATGATATAATATTAATAATAACTTATAGAACAATGAAAAGCTATCTAATCGTATGGTTTAACAGTGAAGGCGGAAAACCATCAGAGATTAATCAGCGGCTTATGTCCCTGGGGTTCAAGCCAATGCAGGGAACTCACGATTACGTTTATGAATGGGGAACAAAGGTGAATGTAGAAGAGATTCTGCGTTTTGGTGATAAAGTCCAGATGACATTGCAGGGTTTAAATGTGATGTTCAAGCTTGAAACCATTAATTAGATGTGTGACCCTGTTTTTTATCAGTTTTGTTATCGAAAAGTATTAATCGTGATAAACTAAAATAATCATTTACCTTATTACAAATGTGTGTAATAAGGCGCACGCTATGATGAGCTAGCATGAAATCGGCAGGATGACCATATTGGAATATAGTAAATTCCAAGTTTCCCGGGCGTGAATGCCCCGTGACCGTTCAAGGTCTGAAAGGAAGTGGTTTGACTGGGATTTCTCCCATATCCGGGGTGCTATAAGAAAGCGCATGGAGCGCGATTTACAGCGAAGCCGACACAGAATTTAGTGTTGCGAGGGTGCTGTAAGCCCTGAAAGTTAGCCTTGAAGGGTCGGCTCATCAACCCCTCACTATTTTTGCACATTCATTTTGCCAGTGTATATTCCATATTCGAGAGAGAGGCAGTTTCCTCTTTAAACCGATACTCCCTCTGGTTGCGATTTCCTCTTCGCAAAAGTATATCGTCCCTGTACATTCTTGCCAGGTATGTTGATACGGTGCTCAGGCTGATTTTCCCGTAAACGGTCTCGTACTGTCGTTTTACATCGAGGGATGAGAACCATATCCTGGGATATTCAAATCGCAGGAACATCTCTAAACGCTCTTTCAAAGTGAGTGGCTCGGACTCGTCGATACCTGCTGGAAAAGATGTTTCCTGCGGGGCAGCGGTTTTACTTTTTGCAGCCGTCATAATGAATTTAGTGGCAGACATGGCGAGGAATTCGCCTTCGAATTGCGCATTTGCTCTCGTCCCGTCATCCTTTTCCAGGTGGATAAAAACCTCATCGGCTTCGATTGAATTGAGATAAGTTACAGCAAGTTCGGCACAGTCAGTTCCTTTATAATTTATGCTGCCTGCATTTTTTCCTTCGATTTCGAGCCGTATTTTCATAATTCCTCAAAAAATGGGAGCGCTGTCCGCCCGTTCGTAGCGGACAGCCTGACATGCGGATTTCCCCTCCGATGTCTCCTTCTCAGGTGAAATATTTTTTGTGAACGACATGTGAATAGATGTAACTTCTTATATTTAAGCTTTTCAATCGAAATAAAGGTTAATTAGTGTTTAAATCAAAAAACAAGGATTAATTATGTATTTTTTAAAAATCAAGCTTAAAATAGCCTTAATATAATAATAAATCCCTTCTGGTGTTCGATTCGTGCTAATAATACTCATAATATTCCAATATGTTTTTCCAGTTGAAACAAAGGGGTAAGTATATTTTTAGTTAAACACAGTTATTTACAGTTTATTTGGTAAAATAAATGTTTATAATGCTTTTATTAATACAGACTCTTCTGATACCTCAGGTTTATTCTTTCAGGAACCTGATAACTTATTTAATGGAGACAATGAATTAAGCTAAGGCAGGTAAAGCAATATGGCCGAATACACTATTGAATCCCTACTTAAGGAAAAACGTATATTTAACCCCGCACCGGAATTCAGCAAAAAAGCATATATAAATAGTTTTGAAGAATATAAAAAAATTTATGACGATTCCATTAAAGACCCTGCTTCATTCTGGGCGCAGAAAGCGGAGGGCCTCGCGTGGTTTAAAAAATGGGATAGTGTTTATTCCTGGGATCCTGAAAACGTAATATGCAGGTGGTTTGAAGGGGGGAAATTGAATGCATCGTACAACTGCCTTGACAGGCATCTTTCTTCGCGCGGGAACAGGATAGCCATATTCTGGGAAGGCGATAACGGGGACACCGAGAGTTATACCTACGCACAATTGCATACCGAAGTATGTAAATTCGCAAACGTCCTGAGGAAAAAAGGAATCAAGAAGGGCGATAGGGTGGCAATTTATTTGCCGATGATACCGCAGCTTGTGATTTCGATGCTTGCATGTGCAAGAATCGGCGCTATTCACAACGTGGTATTCGCGGGTTTCAGTGCAGATTCACTGCGCGACCGCATTCATGACAGCTCATGTAAAATGGTAATCACGGCAAACGTGGGTTTGCGGGGAGGTAAGACAGTCCCCCTTAAAGAAAATGTTGACCGGGCGCTTGAAAACAACGTGGAAACCGTGATTGTTTATAATCGCGCCGCTGCCAGCGTAAATATGCAAAAAGGGCGCGATTTCTGGTGGCATGAAGAAATGTCTTCCGCCTCTCTTGAATGTGAATCCGAAGCGATGGATGCTGAGGACCCGCTATTCATCCTGTACACAAGCGGCAGTACGGGCAAGCCAAAAGGTGTGCTGCATACCACAGGCGGCTACCTGCTGTATGTATTGCAGACATTCAAGTGGATATTCGATTACCGCGACGAGGATATATTCTGGTGCACTGCCGACTGCGGATGGGTAACAGGTCACAGCTACACGGTATATGCACCGCTGGCGGCGGGGGCGACTGAGCTTATGTTCGAAGGAGTGCCGGATTATCCGAAACCGGACAGGTTCTGGGAACTCGTTGAAAAATATAAGGTTACGATTTTCTACACCGCTCCTACAGCTATCAGAGCAATGGAAAAAAGCGGAGATAAATGGCCAAAGGGAAGAGACCTTTCAAGCCTCAGGCTTCTTGGTACGGTAGGAGAACCCATAAACCCCGAAGCATGGCTCTGGTATTATAACATTATCGGGAACGGACGATGCCCTGTAGTTGATACATGGTGGCAGACCGAGACAGGCGGAATACTTATCACCCCTCTTCCGGGCGCAACGCCGCTTAAGCCGGGTTCTGCGACGTTTCCTTTCCCCGGTATCGAGCCTGTGGTTTTGAGAGCGGATGGCAAGGAAGCGGATGTCAATGAAGGAGGACAGCTTGTTATCAAGAAACCCTGGCCGGGGATGATGCGAACGGTTTACGGCGACCACCAGCGTTTCAAGGACAAATATTTCACTACTTTCCCGGGATTATACCAGACCGAGGACGGGGCAAGGAAAGATGAGGATGGTTATTACTGGATAATGGGAAGATTGGATGATGTTATAAAGGTTTCAGGACACAGGCTCGGAACTGCGGAAATCGAAAGTTCTCTGGTATCCCACAATGCAGTTGCAGAGGCGGCAGTGGTTGGCTATCCGCATGAGGTAAAAGGGGAGGCTGTTTATGCATTTGTCACGCTTAAGGAAGGCAGGGTAAAAAGCAGTGAATTGAAGGCGGAACTCACAGCTCATGTCAGGAATTCCATAGGTCCGATTGCGAAGCCTGAGAAACTTCAATTCGCGGATGCGCTTCCCAAGACACGCTCGGGGAAAATCATGAGGCGGATTCTCCGCAAAATTGCGTCAGGGGCTATTCATGATCTCGGGGATATTACCACGCTGGCAGACCCCTCTGTGGTTGATACACTTGTGAAGGAGAGGGAATGAAGTTCTTAAAGGAGAAATGAAGATTAAAAATGCCAGGTAATCATAACGAGATTGAAAAACACCTATGGGAAGCCGCAGACGAGCTTCGGGCAAATTCTAAACTTAAATCTTCGGAATACTCAGTCCCTGTCCTTGGACTGATTTTTTTGCGTTACGCCGACCACAAGTTCACAATAGCAAAGCAGGAATTGGGCGATAAAAGCACGGGTCGCCGGACGATTGGAAGGGCTGATTACCAGGCGCGAGGTGTCCTGTACCTGCCTGATGCTTCAAGATTCTCAAAGCTTCTCAACCTTCCGGAAGGCGCCGATATCGGCAAAGCCATCAATGATGCGATGCGTGCAATCGAAGCAGAGAACGAAGAGCTCAAGGACATCCTGCCCAAGACCTATAACCATCTTGATAACAGCACCCTGGTCGAGTTATTAAAGACTTTCAACTCTGTGCCCATGGACATCGAAGGCGATGCCTTTGGAAAAATTTATGAGTATTTCCTGGGCAAGTTCGCAATGAGCGAAGGGCAGAAAGGAGGAGAGTTCTTTACACCCACCTCTATTGTTAAACTCATAGTCGAGGTCATCGAGCCTTATCACGGGCGCATCTTCGATCCTGCCTGCGGTTCAGGTGGCATGTTCGTCCAGAGCGCGCGCTTTGTGGGAAACCATAAGAAGAACCCAAATGCTGAAATCAGCGTATATGGACAGGAAAAGACTGCCGAGACTGTGCGCCTGTGCAAGATGAACCTCGCTGTGCATGGTCTTTCCGGAGACATTCGCGAAGGCAACAGCTACTACGAAGACATCCACAAAAGCTTGGGCAAATTTGATTTCGTGATGGCAAATCCACCTTTCAATGTGGACAGGGTGGATAAGGAACGTATCAAGGATGACCCCCGCTTTCCGTTCGGGATGCCAAAGCCTGATAATGGCAACTATCTCTGGATCCAGGTATTTTACAGCGCCCTGAATGCCACAGGGCGGTCAGGATTCGTGATGGCAAACTCTGCCAGCGATGCGCGGGGAAGCGAACAGGATATCCGAAAGTCACTTATCGAAAAAAGCGCTGTGGATGTGATGGTTGCAGTGGGCTCAAACTTCTTCTATACGGTCACCCTCCCATGCACTCTATGGTTCTTTGATCGAGGCAAGGCAAAAACGCCGCGCAAGGACAAAATCCTGTTTCTTGATGCGCGGCACATCTTCCATCAGGTTGACCGCGCCCATCGTGATTTCATGCCAGAACAGATTGAGTTCCTTGCTAATATTGTGAGGCTCTATCGGGGCGAGCAGCCAGAAACAATGAACGGCAGCGCGCTGATGTTGAAAGAGAAGTTCCCGGATGGTAAGTACGTGGATGTGCCCGGCTTGTGCAGAGTGGCTGCACTTTCCGAGATTGAGGCGCAGGGCTGGAGCCTGAACCCGGGGCGCTATGTGGGAGTGGCAGAGCGCGAAGCTGATGATTTTGATTTTAAGGAGAGGCTTGAGGAACTGAACGAGGAGCTTGAGACGCTCAATATAGAGGCACGGGAACTGGAAGGGCGCATTGCTGAGAACGTTGAGAAGCTGCTGGATGGGTAAGGTAATGTTCTCTCAGTGGACGACGGTCACTTTCGGCGAGGTTGTAAGACTTGAGCAGGGACTCTGCTTCAACAAGAAGACAAACCACCTCATGGCAGAGAAAGGAATTCCGCTACTACGCATCGCTGACCTCGTCAACAACACTCAGACTAAATTCGTTGATGAGGAGAGAGTCCCTAAGAGATTCATTGCGAATCCGAAGGACATCATCTACTCGAGGACGGGTCAAGTTGGTTTGGTGTTTAAGGGAAAAGTCGGCGTAGTTCACAACAACTGTTTCCGTGTTATCCCGAAAGAGGGAATCGAGCGAGATTACGTCTATTGGTATCTCAGGCAACCTTCGATAATTCAGAAGGCTCGCTCACTCGCGGGCGGCGCAGCACAACCCGATTTGAGTCACGATGCGTTTAAGTCAATTTCATTCACCTATCCCGAAGTTGAAATTCAACGGCGAATCGTAGCCATCCTCTCAGCCTACGACGACCTCATCGAAAACAACACGCGGCGCATCAAAATCCTGGAAGATATAGCACAGGCGCTCTACCGCGAGTGGTTCGTAAAGTTCAGGTTTCCGGGGCATGAGAAGGTGAGAATGGTGGAGTCGGAGCTTGGGATGGTGCCGTGGGGGTGGGAGGTAAAAAAACTGAAAAACATATCTAACCGCATAGACTATGGGTATACAGCAAGCGCAAAGAAGGAAACTATCGGCCCCAAATTTCTAAGAATTACAGATATAGTTCCTTATCTCATTGATTGGGATTCAGTTCCATATTGTGAAATTGCAGACAACATTTTGACAAAATATGAATTAAAGGAAGGCGATATTGTTATAGCACGAACAGGTGCAACAACCGGATATGGAAAAAGGATTAATAAAAGGCATCCTAAAACAATTTTTGCGTCATATTTAGTGCGTCTTCGCATTAATCCAGAATATAGCAATCGTTATATTGGTTTGATTGTCGAATCTTCAGCCTACAAAACTTTCATAAAGACAAATCTGGGCGGAGCAGCGCAGCCACAAGCAAACGCTCAAATATTGACATCGATTCCAATTTTACTTCCCCCAAAATCAATTCAAATTTCCTTTGATAAAATCATTGCTGAGATTATTGATCAAAGAGAGATGTTACAAATAAAGAACGCCACTCTCCGCCGCACCCGCGACCTGCTGCTGCCGAAGCTCATCTCAGGCGAGGTAGACGTGGAGAATATTGACGTGCGGTTTCCAGACAATAGGCAATAATAAAACCATTACTCTGTGAGGTATTTTAAGTAAAAAAAGCATCCATTATATCTTATCAAGGCGTGCTTTCAGGTCATTGATATGTTTTTCCTTATTCTTCCAGACAATGTAATCTTCCCAGACAGGATGGCTTGGTATCTTTTTAGACTTGATCAAATCATACAGGTCATCTTTTGAGGCAACATTATACCTGTTCATAATATCAGCTATATCTGCCTCTGCAAGCCGGATTTCTTTTTCAATGTCCATTACATATGCCTTGAGATTTATGATAAGTTAAAACTTATTGTCCAGACACCATAGGATGTGAAAGCGCCATTAATATATACACATCTTTAAATAATAATTTAACATAGAGAATGGCAATGAGTGATTACTCCGAAGATTCCCTCGTCGAACAGCCCGCCATCTCACTATTTCGCGAACTTGGATGGGATGCCGCTAACTGCTTCTACGAAAAGTTCGGTGAAAAAGGCACACTTGGGCGCGGAACATCCAGCGAAGTCGTCCTTCTGCCCCGCCTGCGCGCCGCACTTCTGAGACTGAATCCCGACCTGCCCTCAGAAGCCATTGAGCTTGCCATCGAAGAACTCACGCGCGACCGCAGCGTCATGAGCCCTGCAAATGCCAACCGCGAGGTTTATTTATTGCTCAAGAACGGCGTAAAAGTCTCTTTCAGGGATAAAGAAAATGAAGAGGCAAAAGAAAAAGTCCGCGTAATTGATTGGATTGAGCCTTCCAATAATGACTTCTTTCTTACATCGCAGTTCTGGGTAACAGGTGAGATGTACAAGCGCCGCGCCGACCTTGTTGGCTTTGTCAATGGTCTGCCGCTTGTCTTTATCGAACTCAAGGCATCGCACAAGCGACTGGAACATGCATACAGGGATAACCTGCGCGACTACAAGAATGCAATACCGCAGATTTTCTGGTACAATAGCTTCATCATTCTTTCAAATGGCAGCCAGAGCAAAATAGGCAGCATGACAGCAGCGTGGGAACACTTTGCGGAGTGGAAAAAGATAAACAGCGAAGGCGAGGAGGGTATAGTTTCACTGGATACAATGATTAGGGGAACATGCGAGACGGCGCACCTTCTTGACATTATCGAGAACTTCACGCTATTCAGCGAAGCGAGCGGCGGGATTGTGAAACTGGTTGCGAAGAACCATCAGTACCTTGGTGTGAACAACGCCACCGAGGCACTAAAGCAGATTGAACAGAACAGGGGGCGCCTCGGTGTTTTCTGGCACACGCAGGGCAGCGGGAAAAGTTACTCCATGGTATTCTTCTCCCAGAAAGTTCTTCGAAAAATTCCCGGAAATTTCACGTTCGTTATCGTTACTGACAGGCAGGATCTGGACAACCAGATATACAAGAACTTTGCAGGCGCCGGCGCCGTGACTGAGGAGCAGGTGCAGGCAGAGAGCGGAGAACACTTAAAGCAGTTACTGCGAGAAGACCACCGATATATATTCACTCTTATCCAGAAATTCCACAAAAAGAAAGGCGAAACGTATCCTGAGCTTTCCGCTCGCAAGGATATTATCGTCATCACGGATGAGGCGCACCGAAGCCAGTACGATGCCCTTGCCCTGAACATGCGAAATGCCCTTCCAAACGCAGCATTCATCGCCTTCACGGGCACGCCTCTCATTGTCGGTGAAGAGAAGACAAAAGAGGTTTTCGGGGATTACGTCAGCATCTACAACTTCAAGCAGTCAGTAGATGACGGCGCCACAGTTGCGCTTTATTACGAAAACCGCATCCCAGAGCTTCAACTGACCAACAAGGAATTGAATGAAGACCTGCAGCGCGTCATTGAAGAGGCAGAACTGGATGAAGAGCAGGAGAATAAGCTTGAGCGTGAGTTCGCACGTGAGTACCACCTGATAACAAGGGATGACAGACTGGAAAAAATAGCCAGGGATATTGTCGCTCATTTCATGGGACGCGGGCAATTTGGGAAAGCAATGGTCGTTTCCATTGACAAAGCAATGGCAGTACGGATGTACGATAAGGTTCAGAAGTACTGGAAAACGTACTTGAAAGATTTACAGGCTAAGCTGGTAAAATGCAAAGAGTCCGAGCAGCAGGAAATTAAAGAGAAAATCAAATTCATGGAAGAGACCGACATGGCGGTCGTTGTGTCTCAGTCGCAAAATGAGATTGAAGATTTTAAGAAAAAAGGTCTGGACATTGCACAGCATCGCAAGAGGGTGGTAAAAGAGGACCTCGATACGAAGTTCAAAGACCCGGATGACCCGTTCCGCATCGTATTCGTGTGCGCCATGTGGATGACAGGCTTTGATGTACCATCCTGTTCCACCATCTACCTTGACAAACCCATGCGCAACCACACACTCATGCAGACAATAGCAAGGGCGAACCGGGTGTTCAGGGATAAATTAAACGGTCTGATAGTGGATTACGTTGGAGTGTTCAGGAACCTGCAGAAAGCTCTGGCCATATACGGCTCAGGCGGCGGTATAAATGAGGAAGAAATGCCGGTGATGGATAAGAATTTGCTGGTTACTCAACTCAAAATAGTGATTGTTGGGCGTGCCGGGGCACTGATCGAGCCCGTCGGGCACGCCGTCACTGTCGCTGTCGAGCGGGCAGCCCGTGGCGTCCACCTTCGCGCCCTTGGGCGTGTCGGGGCACTGGTCGAGGCCGTCGTAGACGCCGTCGCCGTCACTGTCGAGCGGGCAGCCCTTCACGTCCACCTTCGCGCCCTTGGGCGTGTCGGGGCACTGGTCGAGGCCGTCGTAGACGCCGTCGCCGTCACTGTCGAGCGGGCAGCCCTTC
>JAPZAO010000170.1 GCA_027460615.1 Candidatus Methanoperedens sp.
GATCAGAAATATAATCCCAGTCGTAATTGACTTCAAGGGGACCGAAGCACTCATAACATGTATTCTGGATAACCGCAGGGTACTCAGCGCCGCATTCCCTGCATTTCAATCCGATAACGTGACTCATTAACTTCACCGAAGCATAATACAACATTACTATATATAATATTTACCATGCGAGTAGATAACCTGGAGTAATAAATGATTTTCACTCACTATCGGTTTTATCCCCGGTTTCTATCCCGTTCCTCACATCCACAGCAATGCCCTTCTTGAACGCAAGCATTTCAAGAGGAGCCAGCACGGCTTTCCCCGTAGCGAGCAGGCGGTCGTTCTCATCAACCACAAGAACCTCCTCGCCAGCCCTGATATCAGGGTCGGCAGTCACCACATGCCGCGCAAAAGCAGTTTTACCTTTCGCCACGAAAGACGCAGCATCGCTATTAACCACGACCCTGCGCCCCGGATACCCGATTAATCCATGAAGCTTCCCTGCGCCCATGATGCTGAGTGTGAGCATGCCGTCCTTTGCCCTCACTGTGGCTATGCGGTTATTATCAAGCAGTATCTGGCGGATTCTTTTTGTTGTTGAGAACTTGAATTCCACGTTGTCAGGGAAAAGAGCTTCGCCGGCGCCGCGCCCGAACTGGTAGTCGGCTATGGTTCTGATGCGCTTTAGATGGGATTGATGCTGGGACATTTGTTACTCCGATCGAAGAATATGATTTATATTTTACTTTTTACACGTTCTGTGATTCTTGGAAGAAAAATTTATATATACCTAGTGTTAAATGTTATATTTATGCCATTCCATTTAGCTATAGAAAGGGAGATTCAAAATTTACCAAATGAGGCTTTTAATGGGGACTCAAGCTATTATAGAGAAGCTCTACAAACACTGATTCATACGAGTACTACCACATATGAAGTCGAACAGTACAAGACTGATACATTCCTTGAAGATTTAAAAGATAGTATTAAAAAGTGGATAAAACCAACCTATCACGAAAGACTACTCAAACTAGTAGATGAGATTAAGATAAGAGTTCCGGGAAAGCCTCATAAATTGCAAGTTAAAGAAATCGTGGAGAGCAGAATTAAACTCGGGTCATTCGGGTTTAAATAGATAAAAAAAATGTTACAAGGGGTCACGAACTGAGTCTTTCTCTTTTTAGAGAAAATAGTGAAACAACCGATACCAATTCTCTTTCTTTTTTCTCATTTAATCGGACATTCAGCCTTCTCTGATTCTCTGGATGTCCTTATTTGAGTATCGATTAAAATTGTGAAACATACCAACGAGACAATAATATGTAGCAGAATATAGGGCATTTCTAAATTTACAACACCAAATAAGAATGAAACACCTAATAAAGAATAAATGAATACTTTAAACACAGAATAACGATTGATTGGTAAATAACGACTAATCGGTCCTAGTACTGGTGGCAAATTTCCAACAAAAGTGTGCCATTGCATTACTTTATAATTAGAATTCGTGATTTTACAGATTTCTTTGATACGGCTCTCAACCTTGCATAAGTAGTTCCAATTTTCTCTAAGCCATCTCCATTCAAATAACCAATGAAGATAAAACTACAGTTATAACTACTATTATAATAGGGAATATCTTTGGAACATTACTAACAATACCGTAAGAAATTCCCAATGCCGCTCCAGAAGCTACAGAAATTAATATAGTCAAGTATTGGTATTGTACTTCATAAAGCCTATTTTGTTCGCTCTTCAAAGCATTATACTCGGCTAATAGAGATTGTAATTCCATTTCTATTTCTGACATCCAGATACCTTTAGTATATTCAAATCGAGTGCTTGATGAACGTTCTCAACATTTTACTATATTGAGAAAATACTCATAGAGTTAATACATCTTAATATAAAGACTGCTCTAATATTATATATAGTTTAAACCAATCGCAATCGCTTAAAAACTCGCATTATATGGCGGAAGATAGATATGGGAGGATGCATGTTGAAAGTTTGGAAGAGCACTGAGATTGCGAGGGAAGTTTAGTAACTCTTCCTTGAATAAATTATAAGTGTTTATGAGTAGACTATTCTGTTATGCAAGCAATCACCTCATCGCGCATGGCAGCCATCGACGCCAATTGCGAATATCTCGGGATAAAACGCATACAGCTCATGGAAAATGCAGGTGCGGCTGTCGCTCATGCTGTGAAAGAAAGGATAAGCTCGGGCAAAATCGTAATCATTGCAGGAAGAGGGAATAATGGAGGCGATGCATTCGTAGCTGCGCGGCATCTCCCAGGATATGATGTCACAGTTATTCTTATCGGAAAAAAAGAAGAGCTTAAAACACAAGAGGCGGCGCATAACTGGAAAGCCCTTGAAAATACATCCATTCCCCTGATTGAAGCCGCGGATTCAACAGCACTTGACGGTTCCATGATAAAAAATGCCGACGTGATTATTGACGGGATTTTCGGGACAGGTATCCGCGGAAAAATACACGAACCTGAATCTTCCGCCATCGATCTTATCAATGGCTCTGGCGCTTTTGTCATCTCAGTGGATGTGCCATCAGGATTTGACCCTGACGGGGGCGAATTTGAGAAAACCGTTCATGCAGGCATGACTCTTACATTTCATAAAATGAAAACCGGATTGCTGTCAGAAAACGCCCATGAATATACGGGTGAAATTCGTGTGGTGGATATAGGCATTCCTCTGGAAGCTGAATTTTTTGTCGGTCCCGGCGATATCCAGCCATTCTTGAAAAGACCTGCAGAAAGTCATAAGGGCGATGCTGGCAGGGTGCTGGTCATTGGCGGCGGTGCTTATTCAGGAGCGCCGGCGCTTGCTGCACTCGGGGCTCTCCGCGCAGGCGCGGATATAGTTACTGTGGCAGCACCGCGGAATGTTTCTGATATAATCGCTTCTTTTTCCCCGAATCTCATCGTTCGCGGGCTTTCAGGCGACAGGTTAGTGGAAGACGATATCCCTGTAATCTCCGAGCTTATCGCAAAACATGATGTGGTCGTAATGGGAATGGGACTTGGGACTTCGGATGAAACCTTTTCAGCTGTTAAAAAAATTGTTCCGCTTTGCAGGAAAGCCGTAATCGATGCCGATGCCCTGACCCCGGAGCTTCTTCCCCTGCTGAACAGGAACATAATCATTACGCCTCATAAGGGTGAAATGAAACGATTATCCAGTGTTGATGTTCCCTCGGACCAGAAAGAAAAAGTCAAATTCATTCTGGATTTCGCCAGGGAAAATGAAGTAAATGTATTGATAAAAGGCGCTATTGATATCATCTCTGATGGCATCGAGTCCAGGGCAAACAGGACGGGAAATGCAGGCATGACCGTCGGCGGGACGGGAGATGTGCTTGCAGGTTTGACAGGCGCCCTTTATGCAAAACATGATGCATTCCCTGCGGCATGCGCAGGAACGTTTATTAACGGCGCTGCGGGTGATCTTGCATTTGAGGAATTTGGATACGGTCTTCTTGCGACTGATGTCATTGATTATATCCCGGCGGTGATGAAAGCATGAGAGAAATACTGGCAGATATAGAACGAAACAGGATAAGACTGGTATTCAAGCATGATGAAGATGAGACCATAATCCGGTTAAAACTAAATGAGGCAAAAGCCCTGTCAGGAAAACTGGATGAACTGGTTTCGGATTTTGAAAAGAGAAAACAAGTCCGGATAGATTGAAAATGTTTTCGCATATACAGGATGACAGGGCAAAGATGGTTGATATCAGCGATAAGAAAGAGGTTAAAAGGCGTGCGGTGGCAGCCGGCGAGATACAATTGAAGCCCACTACCATCGAGGCTGTCAAGAACAAACAAATCGAGAAAGGGGCAGTGCTTGAAACCGCGCGTATCGCTTCAATCATGGCAGTCAAGCAGACGTCTTTTGTGATACCGATGTGCCATCCGATACCTGTAACAGGCATCGATGTCAGGTTTGAGATTAACGAGGACTCAATCATTGCAACAGTCGAAGTAAGAACAATTGGAAAAACAGGAGTGGAGATGGAGGCGCTGCATGGAGTTAGTGTGGCGCTGCTTACAATATGGGATATGGTGAAATCCCGGGAAAAAGACGCAACGGGCAACTATCCGTTTACATTAATAAAAAACATCAAGGTACTTGAGAAATTCAAAGAATTTTAATAGGAGTAGGGATTAGGTGTCTAATAAAAACGATGGGTCGAAGGAGACTGAGGGTACTAAAGGCATTAGACACCTAATTCTACAACAATATTAATGATGGATTTAATAGTATTTAATATTTACGCTTATATTATATGATATAAATAATTATTATCATCATCATAATGTGATTATATTATGCATGTGCTCCGGGTAATCTCGCCTGCGATATTTGTATGCATCAATTTTTTCACATTTTCGATATCCTGCGTCTGCCCCAATACCCACATAAGTTTTACAAGCGCCACTTCCGAAAGCATGTCTTCTCCTTCTATTGCGCCCGCCTTTAACATATCCCTGCCTGTATCATATACGCGGTCGCATACCCTCCCGCTGATGCATTGCGAGGTTATGACAACCGGTATCCCGGCCTCTACTGTTGATTTGATAACCGGAACCCATTCTGTTGAAACGTGCCCGAGACCGGTGCCTTCAATCACAATGCCCTTATAACCCGAGCCTGAATGGAATAAAAGAGATTCATTGCTTGCCCCTGTAACGTATTTTAAAAGGGCGCATTTGGATTCAAGCTTTTCATGTATCGCCAGTTTTTTCTCGCCCCGCTTAACGTGCGAAGTCAGTGTGATTAGCTCGCGCGACGGGTACCCGACCCTGCCAATCGGTCTGGCATTGATTGACTGGAACGCGTCGCGGCGCGAAGTGTGCATTTTCCTTACTTTTGTTCCCCTGTGGATATAGCAGAAATCGTCGCTGGTCGAGCCGTGCATCACCACACATACCTCCGCGATATCGCTCGTAGCCACCGCCGCGGCACATATAGCGTTCATGGCATTGTCACTGCTTGGCCTGTCTGCGCTTCGCTGTGAGCCCACAAGCACGATAGGGACAGGCGTTTCAATCATGAACGAGAGAGCAGCAGCCGTGTACATCATGGTATCAGTGCCGTGCGTAATAATGATGCCATCTGCACCATTTTTAATTTCCTCATATACGGCTCGCGCAAGCTCCACCCAGTAGGAGGGGCGCATGTTCTCGCTGAGAATACTGTAAATCATGCGGCAGTTATAATTCGCTATTTCTTCAAGTTCGGGGATTGCTCGCAGGATATCGTCTGCCGAGAATTGCGAAGTCACTGCTCCCGTGCGGTAATCTATCTTGCTGGCAATGGTGCCGCCTGTGGAGAGGATGGAGACGTTGGGCAGCTTTCCTTTTTTTTTCGCGGCGCGAACAGGTTCACTGTGTGGTTTTTTCTCTTCTTTTTTCTCAAGCAGTGTTATGGATGCAGATTCGCGCTCAAGCCCGATATTGTAACCATTTTTTAATTTCAAGACAATGCTGTCTGTCTGTGAAGGCATCATGACCCCTTCATAACGGACGCCTTTACTTTCCACCCTGACTTTATCGTATTCTTCTGCCTGCATGTTATCCTGTTTTATAATAGCAGAAGATAATAAAAAACTATGCTCTTACCCAACCAATACTATTATGTCGCAGTGGTCACAACAGTAATAATATAGAAAGGGAGGTTATGTCTATGCCAGTTCTTAAAAAAAGAAAAACGTATTCTGAGAAATGCCCGGTGTGCGGCGGTGAAATCCATCCACTGAGCGATGAAACAATTTATTTTGACGAACTTGAACCCAATGTTCCTATTCTTGCCGAGGTAAGCCCGGGTCATTGGATAAAAGTTGTTGAAAGGAAGCCCGCAAAAACATAAACATTAAAGAGCTTGTATGATAAATTGGGGATATGGTCAGAGTAATCGGCATAGACCCGGGCACGAAAAGTTTTGATTTTTGCGGTCTGGAAGATGACACAGTAATCCTTGATACTTCGATACCAACCGGGGATATCATCAAAAATCCAGAATTGCTCTCTGATATTATAAAAGGAGCTGGAGCCGAACTCGTGGTGGGGCCATCCGGGTTTGGCATTCCGGTAACCGGTATCAAAGACATAGGAGATAGGGAATTGTTCCTCATGTCGCTTATTAAAAAAGAAGACAAGAAAAGTAACCTCGGGATGCGCGCATCGATTAACCGGATGAAACAAAATGGGTTGCCTGTCTTTTTCATTCCCGGCGTAATCCATCTCCAGACAGTCCCGAATTTCCGGAAACTAAATAAAATCGATATGGGTACGGCTGATAAACTATGCTGCGCTGCGCTTGGGATTCGGGACCAGGCATTGAGGCACGGAAAGAGATACAATGAAACATGCTTCATATTACTTGAAATGGGATTCGGATATACGGCAGCCATTGCAGTAAAGAACGGAATAATCATAGATGGTATCGGGGGAAGTTCGGGTAATATTGGTTTTCTTTCTCTGGGCAGCATGGACGCAGAACTTGCTTATCTTCTGGGAGGATTTGATAAAGAGCTTATTTTCAAAGGTGGCGTTGAGACTCTTGCAAAAACACCTGAAAAATTGATGGAGCATGAGGATGCTTTGAATGCCTATCTTGAAGGTGCAACCAAAAATGTCTTTACGCTAACGGCATCGGTTAAACCTGATGAAATCCTTGTTTCGGGAAGGATTTCAAGGGTCGGGGGGCTTTTTGATGAATTAAAAAGGCGAATAGATGTTGCGCCTGTGAGAAGGCTTGGGGGTTTTGATGTGAAAAATGTTAAAGAAGCAGCCCAGGGAGCTGCGCTTATTGCGAATGGTCTTGCGGGGGGAAGGTATGGCGAACTCATAGACGTGATGAAAATCAGGGAAGCTAAAGGTACATCGCTTGATTATATTTTATTGCCTGAAATCGAAGCCATGAAAAAAGAATATGGTGTTTGATTCACAAAGCTTTTTAAATAATCAAAACATGTTGGAGTTCCGCGCTGGGCTCGTGGCTTAGCCTGGATATAGCGCCGGGCTTCTAACCCGGATGTCGAGGGTTCGAATCCCTCCGGGCCCGCTTAAAATATATCCTGGCAAAAATCAATAGCGCCTCGGTGGCTTAGAGGTATAGCGCGTCCTTGGTAAGGACGAGGTCGAGGGTTCAATTCCCTCCCGGGGCTTATTTTAACCACATCCATACCCTTTGGGATTTACAGAGAAGACAAAAAGAGGCTACTGGCCATGGTTAAAGAAGATATACACAACCAGAAAGGCGTTTTAGAAAGGATTTAGTTGAACCTGATTTTTCAAAAATATTCTTGGTAATACTTTACGATGCATTTGCGATGTTCGATTTATTCACCGCAGAGCCGCGAAGATGGTTTTAATGTTTGGTTATAATTTAAATTATAAAATTCATAAATGAATTGTTTATCAATTCAGTGACCTTTCTGGTAATATGAGCAGGTTTCAGAACATCCACATAGAGACATTTTATTTATCCCACAATTAGGGATATCCAAAAATCTTCTTTCTCCTTCTCCAATTGCCGTAATATCATTCTTTAAATATCCAAAATCGCTACAATCTTCTTTTAAAAACATATTTTTACCTCTAAGAGTGTATTCATTTCGGAAAGCTATATAGTTATGTTAATCAAGATAAATTAATAATACCGAATTTACATGATGATCAAATCATTTGAATAATAGGTTTAACTACTTCCCATAAAATCAGAAGAACTATTGCAACTTCAAGCCAAAGAGCCAATTGTTCTGTAGAAAGTTCTCTTGCTGTTGAGTAGAGATCCTGGAGGGAATCTATCTTTTCCTGCACTAATTTTCCAAAGTCCCGTACTTTGAGCGTATCCAGCATGTTCTGTAGAAAGACTGGTAGTACCAATCATTTGTAATTTTGTGAGGATTCATCAGGTCTTTAATATCATCAAGGATCACAAGTCCGATTTCGCTAACCGTAAATAGTGATTTTTCAAGTTTTCTTGGCGCCTGTGTAATGAAATAATACCTTGAGCTGTTAAGTTTTTTCAGGGCGTCAAAAGCGTTGGATATTTCAACATCGATCTTCCTGTCATATATCTGGAACAAAAGCAAAAGCGATATGGCAAGTTCCAGTAATTCGCGCAGTTCGTTGATATAACCGTCGCAGCCAATAACAAAAGCCCCCTCGGTCGAAGCAAGAAAGAGGTCTTCATCGTAATATGAGAGGTCATTTGCAGTCTTTTCCATGATTTCCTTGCTGTGAAGCGCACGGATAGGCGTTTCACCTGAAAGGAAGCGTGCGATTATCTCTCCATATTGCTCTCTCAGGCTTTTCTGGTCGAGCTGGGGAGTAAAATCTTTAATTTTCAGGAATGTGAATTTTTTAATATCCGGATAATATGCGACCGTCTTTATCGGATTGATTTTCTCACGTATTTCCTTTATCCTCTTATTTGCATATAACTGGTAGTCAAGTCCTTCCACGAGAATGGTATTTGAATGAAGGGCTACCAGGATATCATTCAATGATATCTTATCCCGGATTTCGATTTCTGTCCGCAGTATTGATACCCCTGCTGCAAAAATATCAGTATACATGTTTGTATTGCAGGTAATTTTTTCACCACCTGCGGCAATAACAGCTATGCCTTCTGCTTTTTCAATTTCTATCGGCTTATTCCATCTTTCGGCAATTACCTCTCCACCAATCAACATCTTTAATTGGGTTTTATCCAGTTCTCCACCATGCCCGAAGGCCGCAAGAATCGTAAGCTTGCCATTGTGAATTGTGAAATCACTGGTCGTATCCATATTAATATAAGAATATGTTTTAAAAATATATAAAGTTATGATGTGTTATTAAAGACTGATTGGGGCTCCAAATTTTTACAATTTTCTACATCCGCACCATACAAATAACTATAAACTATTCATGCTAAATATGGCATTCCAATGCTCACCAAAATCATCATTGAAGGTATAACAAGTGTTGAGGTGCCAGTCCCGGATGAAGACTCGAATTTCCCCCCTTCTTCAGTCGCAGTATTCTACAATCCCGCAATGCGAATGAACCGTGATGTTGCAGTGGCGGCAATAGCATGTTTCTCAAAAAATAATCCCGAATACACGTATCTTTTCCTGAGCCAGGCCCGGCAGCGCGGCGTGCGCCTGGCCCTGGTCAATGCCCGGTTGTCCGATAAATCTTTCAGAAGGTATGTTAAATATAGGCGGTATCTTATTGATATATTGCTAAATATAGAATTAATTGCCGCGGGTTCTCTCCAGGATTACGAACGCTTCCAAAGCC
>JAPZAO010000171.1 GCA_027460615.1 Candidatus Methanoperedens sp.
GCTAAAACCAAAAGACATTTCATCAACACCTTAACAAAAGGCTTAAATGCAACAAAACCCTTTATGCGAATCCCCAAAAGTCCGGATAGTGTAGCGGCCTATCATGGAGGCCTGTCGAGTCTCCGACCCGGGTTCAAATCCCGGTCCGGACGTTTTTTTATTTTTTAATGTATAGATACTGTAAAATAGTTCGATTTTTGACGAAAATATTAGCCTCGGAGGCGCAGAGAACACAGAAAGTTGCCGCTTTTCCCTGTGCCCTTCTGTTCTTGGTATCTGCGTTCATCATGCCGAAACCCTGCGGGTTCTCGACTCCGCGTCCACGTATTGCGATGCAATACGTGTACACGCCCTCCCGTTCGCAAAGCGTGTCGAAGACAGACGTGACTCGGGGCGTTCATCTGCGGTTTAATTTCGATATGCTAAAGCTGCATCGGTTTCTATTGGCGCGCCGAACAGTTAAAAATATTTAACTCTGAGTTCGTACGAGTTCGTTTTAGTTCGCTGTTAACGTCCAGTTTGTTGTTTTTCAAAGGAACTTCGTGGTTTTTTAGGTGAAAATCACAAATTATATTACTTCATCCTCTAATTTCAGTATCCCATGAGTACCGAAAAATCAAGAAAATTATTCGAGGAAGCAAAAAAAGTCCTTCCCGGAGGCGTGAGCAGCCCTGTCCGGGCAATCAAGCCATATCCATTTTATACGAAACGCGCGAACGGCTCAAAAATAACAGATATCGACGGCAACGAGTACATCGATTATGTCATGGGATACGGACCGCTGCTTCTCGGCCATAACTATCCCGCTATCAAAGAGGCTGTGATAAAACAGCTCCCTGACGGCTGGCTGTACGGCACGCCAACCGAACTTGAAGTAACGCTTGCAAAAGAGATAATCAAACTGTATCCGAGCATAGATATGGTGCGCTTTGTCTCCACGGGGACAGAGGCTACCATGGGAGCTCTGCGGGCTGCAAGAGGATTCACAGGGAAGAACAAGTTCATCAAAATCGAAGGAGGGTTCCACGGCGCCCATGAAGCGGCGCTCGTAAAAGCAGGTTCTGGCGCAACTACCCTTGGCACGCCCGATTCCGCCGGCGTCCCCAAGGATTTCACGAAAAATACGTTGCAAGTGCCTTTTAATGATATAGAAGCAATGACCGCTGCTATCGAAGCTTATAAAGACGATGTGGCTGCGGTTATCATCGAGCCTGTGCTTGGCAATATCGGGCCAATACTTCCGAAAGAAGGCTACTTAAAAGAAGTCCGCGCAGTGACGCGTGAGAATGATGTGGTTCTGATTTTCGATGAAGTCATAACGGGATTCCGGCTTGCCATGGGCGGCGCGCAGGAATATTACGGTGTCACGCCCGATATGACCACGCTTGGGAAAATACTAGGCGGCGGCTTTCACATCGGCGTGATAGGAGGAAAGCGCGAGATTATGGAAAACATCTCTCCCGCAGGACCGGTGTACCAGGCTGGCACTTTCAACGGCAGCCCCGTATCCATGACCGCAGGACTTGCGGTCATCAAAACCCTCAAGGGAGAAAAAGTCCACGGGAAAGTGAACAAAGCCGGGGATTCCATGCGCTCCAGCCTATCGGATGTAATCAGCGACCTCGGTCTTGATTACAGCGTAAGCGGTATCGGAAGCATGTTCAAAGTGTTCTTCGGCGATATGCCGTACAATTACCAGGATGCGTTAAAATGCGATAAGGAGAAGTTCAATGTGTTCTTTAAGAAAATGCTTGCCGACGGCATCTTCCTGCCCCCGTCGCAATATGAAACCAACTTCTTATCGCTTGCCCATTCACAGGACGATATAGATAAGACCATAGAGGCTTATCGAAGGAATTTGAAATGAAGCATTCCGGGCCGCTTCGGATTGGAACGAGGGGCAGCAAGCTTGCGCTTGCCCAGGCAAACCTCGTCTCAGGACTTCTTTTAAAAAACGGCGTTAAAACCGAAATAAAAATCATAAAGACATGTGGTGATACCTTCACAGACAGGCCGCTTCATGAAGTGCAGGGGTTCGGTGTATTCGTGCGGGAGATAGACGACTCGATGCTGGCGGATGATATTGATATCGCGGTGCATAGCATGAAAGATGTTCCCACGGAACGCCCGCCAGAACTTACTATTGCGGCCGTGATGAAACGCGACTCGCCTTATGATTTCCTGCTCACGCGCGACGGCGCCAAATTAAAAGACCTGCCGGCCGGTGCAACCATAGGAACCACGAGCCTGCGACGCCGCGCCCAGCTTTTGCGGTTCAGGCATGACCTGAATATAAAAGAACTGCGCGGTAACATTGACACACGCCTTCGTAAACTCAAAGAAGGACAATACGATGGTATCTTCCTTGCCGAAGCCGGGCTTGAACGTATGAAATGGGATATTCCGGGCGAACGCCTGAATCCGGATGATTTTGTCCCATCTGCAAATCAGGGAACCGTGGTCATAGTCACAAAAAAAGGCTCTGTGGCAGAGGACGCGGCAAGAGTTCTGGATGATGATAAAACACGACTTGAAACAAGGGTAGAGCGTATTATTATCGGTATTCTTGGCGGCGGCTGTCTTGTGCCGATAGGCGCTTTTGCACAAACTGAGGGCGATAAGATCCATGTTCGCTGCGAGGTTCTCTCGGTGGATGGAAAACGCTGCGTAAAAATAGATGAATTTATAAACCCTGCCGAATATGAGCAGAAAGCTCTGAGCATCGGGAACGAGTTGAAACAAAAAGGTGGAGGAGAACTCGTTGAAGAAGCAGTGAAAATGTTCACAGCAAAAAGAGGAAAATATGACCGGGAAAGTTTATCTTGTGGGCTCAGGTCCTGGTGACCCCGAGCTTTTGACAATAAAGGCAAAAAGGCTTATAGAGAGCGCTGAGGTTATCCTTTATGACCAGCTTCCGGGAGAGGCGATTCTTAATATGCTGCCCGAATCCGCGGAAAAAATCGATGTGGGGAAATATGCAGGTGACCACAAGCTTTCACAGTGGCAGATAAATGAATTGCTGGTCAAGCGGGCAAAGGAAGGAAAAATAGTAGTGCGGCTTAAAGGTGGAGACCCCTATCTTTTCGGGCGCGGAGGCGAGGAAGCCCAGACGCTTGCGCAGGAGGGTATTGAGGTCGAGATTGTGCCTGGTATCACCTCGGCAATCGCAGTTCCGGCTTACGCGGGAATTCCGATAACGCATCGCGATTATGCTTCTATGGTCACTTTTATCACAGGGCATGAAGACCCTGAAAAAGAAGATACTGCCCTTGATTGGGAACTGCTGGCGCGGTTTAAAGGGACGCTTGTTATCCTTATGGGTGTGAGCATGCTTCCGCGCAATGTAAAGGAACTGGTAAAACACGGGAAATCCATCGATACGCCTGTGGCTGTCATCGAAAGGGGCACACGTTCCGATCAGCGCGTCACTATCGGGACGCTGGCGGATATCGTGGGACTGTGCAAACAGCGAAACGTAAAAGCGCCCGCAATAACCGTAATAGGCGACGTGGTAAAACTACACCATGAATTAGCACGTTGAAAAACCACAGAGAACGCAGAGGACACAGAGAAAAAATAACAACTCTCTGTGTCCTCAGTGGTTAATTATCTGACTGGAATCCAAATAAAAAATATGTAGTCAACTTATTTATCCAAGAGCGGGATAAAAAAATGCGTTTATAAATTCCTATGTGTTAAAAAATGATAGCTATGAAAGTAATTGCCATTATGAGACCTGCGGGGTATCTGGCCGAATCGGTCAAGCTCGCAAATTCTATGGGATTCGATACGATTACCGCGCCCATGATTGATGTGGTGGATAAGACGGATGCCAATTTTAAGGGATTTGTGGAGAGGGTCATTGGTGGGAAGGTGGACTACGTGATATTCACAAGCGCAAATGGCGTTGAGTTCACGCTTTTAAAACTGGATGAACCGGAAGAGTTTATAGACCAGCTCAATAAGACGCATGTGGTCGCAATTGGCCCGAAGACAAAAAAAGCCCTTCAAAAAAACGGGATACAGGTGAGTATTGTACCTGAATCTTTCAGTTCAGAGGGGCTTGTTGAGCAAATGAGCGGAATTGAGGAGGCGGTAATCGAGATTGCCAGGAGCAGCCACGGCGCGCCTGAACTTGTCGATGGGCTCCAGAAAAAGGGCGCGGTTGTTCATGAAACACAGGTGTACCAGTTAATAAGCCCGAAGGATGAAAGGCACAAAAAGCTTATGGAGCGGGCGCTTGCCGGGAAAATTGACATATTCGCGTTCACAAGTTCGATGATGGCAAGGAATTTGATGGCGCTTGCTGATGAAATGGGAGTGAAGGATGAGCTTGTCAGGATAATGAATGAAAAGATAGTTGGCGCAATCGGTAAGCCCACGGCTGATACTTTATCAGGTTTTGGGATAAAGGTAAAGGTTATACCGAAACATTATACGTTTGAGGAACTGCTTCAGGAATGTAAAAAACAGGATTGTTAAATCCTGAAGGTAAATTAAACCAAAACATGAAACACCAACCTTTTTTCCTTCCCATGTCCATGCGTGAAGCCGCAGAGCTTGGAATTCATGAATTCGATATAATCCTCGTAACAGGCGACGCCTATGTCGACCACCCCTCATTCGGCACTGCAATAATCGGGCGCGTGCTATGGGATGCAGGCTACACTGTGGGTATTATAGCGCAGCCCGACTGGAAGAGCGATATAGATTTTAAGAAACTCGGAAAACCGCGCCTATTCTTCGGTGTTACCTCAGGGAATGTGGATTCCATGGTGAATAATTATACTCCAAACCTGAAAGTACGAAGCGATGATGTTTATTCACCAGCAGGAAAAGGAGGACTTAGACCAAACCGCGCTGCGATTGTTTATTCTGATAAAATTCATTCGATATTCCCTGAAACTCCGATAGTGCTTGGAGGCATCGAGGCAAGCCTGCGGCGGTTTGCGCATTATGATTACTGGAAGTATTCGGTGCGCCAGTCAATCCTTGCGGATGCGCCGGCGGATATTCTGGTGTTCGGGATGGGGGAAAGACAGGTTGTTGAGATTGCTTCACGATTATCAAAAGGCGAGGACGTTAAAAATATCAACAATATTCCTGGCACTGCAATCAAAATGGAAATAAGTAAGTGGCGCTCGATAGGGCATGAGGGTTATGTGGAGATACCGTCTTTTAACGAGGTCTCGAATGACAAAAAGCTTTACGCCGAAGCATTCAAACTCCATTACATGGAGCAAGACCCGGTACACGGAAGACCTGTTGCGCAGCCGCATCCGAAAACAGTAATTATCCAGAACAAGCCTGCGATGCCTTTAACCACTGCGGAACTTGATCATGTGTATGAACTCCCATACTCAAGAAAGGCCCATCCTTCTTATAAAAAACCCATACCTGCGCTTGCTCCTGTTAAGTTTTCGATAGTGAGCCACCGCGGATGCTTTGCAGCGTGCTCTTTCTGCGCCCTGACGCACCATCAGGGAAGAATCGTGCAGAGCCGCAGTATAGAATCAATTGTGCGCGAGGTTAAAAGAATGACTAAGATGCCTGATTTCAAAGGAATGGTGCAGGATGTGGGCGGGCCGACTGCCAACATGTATTCGCTGCATTGCGCGCGCTGGGATACGCAGGGTGCATGTACAGATAAAATATGCACTTTTTGCAAGAGCCTTGATGTAAGCCATGAAAAACAGGTTGAACTCCTGCGGCGCCTGCGCGAGATTCCAGGCGTTAAAAAAGTGTTCATAGGTTCGGGCATTCGTTACGATCTCGTACTGGCGGATTCATCCGGTTATCTCCCGGAACTTTGCGAACACCATGTGAGCGGTCATCTTAAGGTCGCACCCGAACACGTAACGCAGCACGTTCTTGATATTATGCACAAACCTTCCAAAGAAGTGTTTGAGGAATTCAAGATGAAGTTTGACGCCTTGAACAACGAACTCGGGAAAAAACAGTATATTCTTCCTTATTTCATGTCCGGGCATCCCGGCTGTACTGTGGAGGACATGGTTGAACTTGCTGAGTACATACGCGACAATAACCTCTATACAGAGCAGGTGCAGGATTTCACGCCAACGCCGATGACGGCTTCGACATGCATGTATTATACAGGAATAAATCCTTTCACAATGGAAAAAGTGCATGTTGCAAAAGGAAGGGAGAAAAGAATACAGCGCGCTTTGTTGCAGTACAAGGAAGGCAGGAATTACGGGCTTGTGTATGAGGGGCTGAAGATGGCAAGAAGGGAGGAACTGATTGGAGAGGGGTGGAAATGTTTGATACAGAAATGACGGAGAAACCAGTATATCAAAATGCAACAACCTTAAATACATGACAAAATAATTTTAGAATATCATTAAAAGGATTTTCCATGGGCAGCTCTATCGAAGCAGTTAAGCATCTGTCAAAAGATCTTGGGATAAACGAAGACATTCTCATACGTGAAGGCATCATCGAGTATATAAAATCCAGAATCAAAGCTTGTATGAGGGATAGGCTGGAAATAATATCCAGATATAAGATATCCTCTCTGGATGAATTTGAAAAAAAAGTGCGGGAAGGCAGCATCCCAGAACATCCCGGTTGGGAAGATTTGATCATTCTTGAAAATCTTGAAAATACAATCAAGAAGCTGAAAAAGGAACTCTCGCATGTTGGAAACATATCTTTTTCTTGAATCAATCGCGAGGCAATTCAAAGAAGTTGTTCTGGAAACAAAAATAATTAAACTTCCCTCCGGCGAACCTGCTAAATTGAGAATCGAGCTGATTGATGGCAGCTTTGCAGATATCTGGATTTCGATTTCTGGAAAATATTCATATCATTGGGACAGATCCGAAATTGATGGAACAATATATCGTTACGATAATGCTCCCCATAAGGTATGGGCATATTTGACTACATTTCCGCACCATTTTCATGATAAATATGAAAAAACAGTGATTGAAAGTGACTTACCCTCAAAGCCTGAAATGCAAATGAAAATGTTTATGGATTTTATACGTAAAACATTGGTGCGATAATAGGAATGGAGATTATTCCTCCCCCTCAAACTTCTCCGTCCTCAACTCACCATTCTCCTCAATCAACTGCTCCACTTTCTGCTGTGCGCTTTTCAACTTATCATTGCATTCCCTCACAAGCTTAATCCCTTTTTCAAAAAGCATAAGGCTTTCATCAAGGGAAAGCTGCCCCTTTTCCAGTTTTTCCACTATACCCTCAAGCTCCAAAAGCGCTTCCTCAAAACTCATTTCCATGTGCATACCTCTTTGTCATTTACTTTGCATTTGATTTTTCCATCATTAACTATTATCGAAAGCTCATCCTTTTTCTCAACATCGCCTATGCTGCGCACAAGCGTTTTTTCAGGCATTTTCAATGTTATGCTGTAACCCCGCAAAAGCGTCCCGAGCGGGCTGACCGCATCGAGTTTGCCCGCATGTGCATTGAAAAGCGACGTTTTTGATTCCATTATTCTCTTCAAGCTCAATATCTGGCGCTGTGTCATTTCATCCATAGACTGCATGTAATCAGCCAGTCGCTCTAAAAATAGGCGCGGTTCGACGCCCGCCTCCAATTCGGAAAGATGGGACGCCGTGTCACCAATACTGCGCCTCTGGTTCTCGATTAGCCTGTCGCCCAGCCTGTTTATGTGATTCGCAAGCTCAGCTCTGTCCGGCACAGCTATCTCAGCCGCTGCCGATGGAGTCGGGGCGCGGACATCAGCCACAAAATCGGCTATCGTATAATCGGTCTCATGCCCCACGGCGGATATAATGGGTATTCTTGAATTGAAAATCGCCCGCGCCACGAGTTCTTCATTGAAAGCCCAGAGGTCTTCGATTGAACCTCCGCCCCTTCCGAGAATTATCAAGTCAACATCAGTTTTATTGAGCGCTGAAATTGAGTTGATAATGCTTTGTGTCGCGTATTCTCCCTGCACTATTGTTGGGATAAAGAGCAGGTTTACAGGATAGCGCCTTTTGATAACAGTCAAAATATCGTGAAGAACGGCGCCGGTGGGCGATGTGGCGATGCCGATTTTTTTCGGGAACCTTGGCAGGGATTTTTTATGCTCAGGCGAGAACAGCCCTTCCATTGCGAGTTTGTTTTTCAATTGCTCGTATGCTTTGTAGAGTTCCCCGATGCCGTCGGGCCGGATCGCCCTGACCTTTAACTGGTAAACGCCCTTTTGCTCATATACATCCAGGTCTCCCAGGACAAGCACTTTCATGCCGTGTTCTAATTCAAATTTCAGGTTCTTGCCGTACCATTTGAACATAACGCATTGAAGCTGGCTGTTCTTATCCTTCAGGGTAAAATAGCGGTGACCTGATTTGTGGTTCGTGAAATTTGAGATTTCACCTCTTACCCAGACGTCGTTGAACTGGCCGGAAGTAAGGATACCTTTTACAGCAAGGGTGAACTCATGCACGGTATAGATGCCTTTCTCTTCAAAAACCATAGTTAGTTGTTATATTATTCCCGATATGTATCTGCTTTGCGATAGCGATGTGAAAGTATTAATTACTAGAAATAACTGTCAAGAGGTGTGATAGTTTCCAGTTCTTCTTTGCTGATTACAGCTTCGGCAAGTATATTTTCACGGATATTAACCGGCGCGCCGCATCGAAGGGCAATCGCTATGCAGTCACTTGGTCTTGCGTCCAGTTCAAAATGCTGCCCGTCACATGAAACAGACATCCGCGCATAATAAACTCCTTCATTCAGTTCATCTATCAGGATACTGTCTATCTTTGAACTCATTTTTTCAAGGAGAGAAACGAACAGGTCATGGGTCATAGGTCTTGGCGGGATGTCCCGGTTCAGCGCTGCATTAATTGAAATCGCTTCAGATAAACCGATATAGATAGGCATAATGCGTTTTGAATTGTCTTCAAGAAGTACAATCGGTACAGGGCCTGGTGCTTTCTCAATCAAATACACGCCTTTAATGACTACCTGCAGGATTGCGCCGTTCATTACAGTATTATTAATAAGCGGGGTAATAAGTTTTTCCGATAGTGCATAAAAAAACTTAATATAGATTAAATGAATTAAGCAAGGGTGATTAAATGTCTTCAGCAAGTAATATAATAAAGATGTTGGCTGGTATAGTGATATTGGTTATCGGCGTTGTATGGTACACAGGATTGTCAGGATATCTCGGATACTGGAATGAACTCGTGAGTTTATTGAAAGCAACAATCGGTCTCTTCCTCCTGTTCGTAGGGTTAATCGTCGC
>JAPZAO010000172.1 GCA_027460615.1 Candidatus Methanoperedens sp.
CACAGCGGCTCATTCAAGGACCTCGGCATGACAGTGCTCGTGTCGCAGGTCAAGCAGATGATCAGCGAGGGCGCGCCGATTAAGGCGGTTGCCTGTGCATCTACTGGCGACACTTCTGCTGCGCTGGCGGTGTATTGTGCTGCTGCGGGCATCCAGTCCATCGTGTTACTGCCGAAAGGTAAAATCTCTATCGCACAGCTTATCCAGCCGATCTCTAATGGTGCGCTGGTGTTATCGTTAGACACCGACTTCGACGGCTGCATGCGCCTGGTGCAGGAAATCACCAAGGACGAGAGGATTTACCTGGCTAACTCGATGAACTCGTTGCGTATTGAGGGCCAGAAAACCGTTGGTATCGAGATTGTCCAGCAATTTGATTGGGATACGCCTGACGTGATTATTATCCCCGGCGGTAATCTGGGGAACGTTTCTGCGCTGGGTAGCGGCCTGCTCATGATGCGCGAATTCGGTCTGATTAGCAGGCTCCCGCGCATTGTTGTTGTCCAGGCCGAGCGTGCCAACCCGCTCTACCGCTCCTATCTGAGAAATTTCGAAACCTTTGAGCCGATGGAAGCACAGAAGACATTAGCCAGTGCCATTCAGATCGGTAACCCGGTCAGCGTCGAGAAGGCGATCCGTACGCTGAAACAATTCAACGGCATCGTTGTGGATGCTACCGAGCAGGAACTGGCTGACGCTGCCGCGCTCGGTGACACCACCGGCATGTTCAACTGCCCGCACACAGGTGTCGCGCTCGCAGGGCTGATCAAACTCCTCAATGCAGGCACAATTGACAAGTCCGAGCGCGTTGTGGTTATCTCAACGGCGCATGGGCTTAAGTTTACTGACTTCAAGGTGAGCTACCATGAAGGGACTCTGGACTTTCCAGTCCGCTTTTCTAACAAACCGATCGAACTGCCTGCCAGCGTGGATGCGGTTATGGAGGCCTTACAGAAAATTTTGCATAAGAGAGAGAACCCCATGCCTAAAGAACCATCAAGCGCCAAGAGCTGGAAGCCTGCCACCATTGCCATCCACGGAATGGGCCGTGTCCCCAAAGCCCACTTCGCAGTCTCCACGCCCATTGTCCAGACCTCTAACTTTTATTTCGACAACACTGATGATGTGTATGATTTTATGAAGGCCAAGAGCGAAGGCCGCGTGGTGCGTGAGCATGAATATGGCCGTTACGGCAATCCGACTCAGCAGGAATGCGAACGCAAGCTGGCAGCTATCGAGGGTGCTGAGCGAGCTTTGCTCTTCTCAACCGGCATGAGTGCGGTGATCATGACATTGCAGGCATACATGCGCCGCAACAGCCACATTATCTTCACCAACGATTGTTACCGCCAGACGCGAGACTTTGCCAAGAACTTTCTTGCCGAGTTTGGTATACAGGTCTCGCTGGTGGAACCAACTACCGAGGAAATCGCCAAAGCGATCCAGCCCAACACAAATATCATATTTACAGAATCACCGACCAATCCCTACCTGCGTGTGCTTGACATTCCAGCGGTGGTAAAAGTCGCAAGGCAGCACAGCGTTATGACCATTATTGATGCTACACTGGCTACGCCCTATAATATCAGGCCGCTGGAGCTGGGAGTGGATATTGTTATCCACTCAGCCACCAAGTATCTGGGGGGCCACAACGACCTGCTGGCTGGCGTAGCACTTGGCAAACACGACCTGCTTAATGGTCTGTACCGCATGCAGCGGATGATTGGAGCTACACCGGGCCCGTTTACCTGTTTCCTGCTCGAACGAGGACTGAAGAGCTTCGCGCTACGCATGGAGCACCATAACCGCGCCGGGCTGGCCATCGCCCGGATGCTGGAGTCGCATCCAAAAATCGAGAAGATCTGGTATCCCGGTCTCGAATCGCATCCGGACCACAAAATCGCGAGCAAGCAGATGCACGGCTTCGGCAGTGTGGTCACCTTTCTGCTTAAAGGAGGCGATAAGGAAACGCGCACGTTTATTGATTCGCTGGAGCTGTTCCTGATCACGCCCAGCCTCGGTGGCAGCGAAAGCCTCGTGACGCAGATGGCGATGATGTCATTCTTCGACTACCCTGAGGACTACCGCCAATCGATCGGTATGGTGGATAACCTTGTCCGCATCGCGCTTGGTCTTGAGGATGTAGACGACCTGATCGCTGACCTTAAACAAGCGTTGAGCAAAATCTGAACCAGCCCGCAGATTAAACCACATACGAAAGCAACATTATGAAATGCCGTTAACAAACAATAGAATTTTGATTCTGATTGTGAGGATTAAATTGGTTGTACTCTTCACTTATTTTTATGAGACTTTTTGGTAGTGGGTCAGTTTCAATTTAAGACCCTCTTGCCATGCTTGAGCGGTTATGCTATGATAAAGCATGGTCGAAAAGAAGAGAAAGAAACAGCCTGCCGATATTAATATACTTGCCTCAAAGATCGTAGCAGAAGTAACTGGAGAACCTATCAAAGAAAAGAACCCCGCAGCCGTAGCTCTTGGCAGACTTGGAGGGCTAAAGGGTGGTAGAGCTCGTGCTGAGAAGTTATCTGCTAAGAAGCGTAAAGAGATAGCGCAAAAAGCTGCACAATCCCGCTGGTCAAAATAGACTTGTAATTAACCCCTGTTTACACCCTTACCATAGCATTTAACAAATATAAATTAATATGTTTAAATGTCTTTATTGGAAATTACAAAGATACGCTAACATATTGAAAATACACCCATTGACATGTATAGTTGAAATAATATATACTATACACAATGGATATTCCAAAAAAGGAGGTGAGAATAAATGGCAGATAATAACATCGTAGAAAAGCTCCGGGCTGATCTTATTGAGAAGGCAAAAGAGATTGAAAGGATTTATGGCCTTCTTAAGTCGCTAAAATCGTATGATGAAAGTATTGAGATTCCCGATATCGCCAAGCTTATTACTTCGGAAAGTGCAGAAATTGAGAAAAGTTCTGGTAGTTCTATACGTCCTGACGAGTTTTATGGATTGTCAAACACAGATGCTACTGAAAGATATTTAAAGAAGATTGGGCATGCTGTGTCATTGGAAGAGATCTATAATGCTCTTATGAAAGGCGGTGTGGTGTTTACAGGCAATGGTCGCAATAACCTCAACATTATGCTGACCCGTGCTACCCGGAAGTTCGCCAAAATAGTAAGTGATTCAGTAATTCATTTTGGATTGCTTGAATGGTATCCATCCAGAAGGAAACGAGTAGTTGGTACAGCAACTCCAATTTTGGATGAAGAAGAATTACCAGAGGAAGAAACAAAAGAAGACAAAGAAAAAGGCGAATAAACTGATCAGAGTTTATTCGCCTTTGCCCCAAATAAATCGAGCGACTCAAGGGGGCACATTAGTAAAATCCTATTTTTAGTATAACACAAAAATACCTGATGTCAATAGGGTCGCTCAGAAAGGAGTGCCCTAATGGCAGAAGCCAGAGAAGGTTATAGGCTTATCTTTGTTGCTTACATCACCACCAGAAATGGCAGGCGATTATACGCTTGGCAATATGGGCGGAGATGTTGGGCAATCTGGGTTAGAGCCTAACAGAGGGGGGTGGTATTTACCCCCCTCTTATTCATAAAAAAAGTTTTGCGGAGAAAAAATAATACTTGACATATGCTTGAGCGGTCAAGTATAATATAATTATGAATAGGCTATCTAAAGAAAAACAGAAGCAAATATTATCAGCTTTAATTGAAGGTAACTCTATTAGAGCTACTTGCAGAATGACCGATACAGCCAAAGGTACAGTTTTAAAACTTCAATATCCTATACAACAGGGAAGCCCATATTGTTTTTGGGAGTAGGGCAGACCTATAAAGACCTTGTGAAGTTTGAGCCGCAGTGGCTGCTGGCGCGGTTGTTTGAATAGCATAAAAATATGGAACCGCTGATGAACGCCCCGACCTGCGCCTCCAGATATATTTTTCTGGCAGTATAAATTAAAATGCCTTTGGCGTCTGCAATAACCATTTCCACAGAGGCATAAACCTGACTTTTTCTCTTATTCCAAACCAGTTTAACTCTTCTTCACCTTCATAACCTTCTGTGATAACCAGAAGATTTTTACAGCCGAGTTCTTTGCCAGCCTTTAATAATGCTCTCACTTCCCTGTCCTTTGTTTTAATGTCGCCGAGGTCATTGCAAACCTGGATTAACTGCTTAATTTTTGTCCCCTGCTTGACAACAAAATCCACTTCTTCCTGTTGTTCTGATTTCCAGTAATAAATATTTGCTATTCCGTCCATTTCCAATTTTTTGAGTTCAATAGCCACAATATTTTCGTATAATTTCCCGATGTCGGGGCTGAATTTAAATGCTTTGGCATGAATAAAACCGTTATCTATGCAATATATTTTTTTATTGGAAGCTATTTGCTCCCTGACCTTGAAGGAGAATCGGTCTATCTTGAAAAAAATAAAAGATTCTTCCAGATAACCCAGATATTTTTGAACAGTATGAACACTTTTGCATTTCGTCACCCTGCTAAGCGTATTGTAAGAAAATTCCTGCGCTATGTTTGAAATCAGATAAACAGCAAGGTCTTCTATTGCCTGAACAAACCGTATCCTGAATCTTTTTACTATGTCTTTATAAATTATAGAGTTAAATAATGTTGAAAGGTAATCCCGGTATTCTATTTTCTTAAGGAGTGGTTCGGGGTAGCCGCCGTAAGTCATATAAGCGACCAATTTTTCCTTAATTTCACTTTCTGTTAATTCCTTGTCTTCTGCATCTAAATATTCTTTGAAAGAAAAGGGGAAGATGTTTATGACCGAGTATCTGCCCGTGAGGTGGGTTGCGAGTTCTTTACTCAATAAATTCGAGTTGCTTCCTGTGATGACGAGAGCGTATCCCTGCCTCTGTAGCCTGTTTACGAACAGTTCCCATTTGTCCAGGTTCTGAATCTCATCAAAAAGCAGGTATTTCGGGTTATTGTATAGTGAATTTATTGCATTGGTTATTTCATTATAGTCAGTTATTTCTACGAGTTTTTCATCGTCAAAGTTTGCATAGCCGAAAGTGTCCGGCTTGCTTAGCGCATGAACTGCAAAGAAGGATTTCCCCGCTCTTCTTGGTCCTATTATGACATTTATCAAACTGCTTTCGAATTTTTTTGAGTTGTCCGCTCTTTCAATATATTTTTCCTTCAGCCTGCTTTCAAGCTCTCTTTTTTGAATCAGAAGAATGTCCCTAATCATGTTATTGATATTATACTGCACAAAAGTTTATAAATTTATGCATTATGATAGTTTTTGATTTCCTTCATTAACGGATGCTCTGGTAAATCATCCAATACAAGCGTGAACTCAGAATCTGGATTCAACTCCATCAACTCAAGCGTATTTTGAAGCGCGGCTGTCAAAGATTCATAATCAGGCTCATCCGTAGTTTCGGCGTTGAAAGGATGGGTTTCTTTCAATTCTATGGGATAAGGACCGAACGGGGGTTTAAAATCAAGAACCCAATCAAAATCATCTTCATTACCAGTCCTTCGCATCCTGATAAGTACCCTGCCTCCAAGCTTCAGGTTTTTAAGCTTCTTCCTGTACCTAACCACCTCTGGCCGGAGCGCCGATTCAGGTCCGCTGTAAAAAAATGTTGAGTTTGATACAGGCTGGAACTGCTCTATCCAGTCCGAATAATGAAGCGCGCGCTTGAGCCCGTTTAACAACTGCGGATGCGCCCTGCACCGCTGCTCCACGAGTTCCCATAGGCTTCCTTCTTTAATCGCCTGTTTTACCTCCCTGATTTCTTCAAAAGTCACATAGAGATTATGGCGCGCCAACAATTCTTCGCGGTTCTCGCTTTTAATCAGTTCACCGGCATCGTGAGATATGCATACCGGGCAGGAACACGGAAGGTACTGGAGGTTATCGACATGATAGGTTCCGCGCACTGTCATATACCGCCCGTCTTTAGCATACAGCGCATACGATGCTGAATCGAACAAATCGCAGCCCAGCGCCACAGCAAGCGAGAACATCATCGGATGCCCGGCGCCGAAAAGATGAACAGGAGCAGCGGGAGAGAGACCTTTTTTGGATGCCACGATAACATCCACAAGGTCGGAATACCTGTATGATTCCATGAGAGGCACGACCGCTCCGAGGGGATAGACGTCAAAATCAAGCTGGCTTAGCTCATGCGCAGCTCGCTCGCGCAGGTCTGGATAAGTCGAACCCTGCACAGGCGCGGCTAACAGCATGTCCTTTTTTAACCCCAGGGCTTCTTTAGCTCTCGTGTATGTTATTCCAAGCTCTTCCTCGGCGCGGGCGCGCTGGACATCGGGCGGAGTGGGTATGTCAAGAGGCACGCCGATGTCCGAGCCGATTTCCTGCTGGAATTGCACTATTTCCACGTTATTTACTTCCACCTCGCCATACACTGATAATTGAAAGGAGCCGGAGTCGGTCATTATGGGGCCGTCAAAACCGATAAGAGAGTGCAGCCCCTCGCTCCGGGCGCGCTCCCTGAGTTCGGGTTTGCGGTAAATGATATAAGAATTTGTGATAATAATTTCGGCGCCGAATTTTCGAAGCTCTGAGGGCTTGATGGTCTGGATATTGGGATTGACCACTGGCATGATGGTGGGCGTTTCCACAATCCCGTGACGTGTCTCAAGACGTCCGATTCTGCCGGCGCAGGCTTTGTGGGTAATTTCGAAAATTGGGGGCATTATTGGGCTAAGTTATGAGGGCTGAGTATATTAAAATGAGGTTAAATTGAATTATAATCGATACGAGGTTCTTTAATCCATCGGATTAATCGCCGTAACCCATGGCACTTTATCAAAGTCTTTGACATTTTCCGTATATATTCCGCTAATCCCATTTTGTTTCATTGTGGCACACAAAAGCGAATCCCAATAATGGATATTATATTTAATACCAAGATCAATGGCTGTTATTAACGAAGCGTCATCAAAACTTATGACATGCCAGTTATTAAAATCAATAATATCTTTGACGATTTTTCTGGCGATACTATTGGGCAAAGGATTTTCAATTTTTTTAGTTACAACAACATAAAACTCTGAAAGATTCTGGAGGGCAATTGCAAACGATTCCTCCTGCATCCAGCATTTCTTGATTAATGAACTGCAGGTTTTTTGCCTGGCAGGCTCGTTTTTGTCAAAAGAATAAACCAGAATGTTAGTATCCACCAGGAAGATTTCATCTTTCATATAGCTCTTCCCTGGATTTGAATTTTAATTTTCCCATTTTGAAACCTTTATCCATAAGCTTTAATTCGCTTTCTGAAATCTTTTTCTGGATTATTTCATCAATCCATTTCTGCATGGCAGAAGTGACAGCTTTCCCAAGATAACCTTTTTTCTCGGCATAAACCTTCTGCGCAAGCGCCCTGAAGCGGGTTTCAACATCATCATTTACATTAATAGTTAAGGTTCCCATAATTTATGTATTTAGATAATCTCTATATTTAAAATTAATCATTTTGTAAATACATTATTATCATATTTTTTACAAAGCAAATATTTTTTATTCTCTGCACCATTCTATACTCCTATCATGCGTAATCTAAAAACATACAGCTCAAAAGGCGTCCACAACTCTCTCTGGTACTGGGAAGACATAGTCTCTCCTTTCAAGGTCGCGTTCAATTACATCTGCATGTCCCTCGCCCGCATCTCGCCTTCCCTGCGGTTGAAGAACCTTCTTTATTCAGCAATGGGCGTTAATATTGGCGAGCATGTTTCGGTGGGCCTCGAAGTGAACATGGACGTGTTCTTCCCTGAACTCATTGAAATAGGGGAAAACAGCATCATTGGCTTTAATTCCACGATCCTGTGCCATGAATTCCTGGTCGGTGAGTACAGGACAGGAAATGTCGTCATAGGAAAAAACGTAACAATCGGGGCAAATACCACCATACTTCCCGGCGTCACTATCGCAGACGACAGCGTGGTTTCAGCCCACTCTCTTGTGAACGGAGATGTATCAGGGTTTGTGGGCGGTGTACCTGCGCGGCCTTTGAAAAATGGAATCGAATCATGACTTCAACAGTAGATTTGACTTCAACATTGGATTTCTTCTTCTGGTTTAAAAAAGAACGAAGGGCCAGGTTCATAGTTTTGATTTCCTGCATCATCGGAACGCTTTTTGGTTTTTATTATTACCAGGGACAATTTGAAATAACACCCGTCTATCTATGGTTTTTCGTGCCTGACAGCCCGTTTTTTACGTTCATGTATGTTCTGGTTTTGCTTTTCTATTCGTTCGGTTTGCGCTCCGATACATTTGATGCGTTCACTTTCATTGGGCTGAATAAAGTTGGTATATGGACGCTCTTTGTTTTATTCCTGAATTATGATTATTATTTTTCTCCCGAAACAAGGGATTTCCGAATTGTTATAGTGTTACTGCACATTGGAATGATTCTTGTTGCAATGACCCTTTTAAAAGAGATGAAAAAGTTAAATCCCAGCCGGTACTTATTGATTTTTGCCTTTTTCATGGTATCTGACTTTTTTGATTATGTCATAGGTACGCATCCAATTATCCCGGAAGAAAGCATCAAAATTGTTTCGTGGGTGACTATTGCCCTTTCGATAATGACCTGTTCATTAACATTTTATTATCTTGAAAAAAAGCTCCATCCTGTAAAAGAGTTTGGATTTTGAAGTAAAATATTAGCCACGGAGGCGCAGAGTACAGAGAAATAACAACTCTGTGCCCTCCATGTCTCTGCGGCTATTTTGCTTTTTAATTAACAACACCAAAAGATTTGACACTCACAAAAATCCGAAGGAATTTAGTACTGGAAGGTTAATCTTAGCATGATGAAAGATACAATTATTTCATTATCGCAGAAAAACAGGTACAATAGGTTCTTAAAAAACAAAATTGAAATTCACTGCAAATGCGGTTATTCAGAAAATATGACATACTTTGAATTCCTGACCGGGGGGGAGTTCAATTTCGGACAGCCTGTCCCTGTTTTAAGCCCGTTCATATCCGAATCCGTATATGATGAAACCATCAATGTCACGCCGCTTCACATGACAAAAAAATGCCCTGAATGCGGTCCTGCGCCACAAGATTTTTATCCTGACCTTGCTCATCGGCGCGATCGGCAACGCCGCCAGCGGCGCGCTGATGTCGGTGTACATCGGCCAGGCGTTCAACGCCGTGATAGCGCGCCCCATTCAGTATAACCTGATCGGCGCGGCAGC
>JAPZAO010000173.1 GCA_027460615.1 Candidatus Methanoperedens sp.
ATAAGGGCCACAAAGAACTCAAACGCGCATAGTTCATTATCTGGTCGACCGTCGCAAAAATTATATTTCCTTCTCTTTCTCTTGCAGCAGCAATTGTGTTAACAAGCCCTGTATCTTCCAGTTTCTCAAGCGCTGTCTCTGGCTTTTTGTGAGCAGTTTTAATTCTTGTAGTATCTATTATTACTTGATTCGTTCTAAATTTCCCATCTCTTTCTGGCTCATCCTTGATCAGATTGATTCTTTCCCGCATGGTCTTAACTCCCGATACCATCAAATACCATGTCGATCTTTTCTGATATATCATCTGAAAAGGAATAATCGACCTGTGACCATAACCATTCGACCAGGGAATGAAAATAGATAGCTGAAATGATTTCAGCAGCTTTTTTTGCATCTATGTTGCTTTTCACATCTTCGTCTCTTACTCCCTCTTCAATCAGACTGTGAAGGATGTTACTGAGACCGCGACTTCTCCTTTCCTGGCCGGATCCGTAATGTCTCATATACTCAAAGACAAACATTTTTGTCAGTTCTTTATCTTTTTCATTAGTCTTTGCAACAAAAACAAGTGTATTTTTTATCTTTTCCCTTGTCGAAATACCTTTTAATGTTTCATTTTTTATCCGGCTAAAGGTCAATTCTTCCTTCTGTTGTGCGAAGTAGAGGAGAAGGGCAGTTTTACTCGGAAAATAATTAAAAAATGTGCCCTTGCCTATTCCCGCATCTTTCACTATTTCATCAATAGTCGTATTTTCGATACCCTTTTCTTTAAATAATCTGCCTGATACCTCGAATATCTTATTTCTCGTATCTATTTTCTTTTTCTCACGCAGGGACATGATGCTCTCTCCTTGATATATAATGACCAGAGTCATTTATGACCATAGTCATATTTAAGAATTTCGGTGGTTTGGTAGGCAATTAAAAACCATACCAGAATGATTTGACTATGATAAATTGGATCTTTTCCAATCTCGTGTTTTTAGCGAGAATTTTTCAGCCACAAGGCTGGCATTTTGTCCAGTAATACAGGAAGAGCTTTTTGCACCAGTCCCTGAATAGGTCGTCATAGCCGAAGATGGCAGTATTGTGATCAATCTTTCCATCCGGTCCGGGTAGTTCGAGCATAGAAAACTTATCGCTCACTATTATTGATATTTTGACCTCTTCTAATACTTTGATCTCTAGCCTTTTCCTGTTTTCTTCGCTAAGTGGCGCGCTAAATGGTTTAGTAGAGCACATGTATTTTGGAAGTATTACTTTCATTTCCACTCCCTCTTCCAATCTATTTTCTATATAGGGCAGATGATGCCTGGGAAAATCATCTGACATGTACCACATGTAGCTGTTTATACCATCGCCCAATTTTTCATGTGTATTCAAAATATTATAGACACCTGTTACTATTTCTCCTGTAGAAAGGGCGTCTATTTGTCTCAGGAGATCAAGCGGGATACATGCAGTATCATGTTCAAGGAAGTATCCTGATTTCTCAGATATGAAGTCCAGGTCTGATATGCTGGATAAAACCAGTTTTCCAAACAGTGTATTATAATATCTCCCGTCCCCTTTTTTCTCAATTAGCTTGGTTTCTGTTAATCTTGAGAGTTGTCTTGATGCTTCTGTCGAGTTCATGTCGACTTCTTTTATCAGGCTGGTGAATGTCATCGGTTTTTCATCAAGAGTTTGGAGTATACCAATCCTGTTTTCTGAAGATAATTCCGTAAATAGCTCGTAGACTTTCATCGTGTTTCCTTGTTACATTTGTGTAACCTTTGTGACATTCCTATTTCTAACTCTACATTCGTGCCAGATTTTATTTAAGGATTTCTAAGCCCATTTTTCTCCTGGTGACAAAAAAATGGTCGGACACGAAATTGCATTCTATGTGACCCTGAAGCCAAACATGATAAAAGACCTCAAAATCAGATGCGACTACAAAGAGGAATTCGAGATCGGAGGAACCCTGGAAGCCGATGAGATTACGATGGTCGAAGGCGAAATCCTGAGGGTCGCGGGCAAATTCGGTGTAATAGATTTGGGCATTTCAATGTCTGAATTGAAGATGATCATTAAAAAGAGAGGTGAAAAAAATGAATAAACTACACGTAAGCGCCCGGATGAAAATCCGGGAGGGAAAGTTAGAGGGTTTCAAGCAGCAAGCGGCTGAATGTATAAGGCTGACGAAAGAGAAGGACACGGGAACGCTCCAATATGACTGGTTTATCAGCAGCGACCGAACAGAATGCGAAATTCGCGAAGTCTACGAGAACTCGGAGGCCCTGGCAGAGCACAAGCACAACCTTCGCAAAGCTCTGGGAAGACTCTTTGAGGAATTCGCTTATGATCATACGGTTGTATTGTATGGCAACCCGTCGCCGCAACTTCTGGAAGGGGCGAGGGTCATGATGCCGGATGTTGAAATAAAGGTGTATTCCCACCTCAAGGATTTGAGTGAGGGCGAGAAGCTCGCTGAGATTGTAAAGGGTGATCTGCCATGAAACAGCCATTGTTGATTATAGTTGCAGCACTTGCACTCATATTCATGATTGCTCCTGCTAATGCTGAACCTGGAATCGTACTGGACCAGCTCTCACCCCAGCCGGTTGAACCCGGCCAGGATTTAACACTGTCAGTCAGGCTTGAAAACGAATTCAGCGATATAGAAAATGTAAGGCTTGAGATCCTTCCGGACTCGCCGATTAAACTCAAAAATGAAAATGACCGCATTATAGATGAGGGCAGGATTATCAAATATGGAGCTGTAGCTGAAACCTACCTGCTGCATGTCGATCCTCTTGCGACTTCCGGTTCATACGACATTGAATTCAGGGCACGATGGTTTAGCAATAACATGTTGAGTGAAACCAACAAAACCTTCAAGGTAATGGTACGGGGAGCACCTCAGCTCATGATTTCTAACATCACAATAAACCCTGAGCGCATAAGCCCGAAGGATAAATTTGATATTACGTTTTCAGTCTCAAATGATGGAACCGGTATTGCACGGGATGTACAGGTGAGCGCTGTAACGGGCGGTCTGCCTTTCGTATCTGTGGATGCCGATACAAAGAATATAAAGAGACTCGAATCCGGGGAATCCATTCAATTGAGCTATGCTATCCAGGTTAAAGACAAGACCGAAATTTCATCGTACTCAATCCCCATCAGAATGGATTATAAGGATGAGAACGGGGAAAACCAAAGCTCGAAAAGTTTCGCAGGCGTCCGGGTACTTGGTAAAGCAGAACTTGCGATTTCATATTTAAAAATCGACCCGCAAAATCCGGTAAAAGGTGACCTCGTCACTTTGAATATGCGCATTGAAAATTCAGGAACAGGCGAGGCGAAATCTGTGAAAGTCAGCCTTGATGTCCCGTTTGAAGGAACAAAAACTGCATTCCTTAAAAAAATCAAACCCGATGATGATGAACCAGGAGTTTTTACATTCTATATAACAAAAGACGGCAATATTCCATTTTCTGCCGCGATAGACTATGAAGACGATCTTGGCGTACGAACTATCACTGAATCATTGAATCTTAACGTGCACAAACCGAATGGAAATGGAATAGTGGCACCAATGTTCGTTGCCGTTCTAATCATCGTTTCGATAGCTTATTATCTTTACCGGAGGAAAAAGATTTAGATAATAATATGTGAAGAAGGTTTGACCTCCCAGTAGTAATTAAAGAGGTTTTCGCACCACTCTCTGAACCTTTCATCATAGCCGAATATGGCTGTATTTTGATCGATCTTTCCATCCGGTCCTGGCAGTTCGAGCATTGAAAACCTGTTTGTCGTCATGACAGATAATTTGACCTCGTCTAATGCCCTGAACTGAATTTTTTCTCTGGTTTTATCGCTAAGTTTCAAAGAGGGAAACAAGTTTTTTGGAAATATTACTCTGATCTCCAGTCCCTGTTCCAGAACCTTTTCGACATTGGGAAGATGGTGCCTGGGAAAATCATCAGACATGTTCCAGAAATACCCTTTTACATCTTCGCTCAATTTTTCCTGGGTGTTTAAAATATTATAGACACCTGTTACGATTTCACCCTTAGATAGGGCGTCTATTTGTCTTATAAGGTGGAGCGGGATATGCGAAGTATCATGTTCCATGAAATATCCGGATTTCTCAGATATGAAGGTCAGGTCTGATATGCTCGATATGACCAGTTTTCCGAAGAGTGTATTATAATAATTCCCATCCCCCTTTTTCTCGATTAACCGTGCTTCTGATAGCCTTGATAGCTGTCTTGTTGCTTCCGTCGAGTTCATATCAACTTTTTTGATCAAACTGGTGAAGGTCATAGGTTTTTCATCCAGTGTCTGGAGTATTCCCAGCCTTTTTTCGGAGGACAATTCCGTGAAGAGTTCGTAGACTTTCATAATGTTTCCCTGTTACATTTGTGTAACCTCTGTTACATGCCTGTTATCTTACTCCATATTCATGCCAGATTTTATTTAAGCATTGTCAAATCCATTTTTCTCTTGATGATTAAAGAATATCACAAAAAAAGAGGTGATTAAATCATGCATCTAATCAGATTAAACAAGGTCACGAAGACCCATGAAGGTGCAGGAGGTACATTCCATGCCCTTCGGGAAATTGACCTGCAGGTGGAGCCTCGTGAGTTCGTTGCCATAATCGGTAAATCAGGCAGCGGGAAATCTACCCTGCTAAATATGCTGGGTGGTATTGACAGCCCGACATCCGGGGAAATATGGATAGGCGATACTCCTGTACATACCCTTGACCAGGATGCGCTTGCAAAATGGCGCGGGCGCAATGTCGGTTTCGTGTTCCAGTTCTTCCAGCTTCTACCTACACTGACCATCCTTGAGAATGTGATGCTGCCAATGGATTTTAGCAATGCTATCCCGGCACGCGAAAGAATTGCGCGGGCGCTTGGCCTTCTGGAACAGGTGGGTATCAGGGAACAGGCTGATAAGCTGCCAGCACTACTTTCCGGCGGCCAGCAGCAGCGTGCCGCTATTGCAAGGGCACTGGCGAACGATCCGGCGTTGCTGCTGGCTGATGAGCCGACCGGCAATCTCGATTCACGCACAGCAGAGGCAATTTTACTGCTTTTCAAAGGACTTGCAGCATCGGGTAAAACCATCGTGATGGTGACGCATGAACGCGACATAACGCCATGGGTTTCAAGCGTGGTCAAATTAGCGGACGGACGGGTCGTGAACGGAAGTGAGACCCCGTGATCAGTGTACGCTGGCGCAAAGTGCTGCGTGATATGTGGCTTAACAAGTCGCGCACTGTGCTGGTAGTACTGGCTATCGCTATCGGTATTTTCGGTGTCGGTTCGGTCCTGACCGGCTATGCTATCCTGACCCACGAAATAGACGCAAACTTCCTTGCCACCAATCCCGCCTCAGCTATCCTGTACACGGACAATGCAGATAAGAAGCTGGCTGAATATGTAGAAAAACAAAATGGGGTTGCAGATGCACAGGCGCGGCGTGTTGTCATGGCTCGCATCAAGGTCGGACAGGATGATTGGCGCAGGCTCTTATTATTTGTTATTGATGACTTTGACGATTTGCGCGTGTCCACATTTACACTTGAGCGGGGCGAATGGCCGCCCGCTGACCGGGAAATACTGATCGAACGCTCGGCTCTGCCGTTGATTAACAAACAGGTCGGTGACATTGTAGTGATACATACCCAAAATAATGGGCAGGAGCACGACCTGCGCGTAAGCGGGATTGTCCATGACCCTGCCCAGTCACCTGGCTGGGTAGATAATGTCGCTTACGGTTACATAACCCTCAATACCCTTGAATGGCTCGGCGAGACACGCACCTTGAATGAACTGAATATAGTTGCTGAAAATAAAAACGATGTCAGCTGCATAGCTTTGCAGGTAAAAGATGATCTGGAGGATCGCGGATACAACGTTTCACTCGTAGAAATTCCAAATGCCGGAAAACATCCGCAAGCCGGCCAGATGGATTCGCTGTTATTCTTATTGGAGGCGTTCGGCATCCTCGCACTTATCCTTAGCAGCGTGCTTGTCGCAAGCACTATCTCTGCTTTGCTCGCACAGCAGATAAGACAGATAGGTGTGATGAAGGTCGTCGGGGCAAGGACTTACCAGATTGCCGGACTTTATTTCGGCACGGTGCTGCTGCTTGGTATTGCAGGACTGGTTATCGGCATTCCTACTGGAATCTGGGCTGGCAAGGGATTCGCTGCATTTACCGCAAAGGTCTTGAATTTCAACATCACCAGCGACTTCATCCCGCACTGGGTATACGCTGTCCAGATTTTCGTGGGGCTGTCTGTGCCGCTTCTGGCTGCCGCCTTTCCGGTATACAGGGGCAGCCGGATCACAGTCAAGCAGGCTATTAGCGATTATGGCACTGGAAATGGACAATTCGGAACAAACCGTATTGATAAGCTTATATCCAGCATACGCGGCATTAGTCGTCCGCTGTTGCTTTCGCTGCGTAATGCTTTCCGGCAGAGGTCACGCATGCTGCTGACAATCGGTATCCTGGCAGTAGGAGGTGCAACGTTCATGAGCGCTATCAATGTCGGAGCTTCGTGGACAAACACAATCGATATAGCAATGGCTGCCCGCCACGATGACATTGAAGTGAAATTTAGCCAACCCTACCCCACGACATATGTAGAACAAACGGTTCGTGCAGTGCCGGGTATATCAAGTGTGGAGAGCTGGGTGCAAACTGTAGCTATACGCAAACAATCAGATGATACTGATGACACTGCTATCAGTTTCACCTTCAACGGTGTGCCGCCGCAGACCGATATGATCTCCTTCCCGGTTATTGAGGGGCGCTGGCTGCGATTGGACGATACGAACGCTCTCGTCATCAACCATGAATTGCTGGAGGCAGAGGGCATTAAAGTTGGAGACCGGATCATGTTCAAGACCGGTAATAAGGAAATGGAATGGACAGTGGTTGGCATCGTACGTGAATTGGGCGCACGCAAGCGCGGGCAAAATATTGCGGCTTCCGCATATGTTAACCTTGACTATCTGGCCCGCATTACGGATATGGAAGATAAGACCACATACATCCGTATCAAGACTGACCAGCACAGTGGCGCTGCGTTGAGGACTGTGACCGGACAGCTTGAAGAGCAGTTTGATACCGCCGGACTGGATCGTATTTCTGTCAGTCCGAGTACCGAAAGATTGCAGGTATTAAAAGATCACCTTGTGGTCATCCAGATGTTCCTTCTGGCAATGGCGGCATTAGTCGCTGCTGTTGGCGGACTGGCGCTGGCTTCCACAATGGGTATAAATGTGATGGAACGCGCGCGCGAATTCGGTATTATGCGGGCGATAGGCGCTTGCTCCGATGATGTGCTGCAGATAGTTGTTGTCGAGGGGATTGTTATTAGTGTCCTGAGCTGGCTTGCTGCCGTCGTGATCTCACGGCCGCTCAGTGTGATCATCGGCAACTTTGCAGGTAATATCTTTATCCACACCGATCTTGAGCATGTCTTTCCTCCAATAGCAGTGGCACTATGGCTGATCCTCGTGATATTCATTGGCACTTTCGCAAGTGCTTACCCTGCATGGCGCGAAACTCGATTGCCTGTGCAGCAGGTTCTGGCTTACGGGTGAACATGAAAGGAGGTGACACAAAATGATAAAAATTAACATGAAATCGATTATCACCATTGCTGCAATACTGGTCATAATTCTGTTTATTGGAATTATAGTCCATGTAATGGTCAATGGTCTCCCACCGCATCTGCAACAATTTTTACAGTGATCAAAAGGAACGAAAATGGGCTAATCAGGATCATAATCCAATTGATCCTAATAGCCGGTTTTATTTCAGAATATTCATTAACAAGAATAACATTTTGTCCAGTAATACTGGAATAGCTTTTTGCACCAATCCCTGAATCTGTCATCATAGCCGAAAATGGCAGTATTTTGGTCAATCATTCCATCCTGTCCTGGAAGTTCGAGCATAGAAAAGCTATCTGTTGCTATCACGGATATTTTGATATCGTCCAATATTTTAGCCTCTATCTTTTTCCTGTTTTTTTCGCTAAGCAGCGAAGCGGAACATTTGTCTTTTGGAAGTATTACTCTTATTTCCAATCCCTCGTCCAATTTCTTTTCGATACCGGGCAGATGGTGCCTGGGAAAATCATCGGACATGTACCACATGTAGCTTTTTACCCCATCACCCAATTTTTCATGGGTATTTAAAATGTTATAGACACCGGTTATTATCTCTCCTGTTGAGAGGACGCCTATTTGTCCAAGAAGATCGAACGGGACCTGTGCAGTGTCATGTTTCAGGAAGTATCCTGATTTCTCAGATATGAAGTTCAGGTCTGATATGCTGGATAAAACCAGTTTCCCGAAGAGTGTATTATAATATCTTCCGTCCCCTTTTTTCTCAATTAACTGGCTTTCTGTTAATCTTGAAAGTTGTCTTGACGCTTCTGCAGAGTTTATGTCAATCTCTTTGATCAGGTTGGTGAAGGTCATCGACTTTTCATCCAGTATTTTAAGTATAGCAAGCCTGTTTTCTGAAGAGAGTTCCGTAAAAAGCTCGTAGACTTTCATCGTTTTTCGTTGTTACATTTGTGTAACCTTTGTTATATTCTTTTTGCTAACTCTACATTCATGCCAGATTTTTTTTAAGCATTTCCAGATCCATTTTTCTGCTGTGATATAAAATGGTCGGACACGAATTTGCATTCTATGTGACCTTGAAGCCAAACATGATAAAAGACCTCAAAATCAGATGCGACTACAAGGAGGAATTCGAGATCGGAGGAACCCTGGAAGCCGATGAGATTACGATGGTCGAAGGCGAAATCCTGAGGGTCGCGGGCAAATTCGGTGTAATAGATTTGGGCATTTCAATGTCTGAGTTGAAGAAGATCATAATAAACAGAGGTGAAAAAAATGAATAAACAATACATAAACATACTTGCAGTGTTTGCACTCATATTCATGATTGCTCCTGCTAATGCTGAACCTGGAATCGTACTGGATCAACTCTCACCCCAGCCGGTTGAGCCGGGTCAGGATTTAACACTGTCAGTCAGGCTTGAAAATGAATTCAGTGATATAGAAAATGTAAGGCTTGAGATCTTTCCTGACTCGCCAATCAAACTTAAAAATGAAAATGACCGCATTATCGATGAGGGCAGGATTATCAAATATGGCGCTGTAGCTGAAACCTA
>JAPZAO010000174.1 GCA_027460615.1 Candidatus Methanoperedens sp.
ATTGATCAGGTTTTACACCTGATGATCCGCCATACAAGACAAATTTTCCCATGCGACATGGCTATTTTTCTTCCTGAAAATGGACAAATTTCGGTCAGGGCTTCTACCGACGGATTCCAGATAAACCCGAAAGAACTTGGCATTGCAACCTGGGTCTGGCTCAATGGCGAACCTGCAGGTGCGGGTACGGATACGTTACCCGAAGCATGGGCGTATTATCTTCCCATGAAAACGGCAGATACCGTAAAGGGTGTCGTAGGATTTCATTTTGACGCTCCTGAGCAGATTCTTACCCCTGAAAATAAGGTTGTTCTTGATACCATTGCTCGCCTCGGGGCTCTGGCGATTGAAAGGATTGGCGGGAAGGAATGATACGTCCGCTTGAAATCTCGTCTCTGTACCTTGCGGAATAATAGCTCTATTGTGTGATGAAAGTTAAATTTAAATACAAATAACAGGAGTTTATTGATGGGAGGTTTTTTAATGAAGAAGATGACCGAACAGCATCTTATCAATGCATTTGGAGGAGAAAGCCAGGCACATATGAGGTATTTGCATTTTGCAAACCAGGCCGAAAAAGAAAAATTCAATAACGTAGCCCGCTTATTTCGTGCAATCGCCCATGCTGAATATATACACGCAGGAGACCATTACAGGGAGTTGAAGCACCTTGATGGGGGATTTGTCGCAAATAGCATGGCGGCTTTTGGCCCTGGCGATTCCAGGAAAAACCTTAAACTGGCCATCGCTGGCGAGACCTTTGAAATCGAGGAAATGTATCCTGTATACCTGGAAGTGGCAAAATTCCAGGGAGAAAAGGGAGCACAAAAAAGTTTTGAATGGGCTTATGGCACTGAAAAAATGCATAAGAAGCTTTATGAAAAAGCATTGGACTCGGTCAATTCGGGAAAAGACGTTAAACTCGGTCCTGTACAGGTTTGCGAAGTCTGCGGATACACCCTGGAAGGAGAAGCGCCAGATAAATGTCCCCTTTGCAGTGCGTCCAGAGACAAATTTACTGCATTTAAATAGATGCTATGAGCCATGAAGAAAATCTACATACGGATAATCGGGCTCATATTGTGTCTTCCATTCGTATATTTGCTGGTTGCATGTACGGTTTATCAACCCGTGTCATTAATTATACCATGCACCGTGGGCGCTGGCACCGGTTTAGCAATAGAAGTGGATGCTGCATTAGCTATCGGTCTTTACCTCCTGATTACAGGTGGTGGAAAACTCATAAATTAACGAAAAGCCACAAAGTGCTCAAGATTAACAGAATATGGTGATAACTAATGGATGTCCAGACCTCAACCCGTACTGAACTCATCGACATAACAGACCGGGTGCGTGCGATAGTAAAAGAAAGCGGCACAAAGGACGGCATCTGCGTCATCTCCACGCGCCATACCACAAGCGCCATTTTAATAAACGAGAACGAGCGCGGCCTCAGGGACGATATACTGGAAATGTTGGAGACGCTTATCCCCGAAAATAAGAGCTATGCCCACAACCGGATAGATAACAATGCAGACTCACACCTGCGCGCAGCCCTGCTTGGCAACAGCGCGACATTACCAATCGAAGACGGTCACCTTGTCCTTGGAACGTGGCAGAGTGTATTCTTTGTGGAACTTGACGGGCCAAGAAATCGCAGCGTGAATGTAAAAATATTGGAAAGCTAGAAAGTATCCAGCTCTCCCCTGGTAGTCATCTCAGTGATTTTTGTAATATCTCCAAGCCATTTATCGATTATAGCTTCAGATTCTGATTTTATAACCTTCATGTTCGCGCCATCTTCAGGTATCACCTGGGCGCTGGCAATCAGCGGCTGGTCAATGGGCTTACCTATCTGCGAAAGGATGCGGATATACACGTCCTCGATTCCCGAAACGTTCTCTGCAATATCCTTTGCTATCTGGTTGGAAAGAAGGTTGTACAGCTTGCCCACGTGGTTTATGGGGTTCTTCCCGCTTGTGGCTTCCATGCTCATAGGTCGATTCGGGGTAATCAGGCCGTTACACCTGTTCCCGCGCCCGACAGAACCATCGTCACCCATCTCGGCAGAGGTGCCTGTAACTGTTAGATATACCGACCCGCTTTTTTCGTCATCGCCTGTATTTACGAAGACTTCTACCTCGCGCTCGGTGTATTCAGCAGCAAGGTCACATATTTTATTGCGAAGTTCTTCTTTTATTAAGAAATAGTGGTCCTGGTCGTCCACATGTTTGTCTATCATTGCGCAGGCAACGGTGAGGGTTATTTTATCGTTCTTCCTCATTCCCATGACCTTGATATCAGTTCCGATAGCCGGCAGCTTTTTCTTGAAGTTCAGGACCATCTGGCGTTCTGAATTATAAACAATCTGTTCCACTTCCGAAAAAGGAGCATGTCCCACACCGAAAGAAGTATCATTGGCCATTGGCGCCTTTCCCCGTTTGAACACGCTCTGGAGGTCAGTTGAACCGACGCCCAGTTTGCAGTCAATGATAATATCATGTTCAGAATCAATGTCAGGCAGGGTATTTTTCAGGTATTGCTTTGCAGCCCTGACCGCCGTGGTATCTGTAGGTATCTTTATGCCCTCGAATTCTTTTGTTGCTCTTCCCACAAGAAGGACATAAATCGGTGAAATCAATTCCCCGCCTTTATATTGCGGGCAGGAACGCCCCGCTACAACTTCGACCTGGTCGGTGTTATGATGGAGAACCGTTCCGCATTTTTTGATGTATTCATTGCATAATGCCCGGCTTACCGCTTCAGCGAAGCCGTCTGCCATGCTGTCCGGGTGCCCAACCCCTTTTCTTTCTACTATTTCTATCTCCTGTTTTTCGATTGGAGTCTGTGTGATTTTTTCAACGCGAATGTTTCTTGCCATTAAATTACCTCTAACGGTTTTCTTCAAATGATGCTATTTTGTATATAATACCTTTCGGTTTGAGGCAATCTATTTATCATGCTTTAATATTATGCTGGATAAAAGCAAATGACCTCAATCTCAGAATCCACCAGATCCCTCCTCAAAAAACACGGCTACCACCTCGCGGGCACCCACGGGGCTGTAAAGACATGCCTGTGGCTCAACAAAAGCCTGCGCAGCGAGGGCGGCTGCTACAAATCAAAGTTCTACGGCATCGCTTCGCACCGCTGCATCCAGATGACGCCCACGCTCGTATGCAACCACCGCTGTCTTCACTGCTGGCGCGCCATTGAGTCGCCGGTTGATACTCCTGAAAAGTGGGACTCCCCGGAGGACATAGTTGAAAGCTGCTTCGCAGGGCAGCGGCGGCTTGTCTCAGGCTACGGCGGCTCGGAAACTATGGACAAAGCAAAATGGAAAGAGGCGTTTTCGCCGAGACATGCTGCCATATCGTTATCGGGTGAGCCAACGCTCTATCCCTATCTTCCTGAACTCATAGATGAATTCCATAAAAAGAATCTCACAACGTTTGTGGTCAGCAACGGGACTAACCCTGAAATGATTGGAAAAATAAAGCCCACGCAGCTTTATATCAGCCTGAACGCGCCCGACAAGGAGACGTATGAAAAAGTATGTGCGCCTCTTGAGGATACGTGGGAGAACATAAAACAGTCGCTGGAGGTCATGAAATGTACCAGAACCAGGACTGCTATCAGGATAACCCTGACTAACGGGGTTAATATGACAAATCCTGAAGGTTTTGCACGCTTGATAGGACTCGCTGAGCCGGATTATGTCGAGTTGAAAGCTTACATGCACCTCGGATTCTCAAGAAAGCGCCTGACTCAGGATAACATGCCTTCTCATGAAGAAGTACTGGATTTTTCTAATCGGGTTGCGGCGGCTCTGGGTTACTGCATTGCAGATGAATCTGTGAACAGCCGTGTGGTGCTGCTGTCAAAGGACGGGACAAAACATAATATTGTCTAACAAAATCCTTATCTGCTTTTATATGCTTATATCCATGCAAATATGACTGAAGGAGAGGCCGAGGTAATTTCAGGTGAAGACATACTTGAAGAACCCATCGAAATCCTGGTAAACCTCGCCAAAAACGGAGAGATTGACCCCTGGAACATCGATATCGTCGAGCTTACGGATAAATTCTTAAGACACGTCGAAGAGCTTGAAAAGATGGATTTGCGCGTTTCCGGGAGAACTCTGCTCTACGCAGCCATCTTACTTCGCATGAAATCCAACGCTCTTGTGGAAGTGGATGAACCTCCCTCTGAAATAATGGATTATGAATCCGACAATTTTGAAATCAGCGATTATCCCATTCCTGCGATGCCTCTTCGCCGCTCGTCCAACCGGCCTGTTACACTTGAGGAGCTGCTATCCGAACTGAAGAAGGCTGAAGCGATAGAAAAGCGAAGGTTTGACCGTGTCAAAAACAAGACTGAAGAGCGGCGCACAACTATAGAAGAGGTGCTTTCAATCGCCCATGAGGAGGACATCGAAAGCAGGGTGGGGAAAATGAGAAATTTATTAAATGAATTATTCGAGAAACAAAAATATATAAAATTTTCAGACCTTTCTTCTCCCCTTGACAGGACTGGAATGGTAATGGCTTATCTCGCCATCCTGTTCCTTGCCACAAAAAAGGAAATATGGCTTGAGCAGGAAGAACTTTTCGGTGAGCTTTTCATACGGAGGCAGGGTGCATCATGAGCGGCGATAAAGAGATAATCGAAGCGGCTTTGTTTGCATCGGGTGAACCGCTGGATACGGTACAGCTTCGAAACCTTGTCAGAGGAAAGAATGTGCGGGAATTGCTCCAGGAATTAATGGATGAATATGCGGCGCGCGGCAGCCCTATCGAGATAAGGGAAATCGAGGGCAGGTTCGTGATGCAGGTCAAGCCTGAATTTGCCGAAAAGGTCAGGTCTCTTGCCCCCAAGGAACTTCGCTCGCCGGTACTCCGGACTCTTGCCATGGTTGCGTACCACCAGCCCCTGACCGTAGCTGACCTTGTGGATAGAAGGGGAGCGGCTGCGTATGACCATGTGAGGGAACTTGAGGAGAGCGGATTTGTATCCGCAGCGCCGCAGGGAAGAACGAGGCTTCTCCAGACAACTGCACGGTTTGCCGAGTATTTCAACCTGGATTCAGGCGACCCTGAAGCCATAAAACGCAAAATCATTGAACTTGCCCGCGAGCAGAAGATGGGGCTTGACAAATGGCTCGGGAAGCAGGGCATTGGGGTCACTCCAATGTATGAATCATTGATGGCGCTATGCGGGATTGAGGAATACGAACTCGTAAATCCTTACAACCCTACCGATGAACAGCGTGACAGCCTGATGGACATGGGCGTGCTTGTGATTTCCAGGGGTTATAAAGAAAAGCTGGGCGAATACTTTGACGGCAGGATAATCGAAGTCCGGGCGACCACGTTTGATGATTTAACAAATTCTATCAATATCCTTGCCGAATACGGAAGTAAAAGAAAAGTGAAGGAAAGTATTGAATATATTTCGGGTTTGAAGCAGGAGTATATCGAAAGGGCCAATTTCATTATTGCGAAAGTAGCGCCGCAGACCGAAATGGTATCGCGGATTGTCAATGAACTGCGCCTTGGGATTTCGGGGGATGGCATCAAGATAGCGCCTGACTACGGTACTTCAAGTAAAGGCGAAGAGATTGGAAGTGGGGCTGATATTTTGATACCTACGCATAAGAATGCTGAAATGGATGTTATCAAAAGGCTTTGCCAGAGGTATGATGCAGTGATTGAAGGATTGAAAAAAGTGAAAACGTAACCTGTCAAATCGGTTAAAATGTATTTGGCAGGTTGGAGACGAAATCTAAAAAGAGAGCGACTATTGTGATAATTAATGCAAGTACAGGCAGGGATGACCTGAACATTGTGATTTCCTGAAGCTTGTGTATTCCGAGAATCAGGAGAAACAGCGACCATATCCATATCGCAATAGTATAGAGAGATGGTATCCAGCCGAACAACATTGCAGGCGTAGTTGCATACAGAACAGCTTTAATTGTCTGCGCATTTCCACCTCTACCGCCTGCGAGATATACGAAAATATGAATAAAAAGCGCAAATATGAATACTATAATAAACGATAAAACCAATGACCATGTAAAAACTATCATAATATCTTCATTTTTATAGTCGCGTTTTGAAAAAGGGAAAGCAACAAGCGTAGAAAATATTACCACGATGATTAAGTAATAAATCAATGCGCTTCTTAGGTTATCATCCTTTAAAGCCTCAAATGTCTTTGCAGGGTCAAGTAAAAATCCTTTTATTTTTCCGAAAAAATCCATACATACCACAACATTCTAATAATTTTACGATGTATATATATCTTTGCCCTTAAATAAAACATATGATCCCGCAGAAGTGATGACAGATAATTTAGGATTCTGCAATAATGGCTAAGATTTTGATTTTGTGATAAATACTGGGGTTTTGAGGATGCACTCAATAACGATGATAAGTTTTTCCAGATGTAATCTGAATCGAATAAATGGAATTACTCTATCTTCTACAAATGAAACTAATCTCCTCTCAACAAATCTTACATATATATACGGTATCAAAAAGATAAGGGCGAAAAAAAAGACCTCTGTGAGTATATCCACAGCCGTTGTTGGAGGAAACCATTCTGGGTATGCTCTTTTAATGGTATCAAGGTCGTTCAACATCGTATATCTAAATAATAAATGGGCTTTATGCCTATAAATATTCTCGGATTCTCCAACCCGGACTATAACCTGTTAGTATCCATGCAGGATTACTCCGATTGTCTTTTGACATCATCGAGCCAAAAAGGTTATGCTCATTATAGTATAATAATCAATAATCATGCTCACAAAACAAGAGGGAGAACTGGCAGTTCGCCTTGCAAGAAAAGCTATAGAGGAGTGCCTGAAAAACGGGAAAAAAATCAACCCGGATAACCTGCCAAAAGTATTTAAAGAGAAACGCGGCGTCTTTGTGACTTTAAATAAGAAAAAGGACCGGAAGGAGCTTTGCGGCTGTATCGGCCGGCCTTATCCCGTATTGCCGCTCGGGGAGGCGATAATAGTATCAGCAATCAACGCAGCCCGGGACGACCCGCGTTTTCACCCTGTAAAACCCGAGGATATAAATGACCTTGTTATCGAAGTAACGGTGCTCACTATTCCAAAACGTATAAAGGCAAAGCCAAAAGAACTTCCGGATAAAATAGTAATCGGGAAGGACGGCCTGATAGTCGCGGCGGGCATGAGTTCAGGGCTCTTGCTTCCGCAGGTTGCAGTTGAACACGGTTTCGATTCTACTGAATTCCTGTGCCAGACCTGCATGAAAGCCGGGCTTATGCCTGATGCATGGCTTTCCGGCGCCGAAGTATATTCGTTTGAAGGGCAGATATTCGAGGAGATTGAGCCCTGCGGGGAGGTTAAGGAAAAGGATATTAAGTGCGGGGAATAAAGATTGATGATGAAAGGAGTGATTAAAATGCCCGAATTATGTTTATCAGCTGATTCTAAAAGTGAGGATATTCTTCCGATTGCAAAAATGGTGCATGAACTTTTCTCCCTTCCAGTCACGATGCGCAGCAAGAACAAAAGAGGCGTCAGGCTTGAGAAAGGGAAAGTGGTCGATAATGATTATACGGGTCCGGTACTTGAAGAGGTTTTGATCAAAAATCGTGTTATCCATACCATCCCTGACAGGGGTGCATACAAGGGAATACCGGTAGTAGTTGCCCCAATCCAGGACAGCGAAGGAAATCCTGTTGCAGCCGTGGGTATTGTAGATGTGGTCTGCACAATCGACCTTGCTTCTGTATTCGGGAATTATCCACAGATAGTGCGGCAGGTGGAGGAAAAGAAAGGGAAGAAATTTTGAACCAAAGGGTTAAATCTGATAACATTATAGTAAGCAGTCCTACCAGAGGTGAATCATGGCAAGATTTCCAGAAGCGGAAAAAGTACTTTTACATATGAAGATATGCATGAAATGCAACGCGCGCAATTCAGTACGCGCAACAAGATGCAGGAAATGCGGATATACCAATCTTAGAATGAAATCAAAGGAACTTAAGGGAACGTAAACCAGATGGTCGTCGAGGAACGCCTCAACCAGATTGTTGAAAAAGAAGGTGCTGTTCACCTTACCCTTATCGACCCTGATTCCCAGTTACCTGAAGAAGCAGGGAAAATCGCACGCGAAGCGTTCCTTGGTGGCACTGATGCTATAATGGTCGGCGGTTCTATGGGCGCTACGGGCGCCACAGTTGAACAGACCGTGCAGGCTATAAAGTCTGCCTGTGATCTTCCCGTTATTCTTTTTCCGGCAAATGCCGCGGGGCTGGCAGAGGGTGCTGATGCTGTATTTTTCATGAGCCTTCTTAATTCCAGGGATATCAATTATGTTACCACGAACCAGGCTATAGGCGCGCCGCTTGTGTATAAGCACGGCATCGAACCGATATCCATGGCGTATATCATAATAGAACCAGGCGGAGCCGCAGGATGGGTGGGCGATGCGCGGCTGATACCGAGAAATAAACCCAAGCTTGCAGTCGCATATGCGCTTGCAGCGAAATACCTCGGCATGCATTATATTTATCTTGAAGCCGGCTCAGGCGCAGATAAGCCTGTGCCTGTTGAAATGGTGGCAGCCGTGAAAAAGTCTGTAGGGGCAGAGACCATGGTGATTGTGGGCGGCGGCATCAGGGACGGGGCAACTGCCAGGGAACGGGTAAAATCAGGGGCAGATATGATATGCACAGGCACGATTGTTGAGCAGGTTCAGGATGTCAGGGGTAAAATAGAAGAACTTGTCAAGGCGATAAAATCATAAAAGCTTTCATCGGCGTTCATCGGTGCTTTCTATTTTCCTGATGCTTTCCTTAAATGAAATCGGCTCAAACCCGAATATCTTTTTGAGGTCATTCGGTTCGCAAACCATGTTATTCTGCAGCGATTCTACCAGCCAGTAAACCACATTGGGATTCACAGGCGAAAACTTTCCAAGCACTGCTGCCGAGAGCCGGTTCCATGAACCTGGAATGGAAATAAAAATCTTTTTTAAACCAAGTTCCTCTGCATACTGCTGCATCAATTCCTTATATGTGAAAATCTGTGAGCAGCCTATGTCATA
>JAPZAO010000175.1 GCA_027460615.1 Candidatus Methanoperedens sp.
ATAACTTAAAAATCATACAATTGTACACTGATTAGCCTTTTTGTGATGAAAACATATCAGGATTAAGACAAAAGGACAATATCATACTTAGCCATGGAAAAATCGTTATTCCAAAAGGAAAGATTTATAATGTATAATAAGGTAGCTCGTTAGAAAACTATTATAGAACATATCCGTGCCTTTTGTTTTGAGGAAGACGAGGAAATCCCTGGCTTTTGGGGAAACATCTTTCATTGGTTCAAGCATGGGAATCATGGATTTCTTGCCGTGCTCTGAGATTTTCCGCATTACATCTTTATTTTTAATCACCAAAAAACTCCACGGCTGCATATTAAAACCGGATGGAGCATATCTTGCGCAATCGATGAGGAATTTAATATCTTCATCGGAGATCTGGTCTTCTTTATATTCACGTACACAGCGCCTTGTTTTGATTACTTCAATTATGTCTTTCAAAATAACTCACCCATATTTGATTGTTATTCTTAATATAAGACTTTTTTCAAATTTGGCATTAAAAGAATACAATAAAAATAAAAAGGGGATTAACCCCTGTTTTTTACAAAAGCTCTTTAAGGTTGAACTTGTATGGCCCCAGGGTTCCGCCATAGTTACCAGCGCTTATCTTTTTAACACCAGGGATTTTCACTGCAGCATTTATTCCGGCTTTCATGGATTTGCTGATAGCTTCCACGCTCAAGCCGTTAATCACGATTTCGTATATGGCATTCACATCTGCAGGCACTTTCGTATCTTTGATTTTGGTTTTGATTGAAGGGCAGTATTTCTCGTTAGTTGTTGCCTTCATGAATTTATAATTTGTAAAACCCACCTTCGAGCCGCTTGCCACTATTCCGCCCGGGAAAGGAGTGATTGTCCCTTCCTGCTGGGCAATTGCCTCCACCGCATTCTCAGCAGCAGCAAGCGCAGCCATCTGGTTATCTGCCATTATGAAGAAATTTCCTCCGGCGATGCCGTCCTGCGCACCAATGTTATGCTCGGCAACGAAATCTCCCTGCATCATCGGTATCTTATACGCTTTTCTTCCGTCGATATTCGTCTCGGATTCAAATCCATCCCCGAAGAACTTGAGCTTAAATCCAGTATCGAATTGTTTCTCAGCCTTGGGAAGCCCGTTCCACATAGCTGCGGTTGGCGCTGTCAGGACGCACTGACCTAGGCGTTTTAACAACTGTTCTTCCAGAGACTTGAAACCAAACGTACAAATCTGGATGTACGCGCCCGGTCTCCCGTCAGGGGTCTCATCGCCATTGACAACTTTTTCAACGCCTGCCTCTGCGGGACACATTATAACCGAAGTCCCAAAACCAGTTGCCTCCTGCGCCGCAACCATAGCCCATTTCTTGGAGGCTCCTGTAATCAATACTCTTGCTATTTTTATCGGAAATGCTTCCGCGAATGTATCTTCTATCTCTACTCCATTGAGTTCCATTAAATATCCCTCGCTTTGATGAACCCAAAAGAATTCCTCATTTTAAAAAGGGTCATCAAATAAATCACTTTTTACTGTAGTACCTAATATATGCTTCGAAATGTTCTGGGCAAAAAAGAAAAAAGACGTTTTTAGTGCAACATTTCTTCCCCGGCACGGGTCGCCAGTTCCTGCATCCGTACCGAAGTCCTTCCGGCTCCTGAGAATTCATCGTGTGCCATTATTGATGCAATTTCTTTACCGAGGATGAATATTGCGTGTTTGTGTTCGGCTTTGCTGCGATGCACATGTATGGGGCTTATCTGGAGAGATTGGTAATGGGAAAACTCACCTTGCCCGTTTTCCTCAAAAAACTTCTTCATTTGCACCATCAGTGTATGTAGCTGAATCAATTCTTCCTTGTGTATAAAACCGCCTCCTAACTGTTGATACTGTTTACTGCTTTGCAGTAATTCTAGTTCTTTTGACTTGAATTCAATACTAAAATGGTTTTGTAAGGAATGCCCCTTCCTATCTTCTAAGCATAAACTTTACGATTTAATCTTAATGATTCTTCGTGACTGATTTTTAATTGCAGTTTTATGGATTCACGATGATTCTCTGGTGGTGTAAGCGAGGATATTCTTTGATATACATCCCATAAGTTCCCGGCTGGGTGAATGTGTAATTGAAATCTTGATAGTTCCATCGCAAAATAGCGCTTGTATTATTCCATAAACCCTGTTCACTGATAATCGTAAGCTTTTCATCAGGAATTGCATCGTTTATCCACATAACGGTATCTCCGGCAGAGATGTTGAGCGTAAGATTCTGGTACACAAATGGTCGGTAATTGATTTCAATTACCCTTTTGAATCCATAATCCTGATCTACAAACGATTTGTAAATTAAAGGTCCCCTGATTGCCGGCGTGGGGGTGGGGGCTGGTGTCGTCGGGACTACAGTTGGTTTTACGGTTTCGGTTGCTGTTGGCGTGGCTGTCGGGGTTGGTGTGGCTGCAGGCGGTTTAACGCACCCTAAAAAAGCCAATGATAATATGATAAGGATAATCGAGATTAATTTTATATTTTTCATATCGTCACCGGAGCTAACAATTGTATTGGTCATAAATAACATTATCGATTTGTTCTCTGATAGCGATTTATAGGAGAAGTTTATTATTCATGCCTTACATTTTAAGTTCTCGTATGGATAATACCTCAAAAAAGGAGATGAAATGGATCTACGAAGAAATCGTAGGCAGGATACCTCCTTTTTCACTGGTTTCGTACAAGTACAGTATCCTCCTGCAATTATTCTTTCTCCTGGTTCTTGGCCTGGCACTCGGATTTATCTTTAACCTGAAAACGGTTTCCCTGCTCTATGGCTCGCTTGCCATCCTTGTAGCAGTATCGTGGAGTCTTCTCATCTTGCAGCTCGGACCCACTTTGCGCAAATTCAGGGCGCCGTTAAGCAAAGATGAAAATGATTTGCTTGAGCGGTATAAAGGAATACTTTTCCACAGTAACCATTATGAAGCGATACCAGGAATCGCCATTTTCATCCCGTTTATGCTGTACCTTTTCTATTTCGGCCCGGATTTATTGGAAAACTGGCTCGGGAAAAGCCCGCATATTTTATTATTGCTATTTGTTAGCCTGCTCATCTGGGACATATGCTACAGGATGGGGCTCGGGATATGGACATCCGTCCTCGCCCTCTGGAGGTCGCTCAGGCTTAAAAAAATCGCTGAAAAAAGGACTGAGCTTGAACATACCCCATATACTGAACTTAAATCCTTGCGAAGCCTGGATATTAATAACGCCTTTTTCGGAATAATCTCACTTCTCCTGATACCCCTTTTCCGGGCCGATGATTTTCTCATCGCGAGTATAATCATTTTCATGGTTTTCATAACCCTGATTTCGGTAATTTCAGCATATATTGTATCAAAAGTGCCATGGCTTCCGCCCGATATCTATAATCTTGTAAACGAATCAAGTTTCGCTTATATCGGGACATCCCTCAGGGGAATTACCCATGTCACGCCCGTGGTTTATGTTTTTGACGGGCAGAAGATTTTTTTCAATACCTCAAAAGAAGCAAAAAAATTGAAAACATTGAAACAAAATAAAAAAGTCGCATTCTTGATAGATAAAAGGGATATGAGTAACATATATGAAAACAAGGCAGTCTTATTCATGGGTGAAACCAAAATCTATGGTGTCCTTGATGTCGTGCTGCGGCTCATTGATATGCTATCCGCCCTCCGTCTTTTCATAAAAAAATACCCTGAATATACAAGGAAATATTCAACTTCCGAATTGCCAAAAGCATGGCAGTTGACGCCTGTCATATCGAGGATACTCGTGGAAGTTAAACCTGCCAAAATAATTTACTGGAGAGGAGCAAAACAGATAAGTGTGCCGGTGTGACCATGAAAATCCCAGTTGAGATGCGAAATATATTATACGGGAATTATTTCGGCTATGTCTGTACAAGCGACATGTTTGACCAGCCGCATCTGACACCAGTATTTTTCGTATATGATGAACATTCCCAGAAAATATTCTTTATCACCAATGATAAATCAAAAAAGATCAAAAATATATCGGAAAATCCGAACGTCAGCATAACAGTCGATATCAGGGACCCGGTAAACCCGTTCAACAACGAAGGCGTAATGGCGCAGGGCACGGCAACTATTACTGAAAAGGCGCCAATCTATTTCCTTTCCGAAGAGACGCTGCAATTATACTATGACATCTATATGGAATTTAAAAGCAAATACCAGAAAGTAATAGAGAACAAACCGCTCGGGGAAAACGATGTGATTGTGCAGATCAATATCGAGAAAATGGTATACTGGAGAGGACCGCATTTTAAGTCTGTTAAATTCAGAAAAGATGAGTGATACTAAAAAGGTTTTTGTATCTCGTTCGGTTTTTTCCTGAACCGGGAATAGGGTTATATCTATAGCCGTTAGATTGTTTTAATGGGTTAATAGTTAAAAATTATGCCAATGAATAATATAAACTTGTTATAATCAGCTATGTACATCGATACTTATACCTCGCGCCTGAAAATATATGAGCGAATCCCCGGCGGTTCAAAAGTCCTTGAAATAGGCTCCGGGTCGGGTATTCTTGCCAACTTTCTTTCAATCAAGAAAAAATGTCAGGTATATTGTATTGAGAAACAGCAAAACCTTGCATTCATATCAAAAAACAAATGCGTGGAGGTCTTGAATGTGGATATCGAAACCGCAGAATTGCCTTATGAGTGCGGTTTTTTCGATTATATCATTCTTGGAAATGTCCTTGAACATTTTAGAGACCCACCTGACGTTTTAATGAAACTTAAAAAATACCTGAGAGTTGACGGTTCCGTAATTTATTCTGTCCCAAACATAGTCAACTGGCACTCAAGAATGACTATTTTCCTGGGGAAATTCGAATATGAAAAAAGCGGTGTGTTTGACAGGACGCATCTGCGGTTTTATAATCTTAATTCTGCAAAAAGGCTTGCATCTGAATCCGGATACAGGATTGTATGGCTGGATGTTACCCCGAGCATCTATCTTTTCAAGGAGAGGTTGAATTTCCTCTGGTACGGGCTTGCTGTGCTGTGGAAAAATCTTTTTTCGGATGAATTCATTATAGAGGCCAGAAAAATCTCTTCATGAATACATCGGATTGAAGTCCCGGCGCAGGGCAATGCCTATCTGCTCAAGAAAAATCTCCGGAGGCTGGGCACCTACGAAGGACGTATCTTCGTTGATTACGATATGAGGCGTACTCATAATTCCATACCTCTGCACAAGTTGCGGGAATTCTGTCATTTCGATAACATCCGCCCTTATGAACTCGCTCTCGATGGCTAACTGGTAAGCTGTCCTTGCCGCTGCAGGGCAATAAGGGCATGTGGGCGAAACAAATACCTGTATATGAACCTGCTTTTTTATCTCAGCCAGTCTTTTCCTGATAGTGTCGGGTAAAGATGAGACGCCTTTTGAAACTTCTATTATGCCGGCAACAAGAACTGATAATTCATACCCTGCGGGAACGCCATAATACCTTACGCCGTAATCCGAGCTTCCCACAATAGCTATGGCAGGGATTTTTTTAATATTGTATTTTATGTCTTCATCGCCATTTAAAACGAAATCATAGATTTTCGGTTTTATTTTTGGCGACAACGCTGCAAGCTCAAGCACAAGCTCCCTCGCTTCCTTGCAGAACTGGCACTCAAGCTCCTGCGTGAAAATGATAAGCTCCACGTCGCCGGCCATCTCTTCAAAGTGTTTTTTTAAGTGTTCTTTTTCAGCGGAAGGCAGCATTATTCTCCTCACTCTACCGATTCAAGAACTTTTCGTACTCTTTCAAGGGCGCGGTTCATTTCATTGAGTTCAGATAAAATCATATAACTCAAATAAATCGAAATAAGACCGATAATGCTTACCACAATGATTAGGGCGTATATCGCCCACCCTGTACTGGAATCAGATAACCCGGGCATCATTTGCATAATATTTTCCTCCTAATCTACTATCTCCTTAATTCTACTCAATGACAGTATTAATTCAAAATTCTTTGCTTTGTAAAATTTCTTGGTATAAGGCGGTTCTTCAAAATGCCTTATCTCGCTTTCCACCAGACCTGCGTTTTCAAGTTTCTTAAGGTGCAGGTAGAGAAGCGGGCGCGAAATACCTATCAACTTAGCAAGCTCCGAAACATAACATTCACCATTCGCAAGCATTGCCATTATAGCGAGGCTGTGCTCGTTGCCAAGTGCGTCAAGTATTTGCGCCAGGGATTTTTTATCCACCAATTCACCATTTTACTAAAAGTATCTTAAAATATTTAAAATAAAAGGGGTAATATCTGAAGCTTATTGAGTGGCGTTTACCCCATTGAAGTCGTCGTAGGCAGCGCCGCAGTAACCGGCGCTGTTTCCGCTACCCATCATACCACTTATGTAATTGGTTCCGTAGCCCATCATGCCGTTCCAGAAGCTGCTCTCCGGTCTTGCAACTGCATATCCGGCTGCCAGCACAACAAGGATAGCAGCTATCGCCACAATTGTTTTCGCGTTCATATTTTTCACCTGTTTTTATTGTTTATTTCAGGTGTAAGTTTTACTTACATATAATAGATTATATTACTATGGTATAAAGATTTCGTCTGGGTTAATTCAGGCAATTTGCAACCAAACTTATTTAAGCAAGGTATATTCTAATCCAGACGATTCTGAGGTACGATGCATTTAATAATAACAGAAAAGCATGACACTGCAAAGAGAATAGCGGCTATACTTGCTGAAAAGAAGCCGGAAAGAGAGCGGGTGAACGGTGTTGATACGTATCAATTCGACGGCAAGACCGTCATCGGTCTTTCGGGGCATATCGTGGAAGTGGATTTCCCGAAAGAATATAACAACTGGCAGAAGACCGACTTGAAAGAACTCATACAGGCTGATGTTTTGACAACTCCCACTCATGCGAATATAGTCACAGCGCTTCGAAAACTCGGAAAAGTTGCTAAACATCTCACCGTTGCCACAGACTACGACCGGGAAGGCGAACTAATCGGCGTGGAAGCGCTGAATGTAATTAAAAAAGTAAACCCTGATATTCCCGCTGACCGCGTGCATTACAGCACCATAACGCCGGCAGAGATAACAAAAGCCTTTGCAACTCCTACAAAAGTCGATTTCAATCTTGCCGCGGCAGGAGAATCAAGGCAGGTCATAGACCTTGTGTGGGGTTCGGTTCTCACAAGGTTTGTCTCGTTAAGTTCAGGGCGCCTCGGTGATAAGTTCCTTTCCGTGGGCAGGGTACAATCGCCCACGCTTGCAATCATAGTGAACAGGGAAAAAGAGCGGGAAGCTTTCGTATCTGTGCCCTACTGGGAACTATATGCAACGCTGGTGAACGGCGGGGAATTTGAAGCGCAGCACAAAAAGGGAAGATTTTTGGATAAAGCTGAAGCTGAAGCAATCCTGGCAAAACTGGGCAAAGTTGGGACAGTAAAAAGCATTGTTCTTGGAAAAAGAAGTGAAAAACCACCCACGCCTTTTAACACAACAGAATTCCTGAGGGCTGCAAGTGCAATCGGCGTTTCTCCCGCAAACGCCATGAGGATAGCTGAATATTTGTATGTCAACGGCTTTATCTCATACCCGCGTACAGATAATACTGTTTATCCCGAAACCCTTGACACTAAAGGCATCATTGAATCGTTCCTGAACACGGAATTTCGCGAATATGCACAGAAGCTGCTTGCAGGAAAGCTCACGCCCACGAGAGGCAAAAAAGAGACCACCGACCATCCGCCTATCCATCCCGCAACGCCGGTTAAGAGAAGTGACCTAAAGGAAGATGAATGGAAGATATACGAACTCGTAGTCAGGCGTTTTTTTGCAACGTTTGCACAAGAAACGCTTTGGGAGACCATGGCTGTGACCGTGGACATAAGCGGCGAGGAGTTCGGGGCAAACGGAGCAAGACTGGTGGAACCGGGATGGAGATGGTATTATTCGTATAATGTGCCTGAAGACAGGATACTGCCGCAGCTTGCGGAAGGACAATCCCTGAACGTAAAGGGGGTAAACCTTGCTGGAAAAGAGACGCAGCCCCCCTCAAGATACGGGCAGGGTCATCTGATTAAGATTATGGAAGACCTTGGGCTCGGGACAAAATCCACACGCCATGAAATAATATCCAAACTTTACGGAAGAGCCTATGTTCACGGGAATCCCCTCCAGCCCACAAAAACAGCCTTTGCTGTCATAGAAGCGCTTGAGAAGTATGCTGAAACCATCACAAAACCCGAAATGACGAGTAAACTCGAACATGATATGGATGAAATATCGGAAGGGAAAATTACTGAAGATTACGTGATAAAAGAATCCAGGGACATGCTTGGGGAAGTATTCAAGGATATGTCCAAAAATAAGGACCTCATTTCAGAGTCTTTAAGGAACGGGTTGTATGAAGACAGGATTATAGGGATATGCCAGAAATGCTCATCCGACCTCTTAATCCGCAAATCCAAAAAAGGCTCGCGATTCATCGGATGCTCAGGTTATCCGAAATGTGATTTTACGCTGCCGCTTCCCAAAAGCGGACAGATTGTGGTGACTGATAAGCAATGCAAGGAACATGGCCTATACTTTATTAAGATTCTGAATAAAGGAAAGCGCCCGTGGGAAATCGGATGCCCTCATTGTAATTTCATTGAATGGCAGAAGAAACTTGAAGAAGAGAAGAAGGGACAGGCTGTAAACGAGAGTACTAAATAAAACTTTGATTACTATATTTATACTATAAAAACAATTAAACTTTATAAATGATATTCTCTAAATTAGTCATAGCTTACGGCTTACCGGGACTTTTCCTCATCGGCCTCATTTCATCTATTATCCCGATACCGACGGAGCCGGTAGTTTTCACTTTACTTAAAATGGGAGAAAACTCCGAAATAATATTAATAACATTGGTAATTGGATCGATATTAGGCGCATTCCTTGGTTATCTTGTAGGAATGTACGGTCTTCGAAAAATAGTCCTGTTCCATAG
>JAPZAO010000176.1 GCA_027460615.1 Candidatus Methanoperedens sp.
AGAAGGGCTCGAATACCACGACCTCATCGCCTTCATTGATTAAGGCAAGCATGGATGCCATCATGGCTTCAGTCGCGCCGCATGTCACCGTTATTTCACTCTCAGGGTCAGCCTCAATATGATTATACCTGCGGGCTTTTCGCGATATTTCATCTCTCAGGTCTTTTGCGCCCCAGGTGATTGAATACTGGTTGTAATCCTCCATAATTGCAGAAGCTGCGGCGCGTTTTAATTCCAGAGGCGCAGGGAAATCCGGGAATCCCTGGGCAAGGTTGATTGCATTGTGTTTTATTGAAAGCCGCGTCATATCGCGAATAACAGACTCCACAAAATGGTCAACTCTTCTTGATAACATAGACCTCCAGAAGACTTTGGTGTATATTTAGACTTCGATTCAAAAACCAGCGTTACAAAGCGAATCTCCAGTGGAAATGGAGGGGTTATGATAATGAGGGGATTTGTATCCCGGTGAAAATATGTCAAAAACCAATTAACTAAACCGTTACGTTTATATTTCACTTATTCAATGGTAGGCAAAAGGTGACTAAAATGGCAGCAAAAGTAAACAATGAAGAATGTACAGGCTGTGGAATATGCGTCGATGAATGCCCCGCAACTGCAATCGAGCTCAAGAACGACAAGGCAAAAGTGGATGAGGCAGAATGCACCGAATGCGGCACATGTGTGGATTCATGCCCTAACAGTGCAATTACGATGGAATAATAAAAATTAAAAACCAAATAAAAAAACAATAAAAACCGGCAAGGAAATATGGCAAAAATAAGGGCAGGAGTACTGGGTGCGACAGGAAATGTAGGTCAGCGATTCATAGAGTTGCTAAGCAAACATCCGTGGTTTGAAATAACATCCCTGGCAGCTTCAGACAAAAGCGCAGGAAAAAAATACGGCGATGCGGCGAACTGGAGGCTTGAAAGCAAAATCCCGGAAGAAGTTACTGACGTGACAGTAGTGCCGGTTGACCCGAAAAAAGTGGATGCAGACATAGTTTTCTCAGCCCTTCCTACCGACCTTGCAAAAACCGTTGAGCCTGAGTTTGCAAAAGCCGGTTTTGCAGTAGCGAGTAATGCAAGCGCGCTTCGCATGGTGAAGGACATACCGCTTGTCATTCCAGAAGTGAACCCCGAGCATCTCGGTCTTATCGATATCCAGCAGGATAAGCGTAAATGGGACGGCTACGTTGTCACAAATCCCAACTGTACTACTATTATGATGGCAGTGACCCTGAAACCGCTTATGAAGTTCGGGATTGAGAAAATCTACATAGCTTCCATGCAGGCAATATCAGGCGCAGGATATGACGGTGTTCCCTCGATGGCTATCTTGGATAACGTGATTCCTTATATCGGGCAGGAAGAGGAAAAAGTGGAAACCGAGACGAAGAAGCTTCTCGGTGAATTTAACGGGAGCGAGGTAGTCGATGCGCCTTTTAAGGTGAGCGCAAGCTGTAATCGCGTTATGGTAATGGACGGCCATACAGAGGCTGTCTGGGTCGAGATGGCGGATAATCCTTCGACTGATGAGGTTAAACAGGCTTTCCTTGATTTTGACCCCGGACTTTCTGACTTACCCACTGAACCCACACCCGTAATCGAGGTCAAGGAAGAAAAAGACCGACCCCAGCCCCGTATGGACAGGAATATCGGCGGCGGCATGACGGTATCAGTTGGGCGCATCCGCCCCGGGATACGCTACATCTGCATGGGACACAACACAATCAGGGGGGCGGCAGGCGCAAGCGTGCTGAATGCTGAGCTTCTGAAGAAGATGGGGAAATTATAATTTTTTTTGTCTTAATGCAGGAAATGCCTCATCCCTGTAAACACCAGCGACACACCCAGCCTGTTAGCCGTATCAATAACTTCCTTGTCTCTTATCGAACCGCCGGGCGATACTATGTACCTGATATGATTCTCAGCCGAGTGAATGATGCTGTCATCGAACGGGAAGAAAGCATCGGATGCAAGTACACATTCACTCAGGATATTTCTGGCAAATTCGTCCTCGCTAATATCCGGTTTTTCCCTTTCATACAATAGTTTCAGGTTCTCTCTGGCTTTTGTGGCTGCCAGTTTCCGTATCGAATCCACCCTGTTGGGCTGCCCTGCGCCAATGGCAAGTATCTGGTAAAATCCCTTTTCATACTCCCATGCAATGACCACTGCATTGGATTTTGTATATTTGCAGGCATTCAATGAAAACTCAGCCAGCCCTTTTTTCTCCTCCGGGAAGGGATGCTGTGTAACCACATCCCATTTTGCATACAATCCCCGGTTTCGCGACTGGACAAGCATGCCGCCAACGATATAACGATATGTATTCTCAAGCGGCGTCCCGTTGTCCATGGGCAGTTCGAGAATCCGCAGGTCTTTGCTCTTGTTCTTCAAAAATAGAAGCGAATCCTCATCGTATCCCGGAGCTATTATCAATTCCACGAACTTGCCTTTCAGGAATTCCAACGTCGCAAGGTCGGGTTTGCGCGTCATGCATATTATGCTGCCAAACGAGGAAACGGGGTCGCCGTCCCACGCTCTTGACAAAGCCTCCAGAAGCGTCCTGCCGGTTGCAAATCCGCATGGATTGCTGTGTTTGACCACAGCCACAGCGATGTTGTCCCTATATTCAAGAACCACGTTCAATGCAGCCTCGGCATCCACATAATTATTATACGACAGGGCTTTCCCGTGCAGTTGTTTTGCGTTTGCGGCGGAAGGTTCGGTAACACCGGGTTCCTTATAGAATTTAGCGCTCTGGTGCCAGTTCTCCCCGTACCGCAGGGTTCTGCCTTCCACAAATTTCAGGCGCAGGATATCTTCATTAGTAAGCTTACCGCTCAGGTATGTGTCAATCGCGCAGTCATAATCAGCTATCCTGCGAAATGCCCTGACCGCCAGGCGCTCTTTGGTTTTCTGGCTTATTGTCCCGTTTGTAAGTTCCGTAAGTACTCCGGCATAATCTTCCGGGTCGGTTATTACGGCAACATGCCTGTAATTTTTTGCGGCAGCCCTGACAAGAGCAGGACCGCCGATATCTATATTTTCGATGGCTTCTTCAAGGCTCCCGCCCGCTGCCACCGTCTTTTCAAAAGGATAAAGGTTGACTGCAACAATATCGATGAATTCGATGCCCTGTTTTTGCGCTTCTTTTACGTGGGAAGGATTATCCCGCAGTGCGAGAATGGCGCCGTGTATTTTCGGATGGAGAGTCTTTACCCTGCCTTCCATCATCTCCGGGAATCCCGTAATTTCCGAGACATCCCTCACTTTTATGCCTGCGTTTTTCAAAACCCCGGAGGTCCCGCCTGTTGAAATTATCTCAAAACCAAGATGAACAAGTCCTGTTGCAAAATCGATTATTCCGGTTTTATCAGAAACGCTTATTAAAGCTTTCTTGGGCAGAATTTATCACCTTATCTGAATAGAAAAAGGAAGTTATAAGTTTTTCTCATGTTGGCAACGGATTGGACGTAACAACGAACCAATACGAACCCGTACAAACTCTGGCGGCATGAGTTTTGCTGAACAGTGAGACAAATGAACTAAACTTCATTTGAACTGTTTATATTTTGAACGCAAACAACAGATATGCAATTACCAAAATGGTCATGATTGTCACAACCACTTTCTCTTGGGGAGGGAAATACAACATTGAACGTTCAGTTTTGTTGTTATACATATCATAGTGACCAGCAAGAGCAAATGGGTAGCCAACAAATAGTAACACTGCAAGTCCAAAAGAAAATCTTATAAAAATCAGGTCTGCAAGACCGAGAATAGGGAGAACAAATACACCAACCATTGCAACTGCCATAGAAATGAGGTTCAAAATATCCGCTGGTGGAAGCCATGTCAGATCTCCCTTTTTTCCCACTTCCACTTCACGAGAAACACGCCATACAAATGAAGTTACCTGGAATCCAATAAGAACCCCTGCGGCAGTCCATATATCTACAAGTTCTATGTTCATGCAATCTCCGTCCTTTCCGATATGGATTATTTGTGGTTTAATCTTTCCCCAATTCCTTCAATCGCTCAATCTTCGCCTGTGCCTCATCAACCGTTTTCTTCTGCTGGTTTTCAAGCTGAGCGATTATATCATTAAACCCGACTTTAAGCGAGTATATCTTATGCGGTCTGCCTTTACCAGGCTTCTTCTCCTCTCGTTCAGTTATCCAATCACGTTCCTTTAACTGCTTCATGGTAATGCTAACTTCGGGCTGGCGCAATCTGGCAGACCTTTCAAGTTCTATCGCTGTAGCAGAATTCGTATTTTGCATATACGCAAGCGTCGTAGCGGCATTTCTGCTCATTCCCAAAGAAATAAGTGCATCAGTGATTTCTTCTTCTTTCTCGTCAAATTGCTTCATTTTAAGGGTTTTCATATTGACTCACATAATATATTAGGCTCAAATATTTATTGTTATTATTTTAATCTTTCGATAAGAAGACATTTATGTTAAGGAAGAATCAATGTGTGATATCAAATGGCAACATGCGATATCTGTGATGAACAACATTCCGACACTACACAATCATGTAGTGCATGTAACAAGGTTATTAAAAAGTATCAAGGTGATACACGATATTCAATGCCAGAAGTAAGAACTGCTTTGAACCATGCATATTCACATAAGGACACAGATAACAATGAAAGTTATTTTGAATGCGAGTATACAGGGATAGTCAGTAAATTTAACAATAAAAATGAAACTCTTGGTACATACAAAGACGCTTTTATTTTGACATTAGACCATAAGGATTCAGGTAGTAAAGAGCTTGTTGTTTCTTTGAATATTATTAATAAAATGAAAGGCGATATTCCTTCCGATAAATTTAAAAAAATTGTGATTACTCTTGGAGAGCATTTTAAAAAAGAGAGAGATATAAATATTGAGAATACATTAAAACAAATATTTGAGGAACCATAAGGCATTTGTTTTAGATTAAAAAAGTTTTTTCATCCGGTGGTCGATATAATTTGTCAAACAAAAAAGAGAACAAATTTTGTAAAAAGCCCAATGAAATTGTTCAAAAAATAGGCAATTTACCTATAACTGCGACACTTACATCTTCTAAGAATTTTCCCGCTACTTGTGTGGCTATGGATAGTGTAGCTAAAACAGAACACAGGGATGATGTTGCTCGGAGAGCTGGAAATGATGATTATTCAATGTCTTTGGAAAAGTTATTCAATGCTTTTGACACCTTCATAAGAGAATATACCAAAACTACAGCAGGGAAGATAAATTACAATCTTTCGGATTCAAGTGAATTAACCATTTTTCTACTTTGGCAAATAAGGCATATTCGGATTCATAACGGTGGATTAATTGATGAGAAATGTAAAGGAGTATATGAGAGTGCTTTGAGTTCTGCTTTAAAAAATGGCATAAAACCAATTATTGATTTGCCAGAAAATTTAGAAGTCGGTAGCGAGTTTACATTCCAATTTGATGCTTATCGTTCTGTTAAGGAATGTGTATTAAAATATATTGGAAAGAGAGTTTCAAAAGAAGATTTAAAAATATTATCAATTAGAGCATCCGTGGCTGATGTAAAATTTAAAGGCGATGTCATCATTACTTATGAGTTTGGAACACTAATGATAGACCTTGCCGAAGCGAGTGAATGCGGTTGTGAAATCGATACTGTAAAACAAGAATTTGTGCCGGCTCCAGGAATGGTTTACAACTTTAAAACAGGACGCATGGAGATACCTTCTACTGGAAAATCATTTCCAGCAAAGCTTGTCAAACGCTAATATTATTACGAAAAATGTTCAGGGCGCATCAATCTCTATTTCTCCATTTTCTTTTACCCATATGCAATAAAGATTTAATTTCGTCCGCACTTTTTGGAATTTGTTCTGCTTGTTTTCTAAAACTTGGAATGTCAGGAAGCGCAATAGCATATTTTGAATCTTCATCTTCCATTTTCTTGAGGATTTGACCTAAACCTGTATTGAAATCGATATTTATAGCCTTAGTTTCACCTTTACATTCGATTTTCCATTCTTCCTTCTTATCCTTCGATTTAACATGCAAATCTAAAAAGGGAATCTCATTCGAAAGTATGAATCCATCATTTTGAAAATACTGCTCTACTTTCTTTTGAACAAATGCTTCAAAAGGAAATTTTTCTGGATTCATATATACAATCAAGTCATGCAGATAAAAATAACTTGCCATATATGTGGCTGATTTTAGGATACTGCTTAAAATGGAGTAAAGATGCGACCATTCATCCTGCCTCATAAGAGGCAATCACAGCATTAAAGTTAGTTGTTCATAATATTCATCATCTTTGTATCGGCTCGATTATTTTAAACGCATCCACATCGACAAGCCCTTTATCGGTTAACTTAAGGGAAGGGATAACCGGAAGCGAAAGGAACGACATCTGGCTAAAAGGCGCATCAAGTTTGCACCCCATCTTTTTGACCGTGCGGTGAAGCTCTTTCAGTTTCTTATCCACATCGTATGCGCTTTCTGTGCTGAGAATACCTGCAAAAGGAAGACGAAGGCAGTCAATTACCCCATCTTTTGCAAGCACTATGCCACCCTGCAATTCCCGGAGTTTGTTCACGCAGAGCGCCATGTCTTCAAAATTCGTGCCCGCAAGGATGACATTGTGCGAGTCATGGGCAATGCTCTGCCCTATTGCGCCTTCTTTCAGGTTAAAGCCCCTTACAAATCCCCTGCCAAGGTTCCCTGACCTGCCGTGCCGTTCTATCACAGCGATGGCAAGAATGTCGCGCTCTATGTCAGGCATGACGGTCTGCCTGTCGGTTTTTAATTCCCCGATACTCCTGTTTGTAATAAGCTGACCCGGCACGATCTCTATAATATGAGCAAAAACCGTTTTTTTCCCGGAGCTGAGCTTCAGGTCGTCAGGTTCTATTTTTTTATACTTCACAGTCCTGAAGACATAACCGGGGTATTCGATTCCCTCTATTTTTGGTTTCATCCTGCCGCGTACCATCACATTTTTTATCTCAAACGCCTGAAGGTCATCAAGTATTACAAGGTTTGCCCGCCTGCCGATGCTTATCGAGCCTACGAGCTGGTCTATCCTGTAATGTCGCGCCGTATTGATGGACGCCATTGAAACCGTCTGAAGCGGGTCCAATCCAAGGTTGATTGCAGCCCTGACTATGACGTCCATGTGCCCTTTTATGAGGTCGGCAGGATGTTTGTCGTCTGTAACGAAAAAAAAGTTTTCAAGCGAAATACTATCGCGAATCAATGCGGGGATAAATTCCTGAAGGCTTTTTGCAGCCGACCCTTCGCGTATCATGACCTTCATGCCAAGGCGTGCCTTTTCAAGCGCCTCATCGTATGTTACGGATTCGTGGTCGCTTGAGATGCCGGCGCCCATGTACCCGAACAATTCCTTGCCGCGGACGCCGGGACAGTGGCCGTCAACAACGAGTTTTCTTTCAAGGGCGGCTGCAATCATCGCAAGTTTTTCAGGATTCCCGCGAAGGATTCCGGGGTAATCCATTACCTCCCCGAGCCCGACAACGAATTTCTTATCAAGGAACTTTTTAATCTCCCGAAGACCCAGTTTTGCCCCCGATGTTTCAAGAGGACTTGAAGGCACGCATGATGAGAGTGTGATAAAAACATCGATAGGCAGCCTTTTTGCCTCATGCATGACAAGTTTGATACCTTTTATACCCAGGATATTTGCAATCTCATGCGGGTCGATGACGATGCCCGTTGTCCCGTGGAGGATGGATTGTTTTGCAAATTGCGTAAGCGTCACCATGCTTGACTCAAAATGCACATGTCCGTCGATTAAGCCGGGACATACACAGGCGTTTTTTAAATCAAGTATCTCAGTTTTCCCGCCAATGAGTTCATCCACATCGCCTATGCCTGAGATGAAACCTGAGCTTATTGCTATATCGCCTTTTATAATCTCTTTTGTGTTTACGTTTACAATCCTGCAGTTTTTAAGTACGGTGTCAGCCTTGATTTGACCTTCCCCAGCGAAAACCCTCTCTCTCAAGAACATAATATTGTATTGTCCTCTATTACTAAAAAAGTTCGCTGCTTGATTCTGTGATCCAATCGAATCAGGAAAGAATATGTATTACAATAAACCATCTACAATACATGGAAAAACCCGGGGACAAATTCAAATGCTATCTTGTAAGCTGGAAAGAGTCTTACAGGCTGGCAAAAGTCCTGGCGCGCAAAATAAAGAAGTCAGGGTTCAAACCTGACCTTGTAATAGGTATAGCAAGAGGAGGGCTTGTGCCGGCGCGTGTTGTTTGTGACTTTCTTCTCCAGAAGGACCTTGCCGCAGTAAAAATCGAACACTGGGGAATTGCGGCAACGCTCGGAAAAGCCAGGATAAAGTTCCCTCTTCCTTTGGACATATCAGGAAAAAAGATATTGATAGTTGACGATGTCGTAGATACCGGGGATACATATGCCGTGCTTATGGATTATTTGAAGGAAAAGAATCCTTCGGAGGTAAGGACTGGAGTACTGCATTATAAAACCTGTTCGACCAGCATCCCGGATTACTGGGCAGAGAAGATGGATAAATGGGAATGGATAATATACCCCTGGGCTGTTTATGAGGATTTGACAGGTTTTATTATAAAAGTCCTTACCAGGCCGATGACGTTTCAGGATATCAAAAAAGGCCTGGTTGACGATTATAACATAAAGATTTCAAAAAAAGACCTTCTGGAAATATTGAATGACATGCATGCGGAAGGGAAGCTCCGGAAACTGAAGAAGGGGAAAAAGGAAAACCTGTGGATTTCCTGAATATATCTCATTGGTCATCGGTTAAGGAGTTTGATTGATTTAATGCATATCGTTTTTCGAAATGCGAAAGATAGTTATAATTCTCGATCCTTAGTTGAAATAGAACACGGATGGCACGGATAAACTGAAACCTCAGTTTACACGGTATAGGGCATGCTTTGCATGCCCTTCTTTTGATAAAACTTTCTTAAAGTTTTTT
>JAPZAO010000177.1 GCA_027460615.1 Candidatus Methanoperedens sp.
CTGAAAACGTCGTCTTATGAATCCATCATCAGGGGAGAATTTTGAACCACAATTTTTGCATTTTCTCAATCTTTTTTTCCCCGATTCATTGTACCTGTATCCACGCCAAACACTATCCTGACTTCCACATTTTGGACATTTATAAATCTCTTCGCCCATATTCACCATGAAATTATATGGCGATGAAGATATTTAAATATATCCCTTTAAATTGACAATATCGTAAAACCAAAAAATATATAAACCCGGAATCAAGTATACATTAATGGGGTAAAGGGTGGGATTAAAGGTTTTTTCTACAACATACCATTTCCCTTTATCCCTGTCAGCCTTTTTAAGGCTGTGTTATAGCTGCAAACTCTGAGAGCTATTCTTAGCGAAGTGTATATAATGGCCGGGAGCAATTGATGTGTAACAGAATTAATGGGTGAATTATGGCAGAAGATATACTAACAAACGTTCTGGCGTTCATTTACACGATAGGGCACTGGATAGGTGAAAAAATAGTAGGATTAATTCAATCCGTTGCAGGGATTATCATCCCCCAATCGATAGTCGACGCCATCGGAATGCTCGTAATACTTACGATATTCCTGGCAATAGCAGAGGTGGCAAAAAAGGCGATATGGATTATTGTGGCTGTGGGCTGGGTGCTGATAATTGTGCGGATTGTAATATTGATGATAGGATAAAATTACCGACCCAGCAGCCTGCAAGTTTTGCATAACGATTCGCTGCTTGGCTCACCGCATTTTTCGCACTGCAAAACCCGTGTGCCTGGAGGATTCAATACCTTCGAGATTGATTCAAATACACCAAGTAAGGAGTACTTTGTACCCGGATGTTTAACCTCATAATTATTTATCATCTCACGTATTTCGTTCCGGAGCGCTTCACCCGAATACGGGCACTCATCCGTGCTCACAGGCAGGTCATTCAGGAATCCGTAAAGCGCCACTTCTTTTTCCGGGATGCTGCGAAGGGGCTTTATCCTGAGTACCATGCCGGGCTGGATTGAATCAGGAAGCATTCTTTTCATCCTGTCCACATCCCCCCGGAGGTAATTCATCAAAATGGTCTGGGATTCATCATCAAGATTGTGACCCGTAGCGAGCTTGGTCGCGCCGAGTTCCCGGGCGACCCTGTTTAAAATGTTTTTTCGAAGCACTCCGCATAGTGTGCATGCTGCATGTTCTTTTTTCCCTGCAAGTTCATCAAGAGTGACACCAAACCCGTCGCCGAACGATATGACCTTGAGGGGAATTCCCAGTTCGTCCGTAAGCTTTTGCGCATGTTTTATCGTGTGTTCCCTGTATCCGCTGATACCTTCATCTATTGTGATGGCTAAAAGTTCAATATCGGGTCGATTCTTGAAAATCTTGTGCAATATATAGAGCAGTGCAATGCTGTCCTTTCCCCCGCTTAATGCCACCGCTATCCTGTCGCTTCGCTCAACCATTTTGAACTTTCGGATGTCCCTTTTTATCTTTCTTTCCACATCCTCGATAAAATGAACTTTACAAAGGTGAGCATTTGAGTATTTCTGGTATACTACAGCGCTTTTGCTGCATCTCTGGCATTTCATGTTTTTGTGTAAATGCTAAACTTTTATTAATAATCTGCCCAATAAGCGTATAAAAATAGTAAGCTATTTATTGTATCAAATCATCAGCATATTAAGAAGGCCAGAATAAAAAACGGGTACTCTGTTCTGTCTTGAAATAGATAGGTTAATCAAAATAAGACGGTGGAAAACGAAAAATGTTTTCAAAAAATGAAAAATTACAACCCTGCTGGCATAGATTTATAGTTATATCTCTGTTTTTTATATATTTCATAATATTAATCGCTCCAACCGGGGCGGTCGGCCTCGATGCTCTTAATAATTCTTGCGTGGATTGCCATAAGACATTATCCCCATTTACAGATGAGCAGAACCGTTTTACTGAAATAAGACTTAACCATACCGAGAGAAATATCTCCTGCTCACTTGAATGCCACGAAGATGTTATCAGGAAAAGAGCTTCGGACAATTTCCAGCAGTGGTCCGATTCTGAACATTCGAAATATTACGTGACCTGTGATGCATGCCATGGCGGGGACCCGACAGCAAAAACGGAAGCAGGTGCTCATGCTACAATGAAAGGCCCGAATGACCCGAACAGTTCTATTTATTTTAAAAATATTCCTGGCACCTGTGGAAAATGCCATGCTGAGGAACTTGACCATTTCAAGAATACTATGCACTTCCAGAGGTTGAGGTCCGAATCCCTTGCCCCCTCCTGCAAAACATGCCACAAACCCCATACATTCAAAGTGCTTAAAGCATCCGAACTCATTCCGCTGTGCAGTGTTTGCCATAACCAGAAAGACAATATAGCTACAGCGAGTGTTCCGCAGGATGCAAAACTTGCCCTTGAAAAAGCCAATGAATTCCAGGCTGAAGTAATTAAAGCAAGAAAAGCAGTCGAGGAAGCAAAAGCAAGTGGGGCAGATGTCACGTCTGCGCAGCTTGATCTGGATAAAGCAACGTCAGTAATGAACGACATTCCCTTTTTATGGCATGCATTTAATCTTAAGGATTTTGACAGTCAGATACAGAGCGGGATTGATTTTGCCAAAAGAGCTGAATATAAAACTTCTGGCGTAGAACCCACCGTACCACCGCGCACGCCGGGTTTTGGGATTATAATGGCAACAGGAATATTTGCAGTATTATACTTAATCAGAAAACGGTGAGTGACTCCAATGGATAAGATTTCGATTACGGCTGCAGTCAAGAACTGGATTTCAAGAAATAAGTTATTAATCATAATTGTATTGATTGTCCTCGTTACAACAACGTTAGTTGTCACAGAAAAGATGCTGGAAATAACAGAGAATCCTGCATTTTGTGGAAAGAATTGCCATATAATGAGACCTTATTACGACTCATGGCGAACTTCTTCACATAGCGATGTCCGATGCGTTGAATGTCATTATGAACCTGGATTGATTGGACATTTAACAGGCAAGATTAATGGACTGATGCAATTTTACAGTTATGAAACCACGGTTGAAGAATATTCAGGGAATTTGTACGCAAAGGTCATGGATAAAAACTGTCTTATCTGTCATGAAAAGCGCATATTTTCCTCAGATATACCATATACAGGTGTCAATTTCAGCCATAAGAACCATCTGCTTCAATCCAAGAGAGGGATTGGTTTGACATGCACAAGCTGTCATTCCATGCTTGTCATTGGTATGAAAGAACATCAGTCTGTTACTGATCCATCGTGCAACCAGTGCCATCCTGGCATTGCCAAAAATGATGTAGGACATATTATTGTGACCACTTCAACCTGTTTCACCTGTCATTTCAGGGACGTGGCCGGTAATACCTCGATATCCGGATGTCCATCCTGTCACGGGCCTCCAAAGGAAATGATCCACAATTATACAAACTTCAATCATACCAGCCATCTGGCCCGGGGTAATACATGCCTGACCTGCCATACAAACGTTTCGACAGGCGCTAATGACATAGTTCCGAAGGATAAATGTTATTCGTGCCATAATATCAGGGAAAGGGTAGACAAATACAGCGATTTCGCATTCGTGCATAAAACTCATGTAACGAACAATAAGATCGCGTGTTATAACTGCCATTCTGATGTAAAGCATACTCCCACAATAAAGGAGAATCTATGCGCTACCTGCCACAGCAAAGAGCATCCTGCGGACTGGTTAAAAACACATAAGACGCAGGTTTTGATAGGTAAAGTATGCAGCGATTGCCATGAGCCCAGGTTTTGCGCAGATTGCCATGCCACTGGAGTAGCCAGCGGTAAAACAGGAAAGTAATTGATAAAACAGTACCCATACTTCCGGGTACGTTTTTTTTTTATTTTGACTGGTTTGAGAGCAAACTTGGATTGATTTTCAGCGGAGTTATAGTCAAGTTCATAAATAACCGTTAAAAAAAGAAAATCTGACAGGATTAACAGGATGAACTGGATTTTGTAATATTTTATCCTGTCAATCCTGTTATCCCGTCCGAAAAAATTGCTTAAATGATAGGCATAAAATTATGTAGATTTAAGAACCATGCTATAGCTATTTAATTCTTATTGTCTTGAAACGGGAGGTAATAGAACATGCGTAGCGCATGGATGACACAGATTCTCAATAATGAATCACATCTCCGACCTTATACTATCTACCCATCTACTGAAACTTAAAAAATTATCTATTAAATGTAATTTTCTCGTTTTTTTCATTCATCTGTCTCACTATCTCTTCATACTCAAGCGGATGTTCATGTTTCATCTGTTCCTCTGAGAGGTTACCCGTAATCCATGCTTTTGACATAGGGAAAACCTCAGGGCTGTAATGAACATTCCACCAGTGGACTATGAAAATAAACAGAGTTGCCAATAATGCCTCGTCAGTATGAACAAGGGTTGACAGGTGCACATATGCATAGGGAATATATTCCATAGCCATAAAAGGAAACATCATGATAAGTCCGGTAACACAGAGCATCACCATACCCCAGAAGGCGCCCCAGTAATCGAATTTTTCCTTCCAGCTATACCTTCCGAACTTCGGATGCTCTGCCTTTCCGACGTAGAATAGTATCGTCTGCCAGAAATCCTGCACATCTTTTAAAGTCGGCCACACTTTACGCTCAAGCATCGATTCTTTATCAATAAATACATGGTAAACGACATGATAGACACCCAGAACAACCATTGCAATGCCTGCAGTATGGTGTATTAGAGTCCTCATTTCAAATCCCCCCAGTAAATTTATGATTACCGGTGACCACCATGCGTCAGGGAATTTTAGAGGCATTCCACTTATCACAAGGAGCATGAATGACCCGATCATTACCCAGTGTTCTAAAAGTTGATTGAAAGTAAACCGTTTGAAAAAAACTTCTCCCATAGTATTATCTCCTCTTAATTCCGAATCAGAAACCTCAAGTAATTTTTGTCCGGGCATTTTTACCATCTCTTGTGGATTTTAAGCCGTGAGAGAAAATCCAGAATAACCATCCCGGCAAAGATGCCGATGACCCCTGTCGTTAATACTTTGAAAAATAATGCTATCCAGTAAGCAAGGTCGAAAGGGCCAAGGAAATAATCTTTCAACTGCGGTTCCATGTTTGTTTTGTTGAAAACGAGTTCCCCTGTATGGAGTGATTCTTTGTCGTGCACCAGTCCCGATGCTATCTTGGCATCAAAATTGACCCCCGGATGGCAATTCGCCTTGCCACATGTTTTGGGAAGATTTTCACCGTATGTGCTGGACTCAGGGTCTGTAGTTGCTTTTGTATTGTGATTGCCATGGCAGTCGGAACATGTAGCGACCATCGTATAGCCTTTACTCAGCGCCCGCCAGTGGAATGATTCCTTATAAGTATCAAACCGGTCGGTTTTAATACCGTAATACCATGCGCTCATCATTTCCTTGTTTGAGTGGCATTTTGCACATGTTGCGGGGCTGTTCTGGTGGTTCGTGGATGAATTTGGATCCGATATTGCCCGGATTTCATGAATTCCATGGCAATCGGTGCATGTTGCAGCATCAGGATGACCTTTTTGGATCTGCTCCCAGTGGATGCTCGTTTTGTAGTCCTTTGCTTCCTGCAGATGGCATTTCGAGCAGACATTTGTTATATTGTTCCTGCTGGGTCTTCCGATAAAATTTCCTGACATCACGCTGTAGGATATCAAGGAAGAATTGGCCTGGTCATTCCCTCCGTGGCAATCGGCGCATGTGAAACCTTTTTGATAATGAATATTATTCCTGAATTCTGATACCACCTGTGTATGGCAATGATAGCATGAAATATCTTCCTGCGCATAACCAATCGAAGTGAATAATGAGATTAAAAGTACTAAAATCAATACAAATTTATTATTCAATAATAAATACAGGTTTTTTGCTGGGGACGCCATTTGAGTTACCTTGTCTGATATGTTTTGTTTCCTATCCTTACTATACCCGTTTTTGTCCCGTTTTTGATTGTATTACTTCTTGACCTGATACTTTATATAATTTATCGTTTTTTTTATCATTATTTTATGTGTTCATTCTGCCATTTCCGAAACTTGAATATCCATAAATTAAATAATGATAAATATCCTGAATAAATCGCATTTATGATGAAAACCGACGAAATTGAAAAGGAGATACAATCAATCGCATCCTTCCCTGATGAGAAATTCATGGAGATAATCCGTGAAGTGGGATTCGAATGCGATTGCTGCGGTAAGTGCTGTACCAGCGAGTTCAACGACCATGTATTTCTCCTGGATAGTGATGCCGAACGATTAATCAAGAATTGCGGCGGCTGCAATCTTTGCCCTGCCCCTTATTTTGAACTTTGCGATAATCTTGGCAGGTTTTATGTAATGGGTTATGCCCTCAAAAATAAACCAGGAGGCGAATGCATATTCTATACAGGAGGAAGGTGCGAACATTACGCGATTCGACCTGATATTTGCAGGATTTTCCCTTACATGCTTCACAGAGAACCGGATGAAGAGGGAAACATTGAGTTCAGGCAGGTAGGCGGTTTAAACAGGCACGGATTATACCATAACGATATAAGCGAAGAAACGTGCAAAGAAATATTGAAATCCGTAAAAAAATATGAATCGGATTTCCTGAGGCAAAAATTCGGGTTCATACGCGAAATAGAAAAACACTTCAAAAAGCATAATCTCAAACAAAGCCGGCAGATGTATGACAGGAAAATGAGGGAATATGCACAAGGCAAAGACATTGATGTTTATGTATTCTTCGGGGGAATATTAAAAAAAGAAATAACTTCCAAACACATTATTAACCCGTAAAACAAAAGAACACCAATTAAGGCGGATACACAATGACAAAAGGATGCGATTATTGCGGTTTCAGTGACCCGCTACCGTTTACATGCAAGTTTTGCGGCGGAACATTTTGTTATAACCACCGCCTGCCCGAATCGCATGATTGCCCCGGGCTTGCATCTTACAAAGAGCGCGTTCGTGACAGTGGAAAATTGTATCAATATGAACCTGAATTAGTTGAGAAGAGACGAAAGGGGCACGGTTTTAATACATTTTCCAGGGCGATTTCTGTAATAAAAAGCAACTATTCGCTGACGATTTTAACATTAGCTATCATATCGTTCATTTTGCAGTACATTATCCCGGGATATACTTCATACCTGGCTCTTTACCCTGCGGATATACCCGCACGCCCGTGGATTCTTGTCACCCATATGTTCCTTCATGCAAATGCAATACATCTCTTATTTAACATGATGTTTTTATTCTTTATCGGACCTGAGCTTGAGCGCAGGATTGGCGGAAAACGGTTCCTGGCTGTATTTTTTGCATCCGGAATAGTTGCCGCGATAGGTTATTCGATATGGACTCTACTTGTCCTGAAAGATCCTTTTGCATCCGCAGTCGGGGCAAGCGGTGCATTGTTCGGAATATTTGCATGCCTTGCAGTTCTCGCTCCTCATATACAGCTTTACGTTTATTTTATCCCGATGAAAATAACACACGCGTTGATCTTTTTTGCCCTGTTTGACCTCCTGTTCATAGGCTCAGGAGATGCGATAGCCCGCAGCGCCCATTTAAGCGGGGTAATCGCAGGACTTATCATAGGCGATCATATCAAAAAGACTGGAAACTATATCGGCTATTGAATATCCCTGACTTCTTTTGGCCCGACCACACGCTTATAGTCGCTGTGGTATTCGTAGGTTTTGTTCATCGCCTCAAGTATTATACGAAATCCCGGCGTTATTACCGCGACATATGTCGTATCCATCTCCGGATAACCAAGACGGCTATCACGCCAATTCACAAGTTCCTGCTTGACCAATTTTACTTCCCCGGTAGTGATATTCAATCGCTGCGCAAGGTCTGCCCTTGCAATATCTACCACGGGTGATTCAGGAAAGATGGCATTGTTAGAAACCGGTTCATGTTTTATATTTATGCAGCCGGAAACAAGAATCATCATTAACAGGAGGAGCGCGGGAGTTTTCATAAAACCGTATTATTGTCAGGGAATATTAAATATTATATGGTAAAGGCAGTATGAAGAAACCTGACCTGCTGTTTAATCGAAAACTATTTTTACGTTGAGTCTAATTATAGACTGCTATTATTTTATGGTAGCTTTTATATAAATTATTACAATAATTAAATCGGATGTGAAATATAGTGGAAGATAAAGAATTACCAGGCAATGTTCCCTTAAGATTGGGTGAATATATCCGGGTGCTGAAGCTGACAAGGAAACCAACCAGAGAGGAGTTTACCGTAATTGCAAAAGTAGCCGGGGCAGGTATATTACTGGTCGGATTTATAGGGTTTATCATATATTTACTAATAACCGTAATGCCGGGCTGGTTAAAATGAATGAAGAAGCTTCAACAGCCATATATGTTGTAAAGACAACAGCAAACCAGGAAAGAACGGTTGCCAACCTTATGGAGAAAGTGGCAAAAAAGGAACATCTTGGAATTCATGCCATCCTTGCACCGGACGAGTTAAAAGGATATGTTCTTGTCGAGGCAGAAGGTCCTGAAGTCGTTGACCAGGTCATCCAGAACGTGCCGCATGCAAGGATTCTGGTGAAAGGCCAGTCAAGTTTTACCGAAATCGCGCACTTTCTCGTGCCAAAACTTACCGTAACCGGCATAACCGAAGGAAGTATAGTTGAACTTATTTCCGGTCCTTTTAAGGGAGAAAAGGCACGAGTAAAAAGGATTGATGAAACTCATGAAGAGATTACCGTTGAACTGTTCGAGGCGAATCCTGTTCCAGTCCTCGGATCTTCCGGACTTGCCGTCACGATAGTGATGTCTCCCGGTTGATCAAGGTCACTCGTCTCAGTCCACGCTCCCGCCGACGAATACGCCTGATAGGGTTCGGGCGGCCACTCGTCACCGGCCAGGACGCTCCAGCCGGTGGTCAGCACAAGGGCC
>JAPZAO010000178.1 GCA_027460615.1 Candidatus Methanoperedens sp.
ACATGTTGAGTGAAACCAACAAAACCTTCAAGGTAATGGTACGGGGAGCACCTCAACTCATGATTTCTAACATCACAATAAATCCAGAGCGCATAAGCCCGAAGGATAAATTTGATATTACGTTTTCAGTCTCAAATGACGGAACCGGTACGGCACGGGATGTGCAGGTAAGCGCTGTAATGGGCGGTCTGCCTTTCGTACCTGTGGATGCTGATACAAAGAATATAAAGAGACTCGAATCCGGGGAATCCATTCAATTGAGCTATGCTATCCAGGTTAAAGACAAGACCGAAATTTCATCGTACTCAATCCCCATCAGAATGGATTATAAGGACGAGAACGGGGAAAACCAGAGCTCGAAAAGTTTCGCAGGCGTCCGGGTACTTGGTAAAGCAGAACTTGCGATTTCAGACATAAAGATCGAACCGCAAAATCCGGTAGAAGGTGACCTTGTCACAGTGAATATGCGTATTGAAAATTCAGGAACCGGTGAGGCGAAATCAGTGAAAGTCAATCTTGATGCCCCATTTAAAGGGACAAGAACTGCGTTCCTTGGCAAGATAAAACCCGATGATGATGCGCCAGGCGTTTTTACCTTCTACGCAGAGAAGGGAGGCGACATTCCGTATTCAGCTAATATCGAATTCGAAGACGATCTCGGTGTCCGGACTGTCACTGAACCATTGAACCTCTACGTGCGCAGCCCTAATAAAAATGGCATGGCTGCACCGGCTATTGTGACTCTGCCACTCATAGCGGTGGGCGTATATTATCTTCACCGCAGGAAAAAATCAGATAATACTAAATGACGAGGACATATGTTCAATAACGTTAAGCTATCGTTGTTTCTGGCATCCAGGTCAATGATTAAAGGAAATAAAAGCACACTGCTTTTAATAATCTTTATAATGTCCTTGATCTTTGTAAATTTAGTATTTATAGGTTCCATTTTTCTTGGGGTGACCGAGGCAACCAACAAACAGGTAATCAACTCTCTGTATAGCAATGTAGTGCTCGAACCCAAAAAGGATGAAAAATATATAAGCGATGTTTATTCCCTGGAACAAAAGATAAAAGGCGTTCCTGGTGTAGTGGGCATCTCATCCCAATACGTAACGGGCGCGACACTTTCCTATAAGGATAAACATGGAACCTGGACTTTGCGTTCCATTAATCCGGATGACGAGATGAAAGTGACTACAAATCATAATTACCTCATCGCCGGCAATTACCTGAGCAGGCTTGACGAGAACGAGATCTTACTTGGAAAAGAGATTGCAGGAGGGTTTGGCGGTGATCTTGATTATAGCTCACTTGGAGTTAAAGTTGGTGATAGCATAGATGTGCTGTTCGATAATGGCGTTAAAAAGAGCTACAAGGTAAAGGGAATTTTTGATGCGAATTTCATCCAGACCAATACGATGGCATACATCAGCCAGAAAGATATGGAATCCGTAGTCGGCCTGGAGGACAAGGCTTCTCAAATACTGGTCAAAACCAGGGATAATGGAAATGAAGACTGGTACATAAAACAGTTCCAGGAGATGGGTATTAAAGAACAAATAAAACCATGGACTGTCTATGCCGGCATGGTAAAAAACATAACAAACAGCTTTGACATGATAGCAATGATGATAACTGCAATCGGCTTGTTTGTCGCGGTCATTACTATTTTTATAATAGTCTATACCAGTACAATCAGCAAGCGAAAGCAGATAGGGATTTTGCGGGCTGTCGGAATAGAAGAATCCATAATCATACAATCGTATATCTTCCAGGCATTGTTCATTGTGATAAGTGGTGTATTTATCGGCTTGATAATAATATTTTTTGCCATAAAACCATATTTCATTGAGCATCCTTTGAAATTCCCTATCGGACTGGCTTCATTAATGATCCTTCCTGAAAAAGTTTCGATGAATGTAATAAGCCTGATAATAGCTGCGATTGCTGCCGGGTTTATACCTTCATGGATGGCAGTCCGTAAAACGATAATAGATACAATATGGGGTGATTAAAATGACAGATATTACCGAACCCATTTTAGAAATAAAGGGACTTTCCAGGATTTATGGCATGGGAGAGGTGAAGGTGAAGGCACTGAATAAAGTCTCATTCGATATTAAACGCGGTGAATTTGTAGCTATTATGGGTAAGAGCGGAAGCGGCAAATCAACACTGCTGCACCAGCTCGGATTGCTCGATATGCCTAACTCCGGTGAAATTATTTTCCATGGAAATAACATTTTAGGGCTGCCTGAATCCCGGAAAGCGAAATTCCGTCTGTCGAAATTCGGTTACGTCTTCCAGGAGTATGCGCTTCTGCCTGAGCTTACTGCACTTGAAAATGTCTATCTGCCTGCAATGGCGCTCGGCAGGAAGAAGGAAGAGTATTTAAAAGCCGGCGCCGAAGTATTGGGACAGGTCGGACTTGGCACAAGGCTACATCACCGTCCCCGTGAGATGTCAGGAGGAGAGCAGCAACGTGTTGCGATTGCAAGAGCACTGATAAACAAACCTGATATATTGTTTGCGGATGAGCCAACGGCTAATCTGGATAGTATCTCGTCAAAACAGGTTATTGAGCTATTCCAGAAATTAAATAGGGAGACCGGGCTCACGATCCTGATGGTAACACATGAACCCGATGATATGAAGCATGTGAGCAAGATAGTCTGGCTCAAGGATGGAGAACTTGCAGAGCGGGGGACATGAGTTCCCGAAAATCGCTAACTCAGAATATGAAAACTGTTATCACACTGCCGATAAAATATATGAAGTAAATAAGGTTGATAAACATGAATAAAAAGGTTGAAATGAACGAATGGAATCCGGAACAGTATTTACAATTTAAATCAGAAAGGACCCAGCCGGCTATTGATCTGGTTTCAAGAATTAATATTGCGCAACCCCAATCAATAATCGATATCGGTTGCGGGCCTGGAAATAGTACGCAAATATTAGTGAATCGATGGCCAAACAGTGAGGTAGTCGGATTGGATAACTCAACCACAATGATTGAGAAAGCAAGACAGGATTATCCAGAGCAAAAATGGATTGTTGGCAATGCAGAAAATATTGATCCGGATAGTAAATATGACCTTATTTTTTCTAATGCAACACTTCAATGGATTCCTCATCATGAGATACTTTTACCGAAATTATTTGATTGTATAAATCCCGGCGGTGCTATTGCAGTACAGATACCCAAATTTAGGAATATGCCAATTAGTGTAGCAATAGAGACTGTAGCAAATAGTCCTAATTGGATAAACTATACAAAAGGCTGTGAAGAACTTTTTACTTTTGGAGATATGGACTTTTATTACGGAATACTCAATAAATTAGCGACAGGAGTTGAATTATGGGAAACTTCTTATTTCCACATTTTAAATTCCCAGGAATCTGTAATAGATTTTATCAGGACTACAGGACTGAAGCCTTATCTTGATCGTTTGCCTTCGGATGAAATGAGATATGGATTTGAGCAGGAAGTATTAACTGAATGTAAAAAATATTATAAAGTACAATCTAATGGTAAGGTTTTATTTCCTTTTGATAGATTGTTCTTTATTGGATATAAGTAATAGGAGCTTTATTATGAAAAACTTATCAAAAAAGAAACTGGTTTTCATTGCGCTGCTGGCAGTTTTTGCAATAATCGTACTGGCATGGCTTGCACCTCTGCAAAGAACTGCAGGGGTACATATTGTTAGCGATATTGGTATTTCGCAGGGAGCTGCAGAAAATAATTCAGAAATGGAAAGCGTAAAAGTACATGGAACTGTCTGGAATGATGGGGATATAATTGCCAAAAATCTGACTGCCTTGGTAATATTTACAGAAGCTGCCCAAAATAAAATTGTCAGGAAAAATGTCCCTCTCGGAGACCTTCCTCCAAACAAAGGTCAATTTATGGAATTTGATTCAGAGTATTTGAGGGAGAGGACAGTGCCAAAAACAGTGGTGAACGTAACTGTCCAGTTCGATTGGATGGAAAACGGACAAATAAAAACAACTGAAACATTATTATCGAGCGGTGAACCTGATTCTCCGGACAAGGGGAATAATAACGCTGGTAAATTTATTTACGGCAATGCCACTGTTGAGAGTATTGAAATAATGGTTCTTGAATCATTTCCAGTTCAGATAAAAGTAAATGCCAGAGGCTATCTGCCTGATGGCTGCACCAGCATATATGAAATCACGAAAGAAAAAAAGGATACCACTTTTTTTGTCAACATTAAAACAGTTCGGCCTGCAGACACATTTTGCACACAGTCTCTTGTGCCCTTCCAGGAAGTGATTCCACTCGACGTTTATGGACTGAAGGCGGGAATATACACAGTGAATGTCAATGGTGTAAATAGTACATTTGAATTAGGGACGGATAATATTATACAGGGTCGGTAAGATGTGATTAAATGAAAAACTTAAAGATCATGTGAACGAGGTTTAAACAATGTTTATCGGTCACTACGGGATTGGATTTGCACTTAAAAAAGTAGAGCCGGGACTATCTCTTGGCCTCTTGATTTTTGGTGCGGTCATGCTCGACATTCTCTTTGGGGTCTTTTTGCTTGCCGGCTTTGAGCACGCTAAGATTGCCCCGGGAGCCACAGTCGTCTCGCCATTTGAATTCTACGACTATCCCATCAGCCATAGCGCGGTGGGCGCAGTGGTGTGGGCAGCAGTTGGTTTTCTGGCATACTGGCTATGGCCGAAAGGGGATCGCGCTTCAAGAAAGATACCGGCATTTGTACTTGCTGCCGCAATATTCTCGCATTTCATTCTGGATGTTATCTCACATACCCCTGATTTGACTATCTTTGGAAACAATTCGCCTAAACTTGGTCTATCTCTCTGGAACAGCCTTGGAGGTACAATAATCGTAGAAATGGGTATTTTTTTCGTAGGGGTTATTCTCTACAGGCGTGCGACCAAAAGCGTCTCATCATCAGGAAAATATGGGCTTGTCTTGATGGTATTGATCCTGATGGTTTTTTATATTGGAAACACCTTTGGTCCCCCGCCGCCTGATATGATATCTGTCGGCGTTATTAGCACGGCAGGTCAGCTCGCGCTCGTTGCCCTTGCTTTTTGGGTCGATAGAAATCGGATTACGATTCAACCTGCCAAAAGCTGAAAAACAACTCTTTTATTCAAAACCACGTCACTCTTGCTCTTCTTGCAACATGCACCAGTCCCAGCATCACAGGCACTTCAATCAGCGGCCCAACAACTGCAGCAAATGCCTCGCCTGAGCCAATCCCGAACACTGCGATAGCTACCGCGATTGCAAGCTCAAAATTGTTGCTTGCGGCGGTAAAAGCAAGCGTCGTTGATTGCTCGTAGGAAAATCCAAGTCGGTATGACATGAAAAAGGACAGGGCGAACATTATAGAGAAATAGGCAAGCAGCGGAATTGCTATCCTGAAGACCTCCAGCGGCAGCTCGACGAGTTTTTCACCTTTTAATGAGAACATGACAACGATGGTAAACAGCAGTCCTATAAGCGCGGTCGGGCCGAGCTTTTTCATGAACACATTATCGTACCACGTTATCCCTTTCTGTTTCAGCAGAACTGACCGCGTGACTATGCCTGCAATGAAAGGAATACCAAGATAGATGAAAACCGCCTTTGCTACCTGCCACACGGATATATTTACGAACGCACCTGCTCCCGCGCCCCCTATCCATGTGGATAATACGGTGATAAATACGTACGCAAGCACCGAATAAAGCGCCACCTGGAATAGGGAATTCATGGCGACAAGCACGGCGCAGAGGTCGTTATCCCCGCCTGCGAGCTGGTTCCAGACAAGCACCATGGCGATACAGCGGGCAAGACCAATCAATATCAACCCGATGCGGTATTCGGGCATGTCAGGGAGGAAAAGCCATGCAAGAGCGAACATGAGAACGGGACCGATAATCCAGTTCTGGACGATTGATACGCTCAGGGCTTTCCCCTGCGTTTTCATTTTTGAGAGTTCCTCGTATTTCACGCCTGCAAGAGGCGGGTACATCATCCAGATAAGCCCTATTGCTATGGGTAGCGATACCTGTTCGATGCGGACAGCGTCAAGTATGGCGGCTATCTCAGGATAGACAGCGCCCGTAATTATACCAACTGCCATGGCGAGAAGAATCCAGAAAGTCAAATATCTGCTAATCCACGAGAGTTTTTCATTCATTATTCCCGTTCATGATTCTTTCTGAAATAAAACCCCATGGGTGGATTCAAAAAAATTTGAATTATATTTTTCTAAAAATTGCGATTGATTTATTCCCGTCGCAGGAAAGTGAATAAAAAGCAAACCTTGAGCGCTTAATTACGCATATCATACCTTTGTTCTTTAATAATTTAAGATGATAGGAGAGCGCGGGTTTTGGAATCATAAGCTTTCTTGCTATCTCTTCCATGCAGTTCTCCCTCTGCTCAAGCATAAGTAGAATCTCCAACCTGATGGGATTTGAAAATATCTTCAATTTCCCGGCAATTGTCTTTGAGGTATGTTTTATAGAGCTGTGTTCTTTTTTAAGTTTCACAAGCCATTTTTCCCGGATATTTTCATCGCCGGGACAGCATAGTTCTGCGGTTTTGGATTCACATATGCATTGATTAACCATAATTCCTGTATTGCAGGGTTATTCCCTTTTAATAAATATGATTTTGCATTTCATTTCAATATACCCCTTACAATTACATCCACAGCTTCCTGGGGGGTAAGCCCATGTGCCATGAGGGTTTCAAGCTGTTTTTTATCCACGCTCCCGATGGCTGCTTCATGCGTCACTTTCGCAAGGGGATGCGAAACCTTCACAATGGGTATTGCCTTTCCAACAGCACTGTCCTTTACTATCTCCACACAGTCAACATGGCCTCTTGCACCTTTGGCGTTGCCTTCGGTGATGCCTGTTATCTCGGCCCGGGCTTTATCCTCAATGGCAACCCTGGTTTTTATGAGACCCCTTGAATTTTCACCTTCAAGAATGACCTTTTCCTTTATCTTTATCTCATCATTGCCATGACCGAACACCCTCGCTATTAACTCGGTTACAGCATTTTCACCCACTTCTACGCTATAATCTATACCAAGTTTCCCAACCCTGCCGGTGGTCAGTGAAAAATCCGTTAAGTACCTGCCGTTTTTACCAACCTTAACAACCGCCTTTGGTATGACCTCTATTCCCCCCGAGATTCCATGATAATGTATCTCAGAATATTTCATCTTTGAATTTTCACCAATTTCAACAACTGCATCCATTATATGCCGTACTTTCTCTGCCTTCGGGAATATGCAGTGTGCTATAAATTCTGCGGAAGAGTCTTTTTCAAGCTGGACATTCATCTTTATTTCCTGTATTCCTTTTTTGTGCAGTACGCCAAAGCAAAGATGTACCGGATATTTTATGATTATTCCTTCCAGAACCCTGATGTTTGCAGCAATTCCAGTAGCGGTCTCTTCTGCCGTTACCTCCAGTCCCTCAACCGCCCTCATACTTAATATCTTATGACCGCTGGCAACAAGGTGAGCTATTTTATGTTTTCCAAGAATGCTTTTATCCCCGCCGGATTCTCCGAATACTTTCATCAAATCTTCAAGTTCAGACATAAACACATTCCTCGCTGATGCATATCTCACATTTTCGTGTTTTATAATATTCTGCAACATTATCAGGAGCGCCTGTGCATACTATTTTGCCATTGCATATCTGGGAAGCCCTGTCCGCAATCTTCGCGATTTCCTCCCTGTGGGTAATTAAAAGCACTGACGCCCCGTTTTTCTTTAAAGTTGTGATAACATTCATAATATCCTGTATCGAAAGCATATCTATGCCGGAGTCCGGCTCATCGAGAATGGCAAGTTTAGGCTCCAGCGCTACGATGGATGCAAGTTCAATTCTTTTTCGTTCGCCGCCGCTAAGGGTTTTATCCATTATCCTGCCAAGATAAAGTTCAGGTAAAAGCCCTACCATTTCAAGATAAGGGGATGGGTCAACTTTTTTATTCTTCAGGTTAAGAAAATCCCTTACGGAAATACCTTCAAACCTCACCGGTTCCTGCCATGCAAGAGTTATTCCCAGCTTCGCCCTTTCGTGGAGCTTAAAATCATTGATGACTTTTCCCCCAAATAGTATCTCCCCCGAATTCGGGACGTAACCCTCGCATCCCATAATCAGGTAGGCAAGAGTACTTTTTCCTGTTCCGTTCTTACCGAGAATTGCGTGGACTTCAGCGGATTCAACAGCCAGAGAAAGCCCTGAAAATATCTCCTTTTCTTTTACTCTATATGTTATATTTTTAATATTAAGTAAGGCCACATGCTCCCCAAATCCCATATATTATTCATCCGAAGCTCTGATAGCTCAATATTCTACTTTATTGCTCTTTAAGTATCAGCTTTTGGGCTGCCATGGCAAGTATGGAATTCACAAGTTTCTTGCCCTCTTCTATATCATTAACTTCCCTGATAGTAACTTTACCGCTTGCGAAAAAATTTACCTCACGCCTCCCAAGGCGCACCAATACAACGCCAAGGCTTTCTGAATAGCGAGCATCCAGCACTTCCGCTAGCTCTTTCAGGTCAGGAGGGCTGTCAAGGTAAGCGATAATCCGGAGTTTCCATGGGTCTGAAAGGCATGGAAGCACCTGTTCGATTCGTTTGACAAACATTTCTTATGCTTGGATTAAAGATACCGAAGATAATAAGTATGTAACCCTAATATCAAAAAAAGTTGAATCTTGATACGAAATGGTAAGTATCATTTATCAATTAAACTTTCTTTTATTAATCTGATTATGTTAACTGCATTATCATTCAGTTTATAATATTTATGCTTGGAACGATAGTATGAGTCTATTATTTTGAATCTTTTTAATATTCCCAGGTTAGATGAAACCAGATTTTGTCTTTCATTTAAAATATAAATTATTTCACAAACGCAGTGGTCCCTGTTTAAAAGCATTAGAGTTAT
>JAPZAO010000179.1 GCA_027460615.1 Candidatus Methanoperedens sp.
TCCTGGAAATGGAAGGATACAATGAAGGAGTTTGTAAATAATACAATTCCATCCTTGAACAATATTATTTGAGAAATAATTCTGAATCTGGTTTTTCGGCGGATAAGAGGTGGTTTGGATGGACGGTGGGACAAAAAAGGGATGACCGGATTGGTACTGCTTTAACCTGTACCGGTGTCTGGCATAATCTGTTAAACCTGTACCCCGCTTAATTCTGTCCCACAGCCCCAAAAACAAAAGGGATTAAGTAATATAACTGCATATGAAATATCAGTCTATTTAAAAAGGATAGGTATATATGAGAAAAAATGCCATAGCAATAACGGTTGTCATAGTTATTGCACTAATAGGAACCCTTTATCTCTACGCAGATAATATAGAAAAAGAACTGCATTTAACCAAACAAGCCCTGAAGTTAACAGTTACAACAGGGTACAACGACACTCTGGGCGAAATCCAGATAACAAATATGACTTTTGAGCAGACTACAGTACCGATATATTATAGGAGTGTAGATTCACCTGCAGTATTTCCTGACATCAATATAGAAGGTAAGAACAATACACTAACAGCAGCGCCAATAACATACTGGCAATCTCAAAAAAGAGAGAAAATGGAAGGAAATTACACCTTCATCATGACATTCAGGGAACCATACGTGCCGAAAAAAGATGAGGTGTTGTTTTTAGCGGTTCGTATGAACGATTTCAGAGGGGTTCTGGAGTATAAACAAACTGTGTTCTATGTATGGAAATAAATATGCATTCTTGCTTGCGGCATTTATAGGAATAATACTGTGGAATACTCCAAACACAGTATCTTTGTTCGCGGATAGCCACGCATTCTATAATGGCAGCGCTCCCTGTCCAAAATGTCATGGGGATATTGTGGCGCAGCTTGAAGACACAGGAAGCGTGAATGCAATTCACCGGAATTTAGACAATGCAAGCGGATGCAGGTCATGTCACTTAAATCCTGTCAATAAATCGGGCAGGAACGCAACAGAAGACTATCATTCAGCATACAAACCAGAATGCATCGAGTGCCACGAGAACGTTTCATCCATCAATAATACTAAAGAGGCGCACTCACGGATAGTCAGGGCGGCGAACAATTCCTCACAAAATATTGGACTGAACGAAGCGTGTGTTATGTGTCACACCACTATTATTGATGAAGTCATAGTAAGGAAACGGGTAATATTCCCTTTCGAGAACGACAGCATTGCGGTTAACGGTTCAACGGAATATAATGGCACATACACTACTACCATGTCAAATCTGCAACCAACAGGGCTCCACAATTACAATAGTGGGGTCCAATGTATTATGTGTCATGCGCCGGTTCAAGACATCTTAAGCCAGGATCGTGTACCATATTCAAATCATATTATCCTTGGATGTAAAGATTGTCACAGGAACACCACAGGAACGCAAGAATATCATGCAGCAAAAATAGTATATTGTAGTGATTGCCACGACCTGAACGCTCATCAACTACCATTTTCAAGGGATTGCAACGAGTGCCATGAATCCCACGGTGGTCTGAAAGGAACTGAACTGAATACCCGCCCTTCCCTTATTTCCTGGGGAAATAACCTGACCAATGACCAGACGCTGAATCTAATCGTCAATGCGAATGAATCAGTTAATTTCAATGCAACAGCAACCCAGTCAATAACCTCATGGAACTGGTTAATTAACGGTATTGACCAGAACATAAATTCTGATAACTTTACAACCAGTTTCTCATCCGGAACCCATACAATAACAGTTCAAGCCGCAAATCTTAATGGAACAAGCAACACCATTCCCTGGACAGTCACTGTAACAGTCCCGAATTCTCCCCCTTCACTTATTTCCTGGGGAAATAACCTGACCAATGACCAGACACTGAATCTAATCGTCAATGCGAATGAATCAGTTAATTTCAATGCAACTGCAACCCAGTCAATAACCTCATGGAACTGGTTAATTAACGGTATTGACCAGAACATAAATTCTGATAACTTTACAACCAGTTTCTCATCCGGAACCCAAATAATAACAGTAACTGCCGCAAATATTAATGGAACAAGCAACACCATTCCCTGGACCGTCACAGTAACAGTCCCGTGACTATAAAAATGAACTGAGCGAATGACTATGGACCTTACCTACAAAGGAGCAGATATATCAGAAGGGCTTATTATATCTGGATTTGTACTGTTACTTCTTGCAGTATTCTATCTCTACAAAAAAGAGAACAGAATAATAATCGGTCTCTTGGCTTCACAATACAAACCCCGGCGTGCAGAATTGAAGAAAGACACTACTGGCAGGGACTGGTCGCTGTTCTTAATTAATCTTGCCATCATTGTCATCCTTAGCTTGAAACTGGTCACACCTGTGGTCGTCGTTTCAGACTCGATGAAACCAGGATTTCAGCGAGGGGATATGATCATCGTCCAATCTATGTTTTTGACACCACAAGTTGGTGATATTATTATGTTCAGTGTGAAAGATAAAAATTATGATGTAAGCCACAGGATAATATCTATGAAAAACGGTGCTATAATAACAAAAGGCGATAACAATCCCAGAAAAGATGATTACAATACAAAACAGGAAAATATAAAAGCTAAAGTCATCCAGATCAATAATAACCCGCTTGTAATAAAGAATTTTGGCGCCTTATTCATCACTGATTATTCGAAACAGGGCGTTATATCTAAATGGGGAGATCAGTTCACTTTCATGCAGAACCTTTCAGCGGCCATAAAGGCCTGGGGAGTAGTACTTACGATTTTCTCACTATTCGGTTATATTATAATGATGCAAAGGGATAAACGATGAGCGATCCAGAGATAACAAAAGAACAGGTCAAAAAACCAAAAAGAAAACTCAAGTTAAAGCTTGCTCCGATATCTTCTATTTGTTCGATCTTATTAGGCGGCGTAATAGCGCTAATCTCTACGTTCTCATTCATAGTGAATATATTAACGACCCAGAACCCGATTGCTTTACTGATAGATATTTTTGTTATGACTTTATCTTATCTGACAGTATGGCAGGGCGTTTACTATACTATTCTGGACAGGATAGCAAAAGAAAGAATGGAAGAGCAATGGGATTACAGGATGAAGCCGATCCTGAACCTTGTTACTGAGACATCAGGCAGGATAGATTCAATAGAAGAAGAAATGGCCGGAATGAATCACAAGCTTAACACGACATTGGATTATTTCATGAAATCCCAGGACACAGACACAACCAGAGCTTTCATTCTCCCGGGCGTATCATTCAAATTCATTTCGAAGATACTTGTCCTGATAGTTTTCACAAGTTCAGCACTGGTCTATGCTTCTTCATATCCTCTGGGCATAATTCATTATTTCATACTTGCGATATATTTGACATGGTGGGTATTCATAACAGCTGAATTCAAACTTTTTGGCAGTTCGATTGCATGGACATGGGCGATTGCCCCCACATTGATAATACCATCAGCCGGGATAATAATGAGTGCGATATACGGTATTAATACCCTGATAGGAATAATGTTCTTCGCATTGCTGTTTTATGTGTACTTTTACTATTCCTGGGCAAGTTTTGTTGCAACTGGCTATAAACTGATTGACCTGAAACCTGTGATACTCGAAATAAAAAAGAGAATAGAGAAAAATAAAAAACTGAGTGTCAAAGTAGATAAACCCAAGGATCCTAAGAAATGAGCGGGAAGATAATTTTTCTGGTATTAGTACTACTGATCTTTTCTTCATTTCCAGCAGCGGGCGAGAAGTACGTGGTATTTACCGACCGGGAGTTCGGATTCTGGGGTGTCAGGTCATACAATATTAACCATACTATCAATTACACGGGCAGGACCCTGAACATCAACACAGGCGATTCTATAGAATGGATGAATATGGACAACGAAGAGGACAGGATCACTATAATGAGCGACAACCTCCTATGGGAAGGCGGAAAAACTCTTGGGGACATAGGATCAAAGTTCAGGTTCACGTTCAACAGTTCCGGTAGCTATAGGTTTCATATTGTTGAGAACGTGAGGGTAAGACTGAATGCATCGAATAACTCTTCGAATGAAACAACGACTGTAACTTATGAGGATGACGATGGCGAGATCCACACGATAACTGTCAATGAGGGAGATTACAACAATCTCAATGAAGAAATAAAGACTGAACAGTATAATTATCAACAGCAGACAATTCGAGTAACAGGCCCCACCATTGGGAACGGGACATTTCGGGTAAGAACAGCAAGGCAAACACCATCACCATTTACAACAACCATTCGTCCTCCGATACAGGCCAATGCCAGTCCAACCTCAACACCATCAGAATCACTCACCCGGGAAGTGGTAGCGGCAGTTGCCCCGAAGCAGATGGAGAGCTACCAGGAATTCACGATATACGAAATCCTAAAAAGATGGTATGCAATACTTAAAAATGAATAAACATAGAAAGAATCGGCGACCTGTTAGCTTTTGAATTCCGTCTGTTAGCCATACCGATTTTTTATTAGCCGCCCCGCTTTTGCGTAACACAACCCTTAATATGGTTAACGTATAAAATTCACATATGGCAAAAGTTGAAGTTCTTCTTGCGACCGATGGGTCTGAATCAGCTAAAAAAGCGGAAATTGCGGCATTAAAAATCACAAAATCGTATAACATCAGGATGGCGGCGCTTTTTGTTGTGAACGTTCCTTCCACACCAGAACGGGACGAGTTGATAAAATACGGTGAAAAAGTTCTTGACGAAGTGGTTGCAGATGGGGAAAAAATGGGTGTGGAAGTACAGAAAATCCTGAAGCTTGGAAGCCCTGCAGAAACTATTTTGAATGTGTCAAAAAGCCTCAATGTCCATACAATCGTGATGGGTTCCGAGGGCAGGAAAGGAATAAAAAGAGTCCTCTTGGGAAGCGTTGCCGAGAACGTGGTGCGGAATGCGGAATGCACTGTACTTGTTGCAAGATAATCTATATGAAATTTAAACCGGGTGGGAAATATGAACTTTAAAAAAATTGAGATTTCAGCTGATTCAACCCCTGAAGATATTGCACCTTTTGCGCTGGCGATACATGAACTCCTCGGACTCCCTGTGACCATGAGGAGCCTGAATAAAAAAGGCATCAGGATAGAAAAGGGAAAAATCCTTGATACAAATTATAGCGGTCCCGTGCTTGAGGCGGTATTAAAAGAGAATAAAACCATACGCACCATCCCGACAAGCGGCAAATATGCGGGCATTCCCGTTATAGTTGTACCCATAAGGAATAAGGAAGGATATGGCATAGCTGCCATAGGCGTCGTTGATGTGGTCGGCACTGTGGACCTGGGTTTCATCTTTGGCGATTATCCTGAAGTTGTAAAACAGGTGCAGGAATGCGTAAGGGCGCGCGTGACAGTTCCTTGAAACCCGTAATTCGCACTGCGAAAAAAGAGGATTTTGATTCCCTGTTTGAACTTGAGGAGATATGTTTCAAGGAAGAAAAATTTCACTGGAAACAATTAAAGTATCTTTTACTTAAAGCCAGGTCAGTTGTACTGGTTGCAGAGGACGGCGGCATTATCGGGTCAATTCTCGTTCTTTTGCGGGAAAATATCCACAACGCAAGGATATATTCATTAAATGTGCATCCCGCGCACCGGAGGCAGGGAATAGCTAGCCTGCTTATGGATAAAACTATTGGATTACTAAAAGAAAAAGGGATCAAGAAAGTAACCCTTGAAGTTGGGGTCAATAACAAACCCGCCCAGAATCTATATGACTCGAAGGGTTTTGTTGTGGATAAAAAACTCTACAATTATTATAAGAACGGGGATGATGCGCTGCACCTTTCCAGGAAATTATGATACCAGCGCATTGATTATTTTTTCGTAAATGTCCGTGTCCACGGAATCCTCGTATCCGTCATATATACTGGGATTATCATTTATCTCGATAACCTTATACCCGCTATCTGTTTCTTTAACATCAAGACCGTAGAGCCCATTGCCCACACATTTTGAAAGTGAGATGCTGATATCTTTTAATTCCGGGGCAATAGATTCCCGCGGTAAAGCGATTGTATCTCCCCATACGTTTCTTCCACTAATCTTTGACTTCACCTTCCAGCCCCCTTTCGGGATGCAGTATTTGCACAGGTATAGCACCTCATTCCTGAGAATACCCACCCGCCAGTCAAAATCAGATTTGATATATTCCTGGAGCACCACAACCTTTGCTTTCCTTAACAAATGTTTTGTGATTTCAATAAATTCAGTTTCATTATTCGCTTTCTCCACATGGGAAGAGAAACGGGTATACGGTGTCTTGATGATAACAGGGAATCCCAGGGTCTTGAATATCGTATCAAGAGTTCCTGCCGTATAATCTCCGTAAAATAAGATGGATTTTGGCGAGGGGATATTATTCTTCAGGAACAGGTCGTGGAGTATTGCCTTGTTCGAGCAGGTTCTTATCGAATGCGGGTCATCTATCACCTTCAGTCCGGATTGTTCGGCAAGTCTTGAGATAATGTATGCCGAACTGCCGGGATCGGTCGTAGCTCTTATAAAAAGCGCATCGTAATCCTGGATTTTTGAAATATCATCCTTGAAGATGAATTCAAATGAATGTCCCATTGATTCTGCTGTGGATTTGAATTTCAAAAGGGCTCTATTTTCAGAGCGGTCTTTGAAATTATATGCTTCGACAAAACAGGCTATTTTCATGGAATATTACATTCTCTGTTTCATCTCATGCACTTTATCATGAACTATATCCCATTTCACTTCATTTTTCAATGCAGGTTCACAATGGTCCAGTATAACGCCGCCATCATCTATCTGGACAATCAATTTACATATCGGGATATTGAATATCTCATAGAATTTTTTTGTGAATTCTGCTGTCTCTTCGCAGGTTGATTCCCCGAACATCTGGATTATCTCATGCACTTCACCCGTCAGGGGATGAAGTGAAACCGGGAACCGCGCATCGTAGCTCATTTTGTTAATCATTCCAGGAAGTCTTGAATCTGACTTTATCACTTTCATCGAGTTGTTGGTGAAAGGATTTACGGCAAATAGCATGACCGGCGCAGCTAGCTCGCTGTCCGGTGATGTTACAAGCCTGTAACCGCTGGTTCTGAGGCCATGCTTTTTTGCCTTCTCGATTAAAAGCGGGTTCCTGTATGCATCCATTATTTCTGTACAATCCGGTGTGACTTCTACTCCATAGGTTTCAGCATGCGCAGATACATAATATCCCATCCGCAAATACCGGTAGTCATGGTTGATATTAAGTACGCTGTCATTCACTGGTTGCCTCAAAAAAAGTAACGGACTAGAGTCGCTATCGTCTTCTTCTTCACTGACTATAATCATTTTAGATATCAGTCCAGCTTTTATCATTATAAGCTGAGTATAAATAACTAACGAGTGTGAAGGTGTTTTTCCATTGTAGAATGGATTTTTCAAACCTTTTGCGCCACGACCGCCACATGATCGCTATGAAAAGGTTCTAACTCTATCAGCTCCAGTACCTTGAAAAACCCTCCCCTTGCAGTTTGCTCATGGGATGAGATCCGGGAACGCGAAAACGGGGTCGATGTCGACGGGAACGTTTTTCACGTTCTGCAGCGCGGATTGTAACCCGGAAGGCATGGAATCGTAACGCTGAAACCACGCCTCGGCGCGGGCGCGGTCGCCAGTGGCCTCCTGCTGGAGGAGCTCGCGGGCGAGGGCGGCGAGGGCGGGTGGCATTTTGGCGAAGTCCACGGAGTAGCGGCCGTCGCGGCGGCGGACGATGGCCTGGCGGTCGCTGAGGAAGTTGAACTCCATCATTTCGGCGCGGCCGTGGGCTTCGCCGACGCCGAAACGCACGGTGCGGAGCAGGCCGGCGACGTAGGAGGCGTAATACCCGCGGAGGCGTGAGGCGGGGAGCACGCGCTGGTCGACCAGCCACTTGAGGCCGTACATGCCGACGGCATCGGCCTTGGCCTCTTCGAGGCCGGAGTAAACGGGGCCGAGCGCTTCGCGGATGTCCACCTGCTTGCCATGGACGCGGGACCAGGCGGGGCCGAGGCCGTGGGAGATCTCGTGCATCATGGTGCCATCGAGGTAGCCGTCGCCGGAGACGATGGCGGCCTGGGCGGGGGTCATCAACTGCTTCGCCAGGGGGACGATGACGGTGTCGACGCGCGCGTCCATGAAGTTCTTGAAAAAGATCTTCTTGGTGCCCTTCTCCTGGTGGATGCGGGGGTCGTTGGGGAGATTGTCGGCGACGGCCTGGTAGCCGTGGCGCAGGTCGCCGGCGCGGAAGACGTCGTCCACGACCTCCATGGGAGAGGGCTGGCCGCGCTTGGAGGGCAGGTCGGCGGCGGGCAGGGGCAGAGCCTCCTGGAGATCGGGGACGTAGCGCTTGAACTTGCCGAGGCTGGCGCTGGCGGCGGCGTCGCGCAGGAGGACGTCGGCCTCGTAGGTGGTCTTCACGCCGAGGATGTCGTCGTTGTAAGTCTCGTAAGGCGCGAAGATGGTGTCGAACTTCTGGCCGGCGAGGTCCACCCAGAGGAGGTCGCTGGGGTAGTAGTCGTCGCTGAGCAGGGCGGCGGCGCGGGCGCGCAGGAACTTGGCGAAGGCGGGGTCGGGGCTGAGGGTGGCGGCCTCGCGCAGGTTGCGGGCGGCGGGCTCGAGGAAGTCACGGTAGGCGACGTGGTAGGGGATGCCGACGAGGTCGTCGCCCTGCCAGCGCACCACGGTGTACGGGCTGTAGATCTCGGCCTTCTTTTCGGGATGGGCGGCGACATAGGCCTCGATCTGCTGCCGGGTAAGCCCCTTGGGATAGAAGCCGCGGTCGGGCGAGAACTCGGCGCCGGGGATAAACGGCTTGTTGCTGTCGGTGAAATCGAAGCGGCTGCCGTTGATCATCAG
>JAPZAO010000180.1 GCA_027460615.1 Candidatus Methanoperedens sp.
GACTTGAAAAAACCAGCCTTGAAGAAGAGCGAAAAGGTAGTTGAAGGGGTGGAAATCGTAGAAACCATGAAGAAGAGGTAAATTTGCATATCAAAGAAATTGAGCTTCAAAATTTCAAATCATTCGGAAAAAAAGTAAAAATACCTTTCTTCGACGACTTCACTACCATATCCGGTCCAAACGGAAGCGGAAAATCCAATATTATAGATGGGATTCTTTTCGCGCTCGGCCTATCCAATTCACGGGTTATGAGGGCCGAGAAACTGACCGACCTCATTTATAACGGGGATACGCGCCCGAGGGATTTTGCGCAGGTAAGTATACATTTTGACAATAAAGACCGCGAGATGCCGGTCGATTCTGATGAAGTTGTAATCACGCGGAAAGTGAGGCAGACCGGATCCGGTTATTACAGTTATTATTATTTCAATGAAAAGGCAGTGGGATTATCTGATATCCACAATTACCTTTCAAAAGCCAAAATAACCCCGGAAGGTTATAACGTGGTCATGCAGGGGGACGTGACGAACATAATTGAAATGACGGCTACCGAGAGGCGAAAAATCATTGATGAGATTGCAGGGGTGGCAGAGTTCGATGATAAAAAAGACCAGGCTCTCAACGAACTGGAAATCGTACGCGAGCGTATAGAAAGGGTAGATATTATCCTGGCTGAAGTTGATGACCAGCTTGCAAAACTCAGGCAGGAACGCGACCAGGCTTTGAAATACCAGTCGCTTCGGGACGAGAAACGGAAATATGAAGGATATATCCTGCTTGCCAAACTCAAGGATGCAAAAAACGAGCTTGATAAACTCGCCGGGGAACTTAACGATAAGGAAGATAAAAAAGAAGATTTCACAAAACAGCTTGAGCTTAAAAAAGAGGAACTGCGCGGAATCGAAAGTAAGCTTTCGGATTTAAACGCTTTAATTATCAAGAAAGGCGAAAGTGAACAGATAGCGCTTAGGAAAGAGATAGAATCGATTAGAGGAGAGATTTCCCGCAGCACCGGCACAATCGAACTTGCCGAGAACGAAATAAATGACATCGAGTCCCTGAAAAGAAAAGCGTTTCTTGAAATTGATGATGTCCAGGGGAAAGTCGCAGGATTTAATGAGAAATTGACCGAAGAAACGCTCAGGAAAGATACCATTTCCAATGAGGTTGGCGATAAAAACACTCACCTGCTTGTGGTAAAGAGTAAAATCGCAGAAGTGGACGCCAAATTTTCAAAAACCCGGGATAAGCTTACAGAAGCCAAACTTGCACTTGAAACCCTGAAAAATGAAAAAAATGAACAAATGCGCGAGGAAGACCGCCTGCTCGATGCGATACGCCGCAAATCCTCGGAGGCGCGGGACAGGGAGCTTGAGATAGAGGATGCGACCTCCAAAATGAAATCCGCGGATTTCGATGCCGCTAATGCAAAGTCTGGGATAGAAGAAACCAATGCCAAAAAGCAGGAACTTGTAAAAGATACTTTTGACCTTGAGAAAAACAGGGTCCAGATAAAAAGCGTGATAACCGATATTGAGAACTCCCTGCGGATATTCCAGCAGGAATACGCCAGGTCTGAGGCAAGGTTAAAAGCTGCGGCTGAAATCAATTACAGCGAGCCTGTCGAATCCGTCCTTCGCGCAAAGAAGAACAAAGAGCTTCCGGGAATTTACGGCACCATTGCAGAACTCGGGAAAGTTGATAAAAAATATTCAGTGGCGCTTGAGATAGCCGCCGGGGCAAGGATGCAGTCGGTTGTGGTGGATAACGATGAGGACGCTGCAAGGGCAATTAATTATCTCAAAGAAAAGCGCCTTGGCAGGGTCACATTTTTACCGCTTAACAAACTGGAAGCAGGACAGAAACTTTCAAAGACCGAAAAAGAGGGCATCATAGACTATGCGCTCAATCTTGTTAATTATGAATCAAAATTCGCACCTGCTTTCTGGTATGTATTCCGCGATACCATTGTTTCAGACAGCCTGACAACCGCAAGGCGGCTCATGGGCGGGAAGAGGCTTGTGACGCTTGACGGGGAACTGATCGAGAAAGCGGGAGCAATGACCGGAGGCACGATAAAATCAAAACTGTCATTTGCTTCGGGCGAAGAGGAAAATATCAAAAAAATTGCAGAGCAGATTGCTGAATATGAGGGAAGGCGAAAAGCCGCTGTCAATAAGTTCGAAAAGTTCGATGAACAGCTTTCAAGGATAAAAACGGAAGCGGCAGGTTTTGATAATGAGATAACAAAGCTTGAGATGCAGCTTACCGAAATCAAGGGCCGCGGGTCGCGTTTTGCCGAAGTGCTGGAAACAAGGAATAAAGAACTTAAGGAAATAGAAGCTGCACGTATCCAGATAAAGAAAGACATGGACAATGTCGAAGAGAATAAACGGGAAAAAGACGCTGCGATCAATATGTTGCTGGAAGAGATAGGCAAGATAGAAGAATTATTGAAAGATTCGCAGGTGCCTGAGCTTAACAGCAAAGCCACAGGGATTGAAGAGGAAATACAAAGGCTTGAGGGAAGGCTCCGGGATATTGAGGCCGGGATTAATGCAGTTACGCTTGAGCGCAAATATGCGCAGGCTAAGATAGATGATACAAAAGGGCGGCTTGTTGAGCTTGATAAAAAGAAAAACGAGCACAGGGAAAGGATAAACGGCTTGAGGGAACAGATTAAGGCTCTTGAAACCGAGCTGAATGTCAAAAACTCAAGGGAAAAAGAACTTGGCGGGGAACTGCTTGAACTCCAGAAAAAAAGGGAAACGGTGCAAAAAGAGCATGCAGCTTTGAGGGAGAGGCTTCTGGATGTCGAGAGAATGCAAAACGACATGGAGCGGAATTTGCTTGCACTTTATTCTACAAAAGATGCGCTGACCGAGCAGATAATCAAACTTGATAATGAAATCGCAGAGCTTGGCATAGCACGGGAAGAAGAAGTGCCCTCCTCCGAGTCCATTGCCTCACGCATCGCAGCGCTTACCCGCGCAATGGAGAAACTTGAACCTGTCAACATGAGGGCGATAGACGAATACAACGAAGTGGAAAACAGGCAGAAAGATTTAAAATCGCGGCGCGATATCCTTTTCCATGAAAGGGAAGAACTGCTGCTTCGCATCAAGAAATATGAGGAACTGAAAAAAGAAGCGTTCATGGAAACATTCAATGGTGTGAACGAACAATTCAAACAGGTTTTTGCTGAGTTATCAGATGGCACAGGCTCGATTTTCCTTGAGAACCCCGACGAGCCGTTTACAGGCGGGATGACCATAAAAGCCCAGCCGTCGGAGAAGACCCTGCAGCGGCTTGAAGCAATGTCGGGCGGGGAGAAAAGCCTGACCGCCCTGTCGCTCCTTTTCGCTATCCAGCAGTTCAGGCCTGCGCCATTCTATGCGTTTGATGAGATTGATATGTTCCTTGACGGTGTAAATGCCGAAAAAGTAGCAAAACGCATCCAGAAATCTGCGGGCAATGCACAGTTTATTGTGGTTTCGCTTCGGAAACCCATGATCGAGGCTGCAAAACGGACCCTGGGCGTTGCCATGCAGGAGAACAATATTTCAAGTATTACTGGGATAAAGTTGAATTAAGACCGCAGCACTTTCAGAAATCCTTTTTTTTCAGGTTCTTCAATATTTTATTCCATTCATAGAAGAATAGTACCAATCCTAAAAGCGCTATCAGTTCAAACATTTCATACGTTGTAAAATCAGGCGCACCTTCCTCAAAACTTTCAAAAAATTCATGGATAAGCATGAAAAGTCCCGCAATGAAAATGAACACGCTGCTCCTGAAAAAATTCCCCTTTTGTGCAATAATTTCACCTGTTGCCCCGTCCTTTTTTAAAGATTTCCATGTCAGAGCTATTTGAATGCCAAGATAAATCATGACAAGGGAAAGTATTGCGATTATACCTTCAATAATTTTATACAGGTTATAATCATTAATTACACTTCCGAGCAATCTATCCATGCGGAATGGTTAGTTTTACACGTTTATAATAATTTCGCTGTCTGTTTCTTTACCCATTTCACAGGAATGAACATGGATACCTGCTGCCGATATCTCCTGTATTCGTCCCCGAAAATGGAAAGCAATCTTCTCTCCTCGATGTATGCCCCTATTATAAGGTAAATAGAAACAAGCAGCACTGCGATTAAATCAAGCCGGCTCATTTCCATTTTTGTAACGAGGAGAAGTATTCCCGATGCATAAAGCGGATGGCGGGCTATCCCGTATGCGCCGTTTGTTATCAGTTTACTTTTTTCATGTGTTTGTTTTAGTCCTGTGAAAGCGAGGATATCGGTCTGGTATGAGGCATACGCAAATATTCCAAGACCCAGCACCCTTGCCAGGATAATTAAAGGAAATGCCCACTGGGAAATGCTATAAACAACCGGTGTCGAACCGGAATATTTTATCCATACAAGGAAAGCGGGGGCAAATGTAAGAATGCTGATGAGCGTGTATATAATCCTGTAGAACCTAAACCTATCCCCGAGAAGCCTCCGGGCTTTGGTTTTGATATAATCGGTTGCAAGAGCGCTGTGGATTATGGTGAAAATCAGGAAATACAATATAAAGTTTAAAATGACGTTCATTTTGCACCTTTTTATCTTTTTATGATAGTTTTATGACTAAAGATTATATATCTTCCCGGATAAGTATTACAAGGAGGTTCAACCGTGGGCGTAGAAAAAGTTGGCGAGAAGTACAGGTGTAATATTTGCGGGAATGAGGTAGTTGTAACCAAGGCTGGCGGAGGAACTCTTGTCTGCTGCGGCGAGGATATGGAACTTATTGAATAGGCACCCGGACAGGATAATTTCCCGCCCTTCAACGTGCTCTTATTGTTTTTATGAATTTTCCGTTCTGGAAACAATACTGGCAGTATTCCTTGCTCTTACTTCCAAAAGCGTTTGTCCCGAAATCCTCCGGCTTGTTCATGGGAGAACCGCAGCTCTTGCATGAACGTATTGTTTGCCGCTTAAATGGAAACTCCCATCCCGTCATATTATTCATCCCAGCATGGAATCAAATTTTGGATCGATCGTCCAGTCGATTGCCCTGAAAAATGCCTCTATATAATCTGCTTTCTTAAGCCCGTAATCGACCATATAAGCATGTTCGAAGACATCCATTACCAGCATGGGGCTGGCTCCGCAAAGGTGACCCACGTCATGCTCATTTATCCATGTATTAAAGAGCCGTTCGGCATGAAAGTCGTAATATAAAATAACCCAGCCGATGCCGCGCATGGCACCAGTCGCCTTGAAATCCTTTTCCCAATTTTCATATGACCCGAAATCAGCGACAATTTTCTTGTATAAATTAGTATTCTTATCGATCGGTTTCCCGCCTTTTACCATATTCCCGAAATAGTATTCATGCAATCTCATGCCGTTCCACTCCCACCCGAACCTGCGCCTGAGTTCTGCGTATTCAGGACTTGCGGTCTTCCCTTCTTTTGCCATCGCTCCGAGCGCATCCGCTACTTTATTTGTATTTGTGACATAGCCCTGGTACAACGTAAAATGGTTTTTCAGAAGTGTATCGCTTAACCCTTTCGTTCCCAATAGGCTCTCAAAATTCTTTGCTTCATATGCCATAATTAACACACCCTATGTTATAGATTCAACCTTTTCATATTTAATGATATTGAAGTTTGAAGAGATTTGCATTAATAAATTTGAAAAACAATAATAAATATCCAGAAAAAGATTATTTGAATAAGGTTCCTGACAGCTTTCGATCATTGCACATTCAGTGCGAAGCGGACCGATAAACCTGGCTGCTACTCAGGGGAAAACGGCGGATATCCAGGCAAAACCCCTCGGTGGTGGCTCCCAGGTCGCCGGCCTCGACGGCACGTATGGCCTCTTCAAGCGAAGCGAAGTCCAGGTCAAATGCCGTGAGGAGGAGGTGAACCTCGTCCATGAACGCCGGCCGCTCCGAATCGAGGATGGTTTGTTCTTCGATGAGCGCGTCTTTGCCGAACGGCACGAGACGACTCAGCTTGACCATGTCCTCCACCCTGTAGACCCGGATGCGCCCGCCGCCAGCGCCCCGCTGCAGGATGTAATCACCCTGCTGGCAGCGGATTGACCCGCTGGGAAACGTGAGCGTCTCGATGTTCATCTGCTTCGCCTCAGGCTCGTGCAATCGGTGCGCAATCCGTCGTCGTGAAGGCGAGGAGAGGCATGAGCAAACCGGGTGGGCCGCCCACGTGGACTACTTTGGACACGGCAAGCAATAACAGGTCTCCTTGATGTTCGAGCGCACTTTGTAGAGGGGCCTGCCCTTATCGTCGACCATCGGCGTCTCGGCCGGCTCGTTCTTGAGCGCCTGGTCCCTGGCGACGGGCTTGAAGCTCGGTGCAGTGCCGGGGCCGTAGACCTTCCTCTTTCCATTCTTGGTGTAGTACTCGTCGGAATCCTTAGCCAGCGGATCGCCATCTGTGGGGCCCCCCACCGTATGGAAGTCCTGCCAGGTGGGGGCGACCACTTTACCATCGGAATCTTCCATGCGGATGTCGTATTCCCACAGCCAGTGCTTCACCACCCCGACGTGATCGCAGGGAGTGCCGGAGGCTACGCTCGATCCCTTGGACAGAGCCGTCTTCGTATTGGCGAGGCTCTTGAAATCATATGTCCGGTGCGCGAGGCCTGCGCAATTGTAGGTGGAGAGGTCACGTGACCCGTCATAGCTAGCATATGGCGGACAGTTCAGGCCACCATTCCCCGTGCGCTGTATCTTCCGGTCGACACCGCCGCTGCCCTTGCCCTGCTGCACCACGTGCGCGAGCTCGTGGGCGAGGAGGTACTTCCCGCTCGTCCGGTCAGGCTGGAATTCGCCCGGGGCGAAGAAGACGTGGTTGCCGGTAGTGAAGGCACGGGCTTGAACCTGGTGAGCCAGGTCGCCCGCAATCTGGTCGGCGTGAATGCGCACGGCGCCGAAGTTGTGACCGAAACGGCGCTCCATGAACTCCTGTGATTCGGATGGAAGGGGCTGTCCACCGCTGCGGCAAGCGCCGTCGATCGATTGGGATAGGTCGGGCGTTGTCGCTTGAGGAAATGCCCCGTCTGCGGCTTTGCGCTGTGCCATCTTTTCATCGGTCTTTTCAACCGCGCCGAAGATTTCTTCGACTGGCTGGCTGTCGGCGAGGTCGTTAGGGTCGATTACCCTTGCCACGACGCTATCTTCAATAGTGGAGAGTGACAGTGCAGGCAAGCGGTGCACCTCCGGGTTTTCGTCCAATCCGGATTTACCTCCACAGTTGCAGGAGCGTTTCAGAGCAGGCGGGCCGGCCAGGTCTTTGTGCACCTGGGTCGACAGCCCGTCGGGCATATTTATGTCACTCATCACCTGCTTTGCTGCTATGTCGGCTTCCTTTTCATAGATATCATCGGCTTTTCCGATCCTGAATTTACCCTGAAGGGCGCCTGACTTAACAAACCTCCCAACTGCCTGATTCCCGATGGTTCTTTGCATGAACAGGATGCGTCCAACAGGCGAACCTGCTGTTAGCGAAAACTCTGGTTGTTGTTTTTGAGAAACACAGTTCTGCTTCGCTGCCTCTGGTGCTTTTTCGGTTACAACTTCTTTCTCACTCATTCAATATCACCCAAATTAATTATAGAAACTTTATGGATATTCCCACGACTCATTATTTTTCTTGTGTCTCCAAACATTTATATATCTTCTCCTTGCTTCCTTGCTTGCTGGATTTTGATTAAATCCCAGCACATTTGAACAATCAAAAGACTTTATATCCTTCCCGATACGATGTTTATCCATGGAAATCGCCTCTCTCCGGGGAAGAGTAGAAAGCCTCATCCATGTACATTCGCGGGATTATGTCCCGGATATCCTCAAATCCGGTTTTTCCTGCGCGCGCTGCGGCTGGTGTTGCCGTGAGAATTTCAGCATCAGGATTACAGAGGATATTTTGCGCCCCTCCAATGCGATCTCGATTTTCCCGGATGACATAAGGCGCATAATGAAAGGAACAGGAATGAAGTGGGATGAGGCTGCGCAGCCTGATATTTATTCGTGCTTATCCGACGGTGATAAGATATATGCAATTGGCTGGCTCCTGCGGCGCAACGATGCAAAAGAGTGCGTTTTTTACATGGATGGCGCCTGCACGATATACGAATTCCGTCCCATGATTTGCAGGTGCTATCCTTTTTTCATGGGCGAGCGGGGCGTGGAAGTGATGCACTGCGAGGGGCTTGGGAAGGAGATGGCGGGGGAGAGAGCGGAGGAAATAGCGCGGATGCTGAAGAGGTTTGAGATGAAGAAGCTGCGAAGTTACATTAACATTATGGCGCAGCTTGGGGATAAGCTGAGTTTTGCGAACTTGCGGGCGCTGCCGCGCGGATATGAGGGGGAGGTTATTGTGTGTGATGGGGAGGGGATATCGTGGCGGAGATTATAAAGATTAAATCATCCCTTACTTGTATATCTTTTCCCGAGTTTCAAATTTTAAAACATGTATCGTCTTTAGCTCTTTTTCCACATAATAAGTGACCCTAAATTTTCCGAATCGAACTCTGTATGTGTGTTCAGACCCTTCAATTTTTTTCAAATCAAAATCTTTCCACGGAAAAGGATTTGTCTTGAGGGTCTCTATCAGGGTTGCAAACTTTTCAAGATGGTTTTTAGGGAGATTTTTGATATCTTTTGTGAGTTTCTTATGAATGAGCACTGTGAAGGATGTCACAGAGACAACTCCTTTTTCAATTCATCCCATCGAACATGCTCTCCTTTTAAAGATTCTTTTTTTAACTGTTTAATCTCATCAAGTTCGGCTTTAGTGACTTCTTCCTTAGGTATGATTATATCCTCGAAAATCTCAAGTTTTTTTCTTACTGTAACTATTTCTTTATAAACCATTGCCAGTGATA
>JAPZAO010000181.1 GCA_027460615.1 Candidatus Methanoperedens sp.
CAGAAAATACAAGATGTTTTTTCTCGCCTTTATCCGTGTATTCTATCCCTGAAACATGTATATGCATATTGTCAAGCCCAAAACGCCCAAGCCTGTCCTCCACTCTCGAAAAAACCATGCCGAATTCCTCCCTTGAATTATATTTCCCGGTCAAAGCATGGAGATGGGAGAAATCAATACATGGCAAAACCCCATCCACTTCAGTAATTCCAAGCACTTCATCCAGCGTTCCGAACTGGGAACCCCGTCCCATTGTTTCAATACGCAATATGATGTCTATATCTTCTTTTTTTAATTGTTCCCGGATATCCATAAGCTCTTTTTTTATTTTTTCATAAACTGCCCGCCTTCCGCAGTCCTGGATAAAACCCGCATGGATTACTACACTTTTTGCCCCGCATACGCTTCCGATTCTTGCTGAGTTCAGGATTCTTTCCTTGCTTTTGATTAGCGTTTCACCTTCAGCATTGAGGTTGATATAATAAGGGGCATGCACACTCAATCTTACCGCCAGCTTCTTTGCCACTTCCCTCACACTGCCTGCCGTCCCCTCTCCCATTCTGACGCCGCGGACAAACTCAAGTTCCATGCAGCCAAGACCCAATTCACGCACGCGCTTGATACCCGATAAACTGTCATTTCCTTTTGAGCTTAATGGTGTGCCTGCCGTGCCAAAGAGCAGGTGTTCCATTCAGGTTCAACCCTCTATCGTGGGAGGGGAATAACCGTACCAAGAGCCTTCCTGCTCAAGGTAATATAACGCATCTTCAAGCGTCTTTTTATGTTCCTCCTCGAAATGCACGAGTGTCAAAAACAATTCCTTGCTTGACTTAATATCAATCTTTTTTGCGCCGTTTGAATACAGCTCAATAGACCTCTTCTCAGTCCGTATCCCGAGCGTCAAAACATCCTTTGTCTCGGAGATTCCCAGCGGCTCAAGTGATTCAGGGAAAATCCGCTTTGCTTTTTCCCTGTTCTCTTCATCAAGCTCTGTGATATCTATTGGCTTCCCTGATACTTTTTTATATTCTTTCTCAAGAAGGTCCCTGTGTTCCCCCTCGTCTCTTGCAAGTCCTTTGAAAATAGACTTTGCATTATCATCTTCGACAAGTTCGCTGAATATCGAATAGTATTCCGTGCCATAAATCTCAATCGATATCGCCTCTTTTAAAATATCAAGAAGCATCCTGTTCTGGTCGTTCGTAATGTTCACCCGTTAAAAGTTGATTGCAATAGGTAATAAAGATTGGTATATACAATACTTTTAAAAAGGGATAAGCCTATAACTATAAAAATAACATGACCGACCATCCAAAAGTCAAGAATTACATGACACAGGACGTAGATACCGTTTCCCCGGAGAATACAGTCAAGGATGTCATAAACATGATTCGAAAGACAGGACACGATGGTTTTCCTGTAGTTGAGGACAGCAAAGTCGCAGGATACGTATCGGCTTCAAATCTGCTTGAAAAATCACTCGATGAAAAAATCTCCAATGTCATGACACGGGACATACTCGTCGCTGATACCGAAATGGAAATGAGCGATGTGGCGCGCGTCATATTCAGGTCGGGTAAATCAAAACTGCCTGTCGTAGACCAGAACATGCATCTGCAGGGCATTATTACAAATTCCGATGTCATCCGTTCGCATATCGAACGAACAAGCCCGCAAAAAGTCTGGACGCTCAAGAAGACGCTTGAAGCAATCCACAATATACATGTTGACGTAGTTCGCGAAACGGTCAACATAGATGAACTTGTGCCCACGCAGCCCAAAGTATATGCAGACGAGCTTGACGGAAGGATATACGAACTTAAGAAGGGGCTTGCCGAACCGATAGTTGTGATTAAAAAAACAAATAAACTCATTCTCGTGGACGGCCATCACAGGGTAATAGCTGCAAAAAAACTCGGAATAAAAACTATGGATGCATACGTCATTCCGCTGGGGGATGAAATCCATCTCGGGATGGAAAAGACAGCTACCACATCAGGGCTTCATACGTTATCTGACATCAAGATTCTTGATTATGCAAAACATCCACTTATCGAGATAACAAAGAGACTTAAAAAAGATGATGAGAACGGCCTTGCAAAATTCTCTCAATGATTGCCAGCGCCCGCCTATTCCTCTTAATAAAAAGCAAGCCTGCTTAAGATATCTGTTTTTGAGATAAGTCCGACCAGTTCCCCGTTAACCCTAATCATTAGCCTTCCCACTCTTTCTTTATTGAATACCTTTACAACTTCGTAAAGAGGCATTTCACCATCAACGGATATTATTTCCTTTGTCATTATGTCCTTAATTTTCAGGCTGGTCTTCCCCTCTGCAAGTGTTTTTCCTACATCGGTAAGTGTGACGATACCTACTATACCATCCTTGTCCTTTACAGGAGCGCCGTGGATATTGTTTTTAACGAGTATCCTTGAAGCTTCCTGTATTGTTGCCGTTGCGGGAATTGTTATCGGATTTTCCCTGATATAGTTTTTAACCGGTTTTTTTGGAAGGGATATCATTTCCTGGATGACGAATAATATTGAATTCTGGGTATCATCCCTGCCAATGACCGAGCCGCGTATTACAAGTTTATTTACCGGGGTGGGTCCTATTAAAATACTGTCCCCCACATCGAATTTTCGTATATCACCGATAACATGTACGGTAGCATTGCACAGGTCAGGATGCCTGACTGTCGTAAAACTGATTTCTGATGCCGTGGCGTTTTCAATTATTTCATCATTCCGTCTTATGGGCACGTTTGTTTCTTTGTCCATTTCAGATAAGCTCAATGCCCTGTATGTTGCGCCGGTTGCTTTATATCCGCCTTTGGGTCCGGGCACTCCTTCAACCAATCCAAGCGCTTTTAGTGATTGCATCTGATTACGGACCGTTCCAGGGTTCCTTTGTATGATCTCTGCAATATCTTCTCCTTTGATTGCTTGTTTTCTTGTCCTGTATAGATTAATTAAGGCTGTTAAAATCTCTTTTTGGATTGGCGTGAGTTCCATAAATCTTAGACTCTCCCTTTCTGATAGTATACTGGAGTGGTATATATATATTTATTGATGATGACAATTGTCTTCGACATACAAATGTCACTTATGCTCCGTTTTAAATATAAATAGTGTTCATTAACGATGAATGTTACCTATTGAATAATTCAACAGTTTAAGCAAATATTATAAGACATTTTGAAAATTAAAGTTTGATGTATCTTTTTATTCTAATTTTTAAGCAGAAACGAGATGAATAACAACAACCTTTAAAGATTCCTAAAGGAGAAATGAAAAATGGACTGCTGTGGATCAAGTAAACCGAAAGAAAAAGACGATGATATAATAGAAGACCAAACGGGCATTAAAAAAAATCCCGTTGAAAAAGAGCAAGCCCATGGAGGCGGTTGCTGCGGCGGCGGTGGCTCGGGTATGTGGCTGCACCTGTTAATCATGATTATCGTAGTTGTAGTACTATCATATCTTACACGGAGATGAGAACTATGAAAAAGAAGATGGTTTTAGTCATTGGAATTCTCGGGATACTGCTGGTATTCGGAGCCGCGGTCGCACTGGCGCAGAATACGAGCGAGAAAACAAATGACGCGGGGAATCATGAATGTACTAGGGAGATGATGGAGAATATGCCGGAAAAATGTCCTTCGCAGATGATGCAATCCGGCGCATGCGAAAATATGATGAATGGTGCAAAAGGCTGCGGTGAACTGATGGGTAGTGGAAAACCTGAAGGTGGAAATACCAACACACAGGGCGGAAGTCATTGCGGTGATATGGGTTCTGATATGAGTTCGATGATGGGTTCAGGCAGTGCCGATATGAAAAGAATGATGTAATACCTGCCATTTTACTAACCACAGATGCGTCCTCCAATTCCCTAAGTGTTGGAAATTTTAAGCAAGAATGCTTTAATTTTTTATATTATAAACCACAACCCTCATAAGTGAGCAGATTCTTTATTGATTTAGTTTACATCGATTGTAAAGTTGGATTATGTATTTTAGAGGAGTTTGGATGACAGAAAACAAAAAAATGTACCTGGTATAAAATGAAAAAAACTCATCGTGCAATTGCAATCGTCCTTATCGTCGTGCTGGCGGCGTCATTTCTATATTTATCTGACTCCAGGAAAAGCATATTCACTGAGAAAGTGGGAGATATGACCCTTTCCGGATACGATACCGGAGATTTGGCAGCACGGCAGATATCGAGCATGTATGGATTGAAGGACATACCACTGGCGAAAGCTTACTCAGCAGTGTACTGGAGCAATAGGGGCACCATGCGCATCTGGGTCGTTGAGGCTCCTGACCATAAAGCTGCAAACGATGCATTCAATGCCATGAACTCAATGCTGGGTGGCCCATCCGGAAATGAAGAACATGGAAACTCAGGCGATATGGGAAATATGGGGTCGCAAAACATGGACAGCAATATGGATATGATGAATAATAGCTTCACTAAACCCGTAAAATTGGATATAATAGAGTTTGAAAAGCCTGATGTTTATGTGATGAAAGAAAATAATTTAATAAATTACTATTATTTTAAAATGAGTTACAACAGGGGAAGAGTTTACTGGATAATTTTTGATTCTCCTGATATGGATTATCAGATATCAATTGTAAAACAGGCTGTAATGGACATCTAGGCGGATGATTATGAGAATAGAATCCCACAGGTTAAAGGCGTAAAACAATGAAAATAAAAGTGAATTATGATTTTACCCAGCAGGAACTGGTCGGCAAAACAGATGTTTTCGAAATTGCAGATGGAAGTGAACTTGGAGAATTGTTGCGGATAATTGATGCCAGGATTGTTGAAGCAGGAGAAAAGAAGGATATAGATACGGCTTATAAGACCACACTGGCAAATGACCAGTTGAATGGATGTGTGGTCTTTATTAATGGTTCGGCGCCTGAAAATATGCTGGAACAATTGCTGCATGACGGGGATGCAGTTGAATTTGTATATGGGTTCTGCGGAGGATAATAATGAGCGGATTGATTGATTTCGTAAACCGGAATTTTATTGATGGCATCATCAATGATACGAGTTATAATCATTTTGACATGGTCGCATATGTCATTATATTATTCATTGGAGTCTTTGCTATCCTTAAACTATTGAATAAATTGCAAATCAAAGTCGATGAGGAGTTTGTCATCGCTACGATTCCTTATATTTTCATGGGCTCAGTATTTCGGGTAATCGAGGATGCAGGTCTCCTTAAGCCGCCGGTTAAATATTTTTTCATCACGCCGCTAATTTACTTCCTCATCTTTGCAATATGTTTCGGGACTCTTCTCATCACCAGATACCTTGAAAAGGTCAAGAAAATAAGAAACTATATTCGTGCATACGCCACTGCCGGGGTAGTTTTATCGCTGGCAGGAGTTGCTATTATTGTTTATTATAATCCCTCAAACTGGAATCCCGGTATTCTGGTATACAGTCTTGTGCCAGCCATAGCATTGACAGAAATCGTCAAAAGAGTATCGCCCGCTGTCCGTATGACATATCTTCGAAGCAGGATGTATTCGTTCGTGATATTTTCGTTTATGCTCGATTCGTTTACGACATATATAGGCGTGGATCTACTGGGTTACACAAACAAACATCCTTTCAGTTCTCTCCTGGCATCTATTTTTGGAACCGGGGCTGTACTGATTCCTTTGTCTTTAATTCTGGTCTTATTGATAATTTTCTTGCTTGAAAAAGATTCATATAGGGATAAAAAACAGGATGAGAAGTATATGATGGCATTAACGTTGATCGTTCTTGGATTCTCCATGGGTGCAAGGAATTTGCTGGCAATACTGTTTGGAGTTTAAATGATAAATAAAATAGGAGGAATATGTTTATGAAAAAACGCTTGCTTATGTGTATTATCTTTGTGGGAATTGTGTTTGCTGCAGGCTGTCTTGGCGAAGAAAAGGCAGCAAACTCTAATACATCGATGGATTCTCAAACACCGGATTTAATAATCAAGCAAAGTGATGTTCCCGGGCTCGGTTTATGGGATTTCAAGTTTATTTCCATTCCTAAGAATAGTTCTTATAACTATACTGCCCAACAACAAGGAAATGATGAAGAGACAAAAGATAAAAAAGTTCCTGTTGGTAATAGATATGTCGGACAGGTTTCGACCTGGATAGATCATCAGACGCAGCGAGAGGTAGGGGTTGTTGTTAAAAATTTTGATGCTGATTCAGGTTTTAAAGAGTTTTTTGACAGTTTACTTATACGATGCGACGAAACTATGAAGGCCCGGAAATGGAAGAGTAGTGAGAATGTTTTAGATTTTGGTTGTGGTTCACCTAACATTGGAGATAATTCTTTTGATAATTATATTATCCATCAAGATGCGCCGGATGTTAAAACCGTTGGTTTAGATTTTTCTCAACGTAATTATTTTGTACAGATCACGGTTGTAGATAAGAAGGAAAAAAGTTTAGATGAAGCTATTAGAATTGCAACAATAATAAAAAGCAGACTTGATTAGATGACTAATTTCCTATGCCTCTTTTTTTAACAAACCCTTATGCGCCCTGTACAGGGAAAGCGTCCCGAACGGCGTCATAAATCTGCCTGTCTCTTCGACCCGGTCAAAACCGGCATTCTTGAACATCTCAGGCAGCAAACCATTTATGTTATCTCCTGCTTCCTCAAGATGCCGGAATACCAGGGATATCAAATACATCAATGCATTATGAGGTTTCCCGAAATCAGCGACATGCAATTCCCCACCGGGCGAGAGAACCCGGAATATCTCTTTGAAGGTGCGGGCTTTGTCTTCCCGTGTCAGATGATGAAAAACCAGGCTTGAAACCACGCGGTCAAAAGTAGAGTCAGGATACGGCAATTCAAATGACATCCCGGGGTCAAGAGCAATATCAAAACCAGCCTTTTTTACTTTTTCCCTTGCTATCCCGAGAATTTTCGGGTCTCCGTCAAGCCCGGTCACTTCGGCGCCGGGATAAGTCTTCTTTATGAGTATTGTCAGCGTTGCTGTGCCGCAGCCGATGTCGAGTACCCGATAACCATTTTTGATTTTTGCTTTTTCAACCAGGCTTCGCTTGAAAGTGGATTCGCGCATTAATAGCATCACAGGGTCGTATAGAGGGGTAAGCCATTCAAAACTGAGCGCCGGGATGTATTTCCTATAATTCATATATCTATATTGAATTCTGTTCACCATTAAGCCTTGGCGAGCAGTTTATTATATTTCTTTTCAAACTCGCCCTGGCATGTAGTGCAGCAAAAGTAATAATCCTTCTCATCTATTTTTTTTCTTACCGCCTCCCCTGCCACTTTCCGGTCGCAATAGGCGCAGGTTAAGGTTATACCGGTAGATGCAAGGGGGATGGTAGAATCTTTTCTGAATGCATTTTTTACAGATAGGACGCGGATGTTGTTCACATCAGTGAGATTTATCCTGTCCTGTATCGTGAGAATTCGCTGCATATCCCCTGCTACCCTGGAAACTATGGCTGTATCGGAATCTGATGTCACGTAGAGTTCTTTTACCTCTTCCAGCCCCCGGAGCTCATCAGTTATCCTGCTGACAGCGCCCGGCTTTGCATTTACAAGGAGTATCGCTTCGGTTATACCCAGCTTACTGTTATCGATATCTATAGTGAATTTATTGATGACACCGAGTTCAATCATTCTGTCCACACGGCTTTTGACTGTAGGCACACTTGTAAGACAGCGCTTTGCAATCTCCTGGAATGACTCCCTGCTATTGCTCTGCAGATGGGTCAATATCTTAACATCGAGATTGTCCAATTGTATCATAATAACTTTACATACAAAGTAAACTTAAGTAACTAACGGTTTAAAGTGTTTTTAATTCGATTGCCTGAAGTAACTGTCGGAAATATCGCAACAGCAATATTTTAGCCATCCTCCACCAATATAACAACATTCATCCTTTTCATGGCAACAGATAAAATAATAATCAAAGGCGCTCGTGTCCACAACCTGAAGAATATTGACCTTGAGCTTCCAAGGGACAAGCTGATAGTGATAACAGGACTATCAGGTTCAGGAAAATCCTCCCTTGCATTCGACACGCTTTATGCAGAAGGGCAGAGGCGGTATGTCGAGTCGTTATCGGCGTATGCAAGGCAGTTCCTAGGGCAGATGGATAAACCCGATGTCGAGTACATAGAAGGTCTCTCGCCCGCCATCTCAATCGAACAGAAATCCACAAGCAAGAACCCCCGTTCAACCGTAGGCACGGTCACCGAGATTTACGACTACCTTCGCCTGCTGTATGCGAGGATTGGAAAACAGCACTGCCCCAATTGCGGCAGCGAAATAACCCCGCAGACAGTCGAGCAGATAGTGGAGAGGTTGATGGCACTTCCCGAAAGCACGAGAATACATGTGCTTGCCCCGCTTGCCAGGCAGAGAAAGGGGGAATACAAACAGATGTTTGAAGAACTCTCAGGCAAAGGTTTCAGCAGGGTCCGTATTGATGGCAAAATGCATGAGCTATCAGAAGATATAACACTCAACAAGCAGCAGAAACATGATATTGATGTCATTGTGGACAGGCTGGTAATAAAACCGGGAATAGAAGAGCGGCTTGCGGATTCGGTTGCTACTGCCCTGAAAGAAGGAAACGGGATTGTTGTTGTGGACGTGCTTGACGGCAAGGAGCTTCTTTTCAGCGAACATGCCGCCTGTACGAAGTGCGGGATAAGCTTTGAACCGCTTGAGCCCAATATGTTCTCTTTCAACAGCCCGAGAGGCGCATGCCCGGCCTGCCAGGGGCTCGGCAGCACGATGGAATTTGACCCTGACCTGATAATCCCGGATAAGAGTAAATCAATAAGCCAGGGAGCTATCGAACCGTGGGGATACGA
>JAPZAO010000182.1 GCA_027460615.1 Candidatus Methanoperedens sp.
GAAAACAGATATTGGGCATGTATGGGATATGGCTTATAATAATTCTTCATTTGATATATTAAATGAAGATTGTGTACAAAAAGCAATAAATATTTCAAAAGATAAAAAAATAGATATTATAGCTACAAGTGTATATCTTGGAGCAGGCTATAATAATCGCAATTCATAATTTTCCCCCTTACTTAATATCATTAAACTAAATAGATAAATAGATATTGCAGGCAAACTCCAAATCCTGCAAAACATTTATCAGGATTGCAAATAACAGGTAAAGCCATGAAGCTCTTTGTTCCCTCACCCGGGCACATCAACAGCCTTAAGGAATTATTGACTGCAAAAGATAAGATATATTCCATATTCATGGCAGGCTCCCCTGACTATATCGGCACGGGCAGGAGCAATCTTGCTTCGCCGCAGCTTGAGGATATCGCGGCGCAGACAGAATATGCCCACAAGAACGGTGTAAAGATGGAGCTTGTATTGAATTCAAGCTGCATGGGGGGACGGCAGCTCACGCCTGAAGGCTACAGGATAAACCACTGGTATATCGAGAAATTAGTCGATATCGGTGTCGATTCCATTGTGGTAGCTGACCCGTATCTTGTTGAGATGATGGCAAGGGATTTTGATGTGAGTGTGGTAGTCTCGGTGCTTGCTTTCGTGGACTCGCCGCAAAAGGCGGAATTCTTTGAGAATCTGGGAGCTGATTCTATAGTCATCGATTCGAATGTAAACCGGCATTTTGATGTGCTTCATGCCATCCGTGATTCCGTGGATTGCGAGCTTAAGCTTCTCGTGAACGAGGGCTGTCTTTACCGCTGCCCTTTCAGGTATGCACATTTTAACTTTTTCTCACATGCATTCGGGCCAGAACCCAGACCCAACGTGCTGGACGATTATTATTACTATAAATGCCTGGAACTAAGGATTGACAATCCTGAATTGATCATCAAATCCCCATGGATAAGACCTGAGGATATCAAGCTTTATAAGGATATTACTGATGTTTATAAGATAGGCGGCAGGACTCATTTTGTGGACTGGATCCTGAATTGCGTGAATGCATACCATAATGAGAGCTACGAAGGGAATCTCATGGATTTGCTAGACTGCCCCAAGGATTTAAAAGACCTTTTCTATATTCCCAATAAAAGCCTTGACGGTGTTCTTGAGAAGCAGTGGATGAACTGCAAGAAGGTTTGTAAAAAATGCGGTTACTGTAAGACTCTTACGAAGAAGGTAGCACAGGTTTATACAAAAGGCGGAACTGAGCAAGAGGCGCTTGCGCCATGGGAAACATATTCGGTGAAAGCATGACAACATCAGAACTTTTAAAAAACAGAGCGGGATTTGAGGAGAAATTAAGGAAACTGATAGGCAGGCCGGTACTTTTAATCGAGCTTGATATGTTTGCCCTGCCGTGCGGATGCGCGGGTATAACCGCGAACATGCGGGGGCTTGAGGTGGACGACCTTGAGGTGTTTGAGCCGCAGATATTGCCGTATCTTCAGGAAATGGCTGCAAACCTCAGTGTGAAACCAACCGTGACATTCGCAAGGCTTGTGCCTGGAAGTTCAATAGTGGCGTCGCTTAACTGGCGCACGCTATGCAGCCGATGTTATCCCGAATTTGCGAGAGGCGAGGGGAAGACGCCGAGGCCGGATTTGTATTTGCTGCAGTTTGAGAGGAGAAAGTAATTTTGGAATTTACTCCACTCCTGACAACCTTCGGGATTATCGCGCTTGCTGAATTTGGCGACAAAACGCAACTTACTGTAATCGCATTGTCTGCGGGATACGATAGGATTAAAGTCTTTACAGGAGTTATACTTGCTTTCACTCTTGTAACAGCACTTGGGGTACTGGTAGGGAATACGCTATTTAAATTTGTCAATCCTGATTTGATTAAGATATTTGCAGGTTTATTATTCATCGCCTTCGGGGTCTTTACATTATTATCAAAAGAAAGCTGCGAGAAAGATGAAACAAATGCCACAACACTTACTGGTAATCCGCTGATTTCAACCTTTGGTATGATAGCCCTCGCAGAAATGGGAGATAAAACACAGCTTTCAGCAATCACACTGGTAGCAAAATACGATTCACCCTATCTGGTATTTGCAGGCGCTGTTCTTGCGCTGGGATTTATTAGCTTGCTTGGAATCCTTGCAGGTAAAAAGCTTTGCGAAATAGTGCCGTTATCGAAAATCCGGATTGGCGCTGGGGCATTATTTATACTGTTCGGGATTTTGTTTTTGGCTGGGTTCTAAAATTGAAAAACCACAAAAGGAAAAATAGATAGCACGGATAAACTGAAACCTCACTTTACATTTGTATAAGACATTTTTAAAATGACGGATAACCTTATATATTACATGTTCACGTATTGTTATATTGTAGGCATAATTATTATCATGACAATAAGCCTTATGTCCGAGCCCGAAACCTCCTACGGGTTGCTCCTCTGTTCGCTATTAGGGGGTGGAAATCCCCCCTCGGACAAAACTCTTCTGTTTTTTAGAGCATATTTCTTCCACGCCCAACCACCACCATGAGGGGATTTGAAACCAAGCGCGGGGTTCGTGAGTAAACTATCGATATCTTGTGTATCCGTTAGAAAATTTTGAACGGTATAATAAGGTGTGGCAACAAAAAATAGAAGGATAACCGCAGATTAACTATAGATACAAGATAAGCCTGCGGTTACTTTTTCCTTACTCATCCAGAATTGCTTCTGCCGTCTCGCGGTAGGCATTCATCACATAAGGAATGCCTGAAATCTTTGAAGCATCTTCGGTCAGAGCCATGACATCCTGGCGCCCGATAGTCGAAATATTAAACCTTCGGGAACCTGCCATGAGCTGCTGTAATCCTGTCCTGAACTTCTGGGCATAGGTGTAAATGCCTACGGCTCCCAGCGGGAGATTCTTCATGTCATTCCCGTATTTCTGGGCAAGCTCTTCATAGCATACGAATATCTCCTCAGGCCTGCTTCCGAACTCGGATACGGTCTTTGGCAGATCGCCATCCTTTATCCAATTGCCGATATTCTTACCCACGAAGCCGGGTATCATCAATGCCCTTCCCATGCATACTGCCTTGAAGTACGGCGAACCCATTGCCAGTGCCTTGTACACGCCGTCCTCGCTTGAGAAGCCGCCCGCCATGGCAAGATCCGGTACTCTCATGCCCTTCTTGCTCAATTTTTCAGCGAACTCGTACATCAGCGACTGGAAATAGAATGTAGGAATGCCCCATTCTTCCATCATAGGCCAGGGGCTCATGCCAGTACCGCCGGGCGCGCCGTCGCATGTCAGGAGGTCAATCTTCGCTTCGGAGCAGTATTTCAATGCCATTGCGGCTTCAACCATGGAATATGCGCCTGTCTTCAGAGTGACTCTCTTGAAACCAAGGTCGCGCAGGCGGTCTACCTCATCCATGAATCCTTCTTTTGTGACAAATCCAAGTCTTGAGTGCCGCTCAAATTCCTTTATAGCTCCTTCCTTGTATGCAACCTTTATCGCAGGGTCTGTCGGGTCGGGTGTGACGATGTAACCTCTTTTCTTGAGTTCAACCGCGCGTTCGATGCTGTTGACTTTTATCTCGCCGCCGATGCATTTTGCGCCCTGTCCCCATTTAAGCTCAATTGTATCAAGGTCATGTTTCGATGAAACGTATTCAGCCACGCCGAGCCTTGTATCTTCAACGTTCATCTGGACGAGGATTTCACCAAAGCCTTCATGGTATTTCTTGTAAGTGGTAATCCTGCGGTCCATTTCAGGTGAGCTCTTAATCTTCTTGCTGCTGTCAAGCACAAGCCCGGGGTCGATGCCGCACACGTTCTCACCGCATACAAGGGTGATACCTGAGATTGCAGCGCCTGCTGCGAAGTGTTCCCAGTTCTTTCGTGCGATTTCGGTGGAGCCGAGTGCGCCTGTGAAAATCGGCACTTTCATGCGGACTTTCTTATCCCAGCCGTATTCGGTCTCTGTGTTTACTCTCGGGAATATAGCTGTGTCAGGATTGGGCTCTTCTCCTTCAGGTAATCCCCATGCTCCAACAGCGTAGCCCTGTATGTTCAAATGGGAATAATCCACGGGGTAATTTTTGTCTGCGCCTGCGGTTATGTTTCCAAAGGGCCCCGGATAAATCACTTCACGTCCCCTGAATGAGGATTTGAAGATTTCACAGTTGCCGCGGCAACCATCTATACATCGGGTGCATATCCCTGACATCGGGGATACGCTTTTTGAGCGATTAAAGGTCTGCGTCGCTTCATTCGCATTTGGTTGTCTAAGATTCATATTTCCTCCAAGTTGGGTTTTTGAAGAAGACGGTGTCTATTTTTTCACGTTTCTTCTCTTGCATTGTAACAGTTTTTTCGCGTTCTCTCAAAAACGCTCGGAAGCGGAAGGGTGTTTCCTTTATTTAAATCTTGCGAGATGAAATTTTGGCTATCTTTTCCCAAAAAATTTCCTTATTCCAATTAAATCGGTATACGTGGTAAAATCAACAACAAGCGAAAGCTAAAATATCATTTGAAAGTCTCTCTAATAAAAAAGATAAAAAAGCAGGAATCAAATCCTACTTTTCTTTACTGAATACAGCGGCTCTTGAAATTGTTTCACGCGGGTAGGATTCTGCTAAGGCTTCCATTGCTTTTCGTATCGGTTTAACTACTTCCTGTGGTATAACAGGTGCGGGTTTTGCTACTCCGGTGAGGAACGGGCAAGTTACTCCTGTCAGCACAGCCATTACGCGCACAGCGCCGGTAAGCATCGGGTCAACCTTTGCCCCCCATATCACACGCTTCGTGTTCGGAACCTTATCCATTATCTGTTCCCCTACGACGGCTACCTCTTCCAGCGTCAGGTCTTCGCCCCCGACGATGTGTATAAGGACACCATATGCTGACGATACATCGGTTATATCAAGCAGAGGGGTCGATAACGCCTGCGAAACCGCTTTCTCCACACGATTTGCGCCATCGCCTTCACCAATTCCTATCGAGGCGATTCCTCCGCGTTCCATTATGGCGCGAAGGTCGGCATAATCAAGGTTAATAAGGCTCGGCTGGGTTATTGTATCTGTCACGTTCTTGACAAAAGAACCTACAAGTGCATTCGCTACTGCAAGCGCATCCTTCAGGGGCAGGTTGCCTGCCACTTCCCTGAGTTTTGAGTTATCAATGACAACTATTGAATCGCAGTTCTCTGCAAGTGACCTTATGGCGTCACGCGCCTTTTCGCGCCTTGTCATTTCAATTGTGAATGGAATTGTAACGCATGCTACTGTGAGGGCGCCAGCCTCTCTTCCAACCCCTGCAAAAACCGGGATTGCGCCTGTACCCGAGCCTCCTCCGAGACCCGCTACCAGGAACAGGAGATTGGTGTCTTTTAAATCTTCCTTTATTTCGGCTAAATTCTCTTTTGCAGCTTCAGCCCCTCTTTCAGGGAATCCACCGCAGCCGTGCCCTTTGCACAGCTTCTCACCGAGCAGGATAATTTTATCTGCCCTTGTCATTGTGCTAAGATGCGAAGCATCCGTATTAGCACCGATTATTTTACCGCCGGCGAGTTTCTTGTCAGCAATCCATGTTACGATATTGCAGCCAGCACCACCCAGGCCCACAACAGTCACGGATGGGCGTGATGTCTTTACTTTTTCTAATAATTCTTCACGAGTCATAATCAGCCTCCGCCATTAACTCGTTTTGTTAGTATTTAAGTCTTTTTTTGCAATAAAAAACATGATTGATACCACATTTTTATATATACCCAAAACATAGAGAGAAAAAGGAGAAGTAAATGATAGAGATAACAGAAGCTGCAGCAGCAGAATTAAAACAATTGCTTGAAAAAGAAAAAAAGACTGACCACGGATTACGCATATTCGCAGCCGGTTTTGGCTGCAGCGGAATACAGTATGGCCTGACGCTTGAAAAATCCCCAAAAAACGAAGATGTTGTTTCGGAAAGTAACGGCATAAAAATATTCTTCAATAAAGACATCCGGGATGATATCGATGAATTTAAAATCGATTACATCGATAATGAATATGGGAATGGGTTTGTCATAGATAATCCCAATGCGGCAAAATGCGGCTCAGGATGCAGTAGTTGCGGGTGAGCTGAATGTTCCCGGGTCTTGGCAGGGGTATAAATCCCAGAAAGATGGCTTCGATGATGAAGCAGATGGGGATTGACGTAACTGAGATAGAAAATGTTGAAGAAGTGATTATCCGCACACCACAGAAGGATATTATTTTTAAGGACGCAGAAGTTTCGATAATGGACGCCAGGGGTATGAAGACCTACCAGATAATTGGAACCCCGCAGGAAGTCACCCGTGAGATCAGGATACCGGATGAAGATGTAAAGCTTGTGATGGAACAGGCAAAAACGAATGAGACCGATGCAAGGAATGCGCTTCGGGAATCAAAAGGGGATATCGCCGCGGCAATTTTGAAACTCAGTAAACCCGGTTAATTTTTTTCATTAACGCCCTGATTCTTTGCTTAAAAATCAAAGGGGCAAGGGAACAAATGGAACCCAGAACCGCTCCTGCAATATCAGGTATGCCCAATGTTTGTTTTAAGAATCCGTAAAGGGATATTCCCTGTTCGGAAGGCGGGATAATCTCTCCATGCGGGGAGGGAAGTTTTACAAAGTAAAAAACAAAAATATATCCGAGAACTAAAGCTATTAAACCAAATAAAATATGTTCTCCGATATTCTTTAAGGGTATGTCTTCATTATAGTTTTCATTTTCAGATATACTCTTGGAAAATATGTTTTTTGCTCCAACTCCAAGACCCCCTATTAAACCTGCAATGATCCCGTCTGCGGGGGTAAAATATTGGTAATCCAACGATATTATATAACTGTAAGCAACCCCGCCATTCAATGAACCGGACAGGCCTAAAATAAGTGATGAACCTATAGATTTAATGAATCTGGTTGATCTTGTGAAATAAGACTTTTCTGCTACCTTTTCTTCCATTTATTGCTATACACCTTTCCACAAATTTAAACATATTGACCCCCAGGTTCTTCTTCGTTATTAATCCTTTTGAAAGAGCTGTCCGCAACTCTTATATACGATGGTGTGATAGTGGGGGAAGCCCGGCAATTAAGTTTGCCAGGTGTATGTAATGAACTTGTGTATAACGAAAAACCATACGCGAGGGAAAATAAAGACCAACATTTGCGCGCCATTCGTTTTTACCGTTAACTATACACCATCCATAGCCCAAATCAGTCTCAAAGGCAAAGCGAAAATCACGGGCACTCCTGAAGATACGAAGAAGATCGTAGACGAGCACAAAGCTCAGAAATCTCCACCCGTTCAGCTCATTCAGGCGGTCTCGAACGTGGCAATAGCGGACGCGATTCTCATATCGCGAAGCTTGAACATTCCTCCACCCTTGCCACCTATTCCCCAGCCGCAGACATCATCTGAACCGCCCAAGCCAAGCAAGGCAGATTCCCGCTATACCGCCTAAGGTCCAAAATATTGGAGTGTTATGAGATACTCCAAAAAATTGGATGTCAGTTCATTTTCTTCGCAGCCAGATAATTGTCCCAGTATGAGGCCAAGTCTCGCAAGCGATTGGCAAACTGAACGCTGAGCTTTGTTGGCTCGTTGCGGTATTTCTTTTCGAGAAGGCCGCTCCGCAACATGGCTTTGTACGTATCGCTGAGCGTTTGGGCACTGACTTTGATCCGTTCCGCAACTTTATGGTGAAGATCCATAAGGTAAAGTGGGCGCTTCTCTTCGACCAGAATCTGTATTATCGCTCTGGCGACACCCTGCTTCTTGATGCTGTGCGGGAAGAGGATCGCACAGAAAATATCCAAGTCGACGATCTGGTTTAATGTTGAGTGCTTATCGATTTTCGGGAAAACCCAAACCCAGCGCTTCTGTCGCTCTGCATAGTAATCCTCCCTAGGGATCTTACCAATCTTACTTCTATCGAGCAACATGATCTGCTTTGTGCGGTTCGCCATTGGAAACCAAGGGTTTCAAACCGGTCCGTGAAAGAAATCGGTTCAGAACATGAAGCGTCATAGAACAAGTCAACGGAATCCGCGGAATTGGCTCAAACAGCTCAATTCTGATACCGTTATGTTTAGGGGCATTTTGCGGTTGGTTGCTCAATATCTGATGGATGTTAGAATGTAGGGAGGCGTGCGGCAAAGAATCCCCATTTCCCATACAAGCATTCCAGCGACTCATGAATTCTACACTATGTAAGAATATGCCGAAAACCCCCCCACTGCATTCCAAGAAAGACGCAAGCAAGCATCACTGGATAGAGGAAAAGGTGCTGGGAGGCCTAGGTTTCTGGCCCAGATATGGCCGGGAGATGCATACAGAACAGGATCACGATTTGAGAGGGGCTGAGCGTTTGCGAGACGTAATCAATGCTGATTCCTGTGCCTTCAAACAGATCAGCAAGCACTGACGTAGAGATTTGTTGTATGCCTCGTTTCGTGAAGCACCCCACAGTTCAGCGAGCATAGCGATTTGATCGCACATGGAGTTTGGGAGAGCAAAAGTAATCAACGCAGATTTCCGACCTAGAATCCTCCGAGCATAAGGCCGCGCGCCAAGCTTGAAGCTGAAGCTCATCAAGCTCCTTGATGGTTTGAGGAGCTCCAACCCGCCCAGAAGCGTGCTCGCTGATATCTCGGCCTTGGGGTTGTCTACGGTTAAGCAGAAGAAGGCCGCACCGAGAAAGATGGCCGTTCGCAGGAAATCGGCCAGTTGCCATCCGAGAGCTCTCGCAAGTTC